>NZ_CP102197.1:1706853-2048224 GCF_024584435.1 Schaalia odontolytica
GACAACGTCATGCGCTCGATCGAGCCGGGGCAGAGCCTGGACTACACCTTCGTCGCAAAGAACGCCGGAATCTGGCTCTACCACTGCTCGACCGCCCCCATGTCGATGCACATCGCCAACGGCATGTTCGGCGCCGTCATCATCGACCCGACCGACCTGGATGGCGTTGACCGCGAGTACGTCATGATCGCCTCCGAGCTCTACCTGGGCGGCGACGGGCAGAGCGCCGACGCCTCGCTCCTGTCGGCGCTGCAACCCAATGCGATGGCGTTCAACGGCGTGCCCTTCCAGTACAAGGCGCACCCCATCGAAGTCAAGACCGGTGAGCGCGTGCGCGTGTGGGTCATGGACGCGGGCCCCAACCTGGCAACCACCTTCCACGTGGTGGGCACCCAGTTCGACACGGTCTGGCGCGAGGGCGCCTACGTGATCCGGGGCGGCGGCAGCGGCGGCGGTTGGGGTCAGGTGCTCGCCCTCGGGGCCGCTGAAGGCGGCTTCGTGGAGTTCACCCCCGTCGAGGCCGGGCACTACTCCTTCGTCAACCATGCGCTGTCTCTGGCCGAGAAGGGGCAGGTTGGGGTCTTCGAGGTGAGCGACTGACGGCAGGGCGCCGCCCGGCGGTGTGCGAACGCCACATTCCCAGCCCGCACCCGCCGATTCTCCAGCGGTAGAATGAGCGGATGCTCGGCACCTATCTCGACATTCTGCGCTACCGGGACGCCTGGAAATTTTCCGCGGCTGGACTTGTGCTGCGTCTGCCCATGTCGATGGTCGGATTGTCAACCATCCTGATGGTGCGCGCCGAGTACGGCAACTACACCCTCGCGGGCGCCGTCTCCGCCGTCAACATCGTCGTCATGGCGATCTGCGCACCGCTCCTGGCGCGCCTCGTGGACCGCCACGGACAGCTGCGCGTCATGGGCCCCGCGTGGATCGTCTCCACCCTGTCGATGTGTGCGCTCGTCACCGCCGTCATCATGCACGCACCCGAGTGGCTGCTCTTCATCCCGGCAGCCCTCGCCGGCGCCACGTGGGGAGCGCCCGGCGCGCTCGTGCGCTCGCGCTGGTCAACGATCCTGCGCAAGCCCGGCCAACTCACGACGGCCTACGCCCTCGAGTCCGCCGTTGACGAGTTCGTCTACATCGTCGGCCCCGTGCTCTCCACCGTTCTCGGCACAGCCGTGCACCCCGCCAGCGGACTCGTCATTTCGATCACCAGCCTCGCGGTCGGGGGCGCCCTCTTCCTGTCGCGTCGATCCTCCGAACCCGCGATCATTCCCCACGACCCGGATGCACCCCGCGAGTCCGTCATCCGCAAACCCGTCGTCCTTGTCATGGCCGCGACCTACATCGGCATGGGCATGACGTTTGGCGCGATGGAAGTGTCGATGGTCAGCTTCACCGAGGAGCGAGGCGCGCCCGCGCTCGGCGGGATCCTCCTGGCGATCTTTTCGATCGGATCGCTGGCGGCCGCACTCGTGTACGGAGCTCGCACGTGGCGACGTCCCACCTGGCAACTCTTCGCGATGGGTGTCGTCGCAATGGCGCTGGGAATGAGCGCCTTCCCCTTCGCCCTCAACCTGTGGGCGATGACGGTCGTCATCCTCATCACGGGCGTCACCTGCGCGCCCACGATGACGAACGTCAACGTCATCATCCAGAAGTCAGTCCCGGCCGGGAAACTCACCGAGGGATTGACCTGGATGTCGACCTCGATCAATCTGGGCACCTCGCTGGGAACCGCCATCGCCGGTCCGGCAATCGACGCGGTGGGCGCGCGCGGCGGCCTCTACACCATGGCCGGAGCCGGATGGGCGATGGTCCTCCTCATGCTCATCGGACTGCGTACCCTGCGCACGACCGATGCCGCCCCCACCCCCAGGCTTCCGCTCGACTGACTTCCCTGCCCTCCGACGGTTCTTGCGCCGCGGGGGGTGGGAAGCCCTATGATTGGCCTAATGCGTTTGCGACCACCACTCATCGACGACGAATCTCCCTCGCTCGCACTGGCCCTCACGGCCGGCGCGGGCGAGCTGGCGTCAACGCTGCTCGTCGCGGCCATGTCGAAGGGCTGGTACTACCCGGGAGTCGTCGGATTCGGTGGGATCGGGTCCCAGCGCAGCGCCCGAATCCTCGGCCGGGTTCTCATGGCGCGCGGCGACGACGGACGCTCCTGGTTGCAAACACGGCGGGGCTGGCGCCAGTTTTTCAACGCGCAGGTTCCCCGCCAGCCGGTTCTCGTCACGGTTGGTCGGGCCCGCAGGCTCGCATTTGCGGACCGCGGCGGCTTCGTCGATATGACGATCCTGGGCCACGGCCTGACGCCCGGCTGGCACGACGCGACGATTCAGGTTCTGCATGCCGGTGACGTTCGCGCCCTGGGCATGTCAGAGGACACCGCCGCCAAGCTCGCGGCCACCTTACGTACCGCTACCCCCCTGCCCGCCCCCGCCTCGGCGATGCACGAGCGTCCCCGCAAGGGACGTATCCGCGCCGGGCGTCCGGCCTGCGTACGCGTGCGCATCGTCTCCGACCAGGAGCGATTCGGCGTCGTCTCCGACATTGACGACACCGTCATGGTCTCGATGCTGCCGCGCCTTGTGACGGCAGCCAAGCACGCGTTCGTCGACCGCGTCTCCTCCCGTGAAGCGGTCCCCGGCATGGCCCACCTGCTGACGACGCTGACCACCGCCTCCGCCTCCTCCGAGGACGTCCCCCCGGGCGTTCACTCGCCCATCATGTACCTGTCGACCGGGGCGTGGAACGTCGTGCCCACCGTTCGTTCGTTCCTGGAGCGCAGCGGCTACCCGGCGGGCGGATTCCTCATGACGGACTTCGGCCCCTCAAACACGGGATGGTTCCGTTCCGGCCCCGAGCACAAGCGCCGGGAGCTGCGCCGCCTGGCGCGCATGTTCCCGCAGATGCGCTGGCTCCTCGTGGGCGACGACGGGCAGCGCGACCCCGAGATCTACGCCGAGTTCGCGCGAGACTTCCCGCGCAACGTCGCCGGAATCGCGATTCGTTCACTGTCCGAAATCGAGCAATTCATGGCGCACGGCAGCTTCGAGGCGATGGTCCCGGACGCCCTGTGGACCGTTCCCGAGGGCGTGCCCGTCTGGTACGGATCCGACGGGGAGGCGCTGCTTCACAATATCCGAGGCCGCGGCACGGTGGGGCCCCTCACGCCACACTGACGCGCCCGCCGGGCGCTGGACGCGTGGACTACTTGTCGTGCGTGCCCGACATCGGCAGGCACTTGGTGGGCTGTTCAACCGAATCTGAGGACTTCAAGACGCGCTGAACGTCCTCGGCGCTCATCGCCCCGTCGTAGAAGGTGCCGAGTTCGACCTTCACTGACGAGTCCGTCGCGTCGCTGAGACGCACACGCGCACCCGGGAAGAAGCGGGCAACCGAGTATGCCGCGTCGACCGCCGAGGCTCCCGCCGTGATGCGCACCTTGCCCGTGTACTCGACCTCCGCGTTGTCGGGTTCTTGCATCTGGAATCCCGCGGTCGCCAGCATGTCCGAGGCCTTGCTGGCCAGGCCCGCATGCTGCGTGGTGTTGATGACGGTGACGCTGATCTGGGAGGGGGGCACCGGCTTAGCGCTCTGGGTCGGGCACGGCACGTCGCCGACCTCCGCGTACTTGATCTTCTCCGAGAAGCCGTTGCCGAAAGGAATGGGCAGGAGCCCGGTGAACACCAGAGCCGCCAACACCGCGGCCACGATCATCGCGACGCCGATGATGGAGAACGTCGTGTTCTGACGCTGTTGCCGCTCGCGCAGGAAACGCTCGCGCGGAGTCAGGGCGGGGTGGGGCGCGTTCGGAGTACTCACAACCCCACCCTAGCTAATGGGGGTGCTCCGCGGCCAGGGGGCGCTCCGTCGCACGTGTGACATCTCGCCCACGCGCCGAGGTCGGCGTACAGTAAGGGCACCCTCACATGCGACTGATTCCCGTCGGCCCCGTCCAAGTCCGCGCACGGGACCGAGGCGTTGCCCCACACACAATCCGAAAGAGGCAGACATTGAGCTTCCTGACACCCGACCTGCGCTCCCGCATCCACGAGCGCGCCGGCCTCGCCGACGCCGCCAACACCTACCCGGCGGAGGACCTCGCGGACCTGAGCGCGGCCGGCTACCTCCGCGCTTTCGTTCCGGTCGAGTTCGGTGGCGCGGGGCTGACGCTCGCCGAGATCGCCGCCGAGCAGACGGCGCTGGCCAAGGCGGCTCCCGGCACGGCACTGGGCATCAACATGCATCAGATCATCGTGGGTCTCGGTCGCTACCTGGTCGCCCACGGCAACGCGCGAGGCGAGCAGATCCTGCGCGACGCGGCCGCCGGCGAGGTCTTCGGCTTCGGCATCTCCGAACCCGGCAACGACCTCGTTCTCTTCGGCTCCACGACGCGCGCGACCGCGAACGAAGCGGGGGGATACTCCTTCGAGGGAACCAAGATCTTCACGTCCCTGTCCCCCGTGTGGACGCGTCTGCTCGTCTTCGGGCGGGCCGAGACCGAGGAGGGCCCCAAGTCCGTGTTCGGAATCGTCCACCGGGGCGATCCAGGCTATACGATCAAGGACGACTGGGACACCCTGGGGATGCGCGCCACCCAGTCCATGACGACCCTCCTGCAGGGCGTGGAAGTACCCGCGGAGCGCATTCTCACGGTGACGGATCCCGGCCCCAGCACCGACCCGGTCATCTTCGGGATCTTCTCCCACTTCGAGATCCTGCTGGCCGCCACCTACCAGGGCGTGGGCGAGCGCGCCGTCGAGGTGGCGGCCGAGCACGTCGCAACGAGGCGGTCGGTCAAGAACCAGGCGACGTACTCCAATGACCCGGACATCCGGTGGCGCATCGCCGAGGCCGCCCTGCTGATGAACGCGGTCGGCCCCCAGATTCGCGAGCTCGCACGCGACATCGACGCGGGCGTGGACCGCGGTCGCTCCTGGATGCCGCAGCTGTCCGCCGCGAAGAACGCGGCGGCCGAGGCCACGCTGCGCGCCGTCGAGCAGGCGATGCGCGCGTGCGGGGGCAGCGCCTACTACAACACGCACGAACTCTCGCGCCTGTACCGAGACGCGCTCGCCGGCCTCTTCCAGCCCTCCGATCAGGAGTCACTCCACGCCGCGTGGGCGAACCTGATCCTGGGCCCCATCGAGAAGGCCGAGTAGGCGTCCGGGGACGAGGCACCGGCTGGGTGGGGCCGGGGAGCCGGCGCCGCGCGGGACGGGAACGGCCGACCCCGGGCGTCGTCGGGACAGACAGGGAGGCGGGCCCCGAGTCTCCTCGGGGCCCGCCTCGCGTGACTGCCACCTACTGGTTCCAGCGGAACTTATCGGGGCTGATCTCGCCCGTCGAGCCGGTCATCCATCCGCCGCGCGCCAGCGCGAAGGACTGGCCGCTCTTCGTGTTCCAGCAGCTGATCCCGTCCTGGGTGGAATGGCAGGCGTAGTCGCCCTTGGCGGCCGCCGCCCCGTATGCGAGAGCGTTGCCGCCCGAGGGCGCCCGGTTCGCGCAGGACTGGGCTGCCTTGTCCTTCGTCGCCGACAGGACGCCGACCTGATTGCTGGGGCACGAGCTGTAGCCGTCATCGGCCCAGTCAGACTCGCTGATACCGCAGCTGACGCCGTCGGCGCTGAAGGAGCAGGTGATGTTGCCCGACGGGGAGGAGAAGGAGTCCACGGCTAGCGCGCCGGCCGGGGCCGGATACTTGGCGGGTTCCTCGGAACTGGCGCTCGGCGAGGGCGACGCGTCCGTTGCCGTTGAGGTCGGCGACGGACTCGCATTGGCCCCGGGGGTGGGCCCCTCGTAGCCGCGCGTGAACACGTAGATGACGAATCCGAGGAGGATCACCGCGATCACGCCAAGAATGGTGAGGACGATGGCCATGACGGAGATGCCGCGGCGTCCGCCCGATTCGGTCTCCTCCGCCGACGTTCCCTGTTGCGCCGTGGGCTGGACCTGATAGGAGGCTCCCGCCCCCGGATACGCCTGCGGCATGTTCTGGGGGCGTGCGGGACCGGATGCGCTCGGGTAGGCGCTCCCGACGGAGGCGGCTGGGTAGGCCGCGGTTGCCTGGGCATCGTTTGGCGCTTTGCTCCCCATGATGGACTGGCGCTGCACCTGCGCGACGACCTGTTCGCGAGCGTCCACCTGCGGGACGGGCGCGCTGGAGCCGACGACCGCGGAGTATGGCGTGGTCCTCTCCACCTGGGAGTAGGAGTTGACGCCGCCCTGACCCAGGACGTACATGCCGGACTCGGAGGTTCGGATCGAGGAACCCGCGACCGCACCCGACACGTCGCCGTGCATGACGAGGTACCCGTTGGAGTCGATGTATCCGTCGTAGTCGTCGCGCGCCTCAAGGGCGGCGTTGACGGCCGGGTCGTTGAACTGGTGCAGCCAGTCGAGGAGACCGCGATAGGCGTGCGGGTGCGCGGCGACAGCTGGGCGCAACTCGGGGTAGCGATAGGCCAGCTGGCGCAGTGCCTCAGCGTCGGTCGATGGATCCTGGGCTGCCGCCGCAGGGTTGTCGAAATGCAGCTCTTCTGCCATCGCTACTCCAAGATTCAACGGTCATGCAGTTGTTACACCATACCGCGCCCGCACGTCGCAGGCGAAAATTTACCTTGTGCATTTTCCACCATGCGGCGCTGTCACTTGACAAAACACTCATGAACCGCCTCGAAACACGAAGCTGTCAAAACCGAGGTTGTCAATGTCTTCCGCGAGCGCGCGCACCTGGTCGTCCCAGCCGGGCCTGGTGGAGACAAATCCCGCCGGGGTGCCGACCTCGCGCGCCTGCTGAAGGGCGAAACATCTAACGCCCAGATCCCGGGCGGCGCGCGCCACGTCGAGGCCGTCACGCGGGCCGTCGGGGTAGACGGTGAGTCTCACCTCGTGGTCCACGTCGGGGTGGGCAAGGAGGATCTCGAGGGAGGACCACGCCTTCTCTCCCGCTCCCACGCGCCCGGCCACCGCCTCGTAGTGGTCGGGCATGGCCTTCAGGTCGATGCCGACCCAGTCGACGAGGCCCTCGTCCAGCAGGTTCGCGAGGCGCCCCGGGTAGGGCCCGGCGGTGTGCAGGCCCACCGCGAAGCCGAGTTCGCGCACGCGCGCCATCCCCGAGGCCAAGGCGATCTGCCGGGTGGCCTCGCCGCCGGAGAACACGACCCCATCGAGGAGGCCTCGCCTGCGCGCGAGAAGTTCTTCGAGGGAGGACCACGCGACCACTCCGGGGATGCGCGGGTCAATGATCGCGCTGTTATGGCAGTACGGACATGCCCAGGGGCAGCCCTGCAAGAACAGGGAGGCGACGAATTTACCGGGCCAGTCGACGGTCGACATGGGCACCAGGCCGGCGATCTGCAGATCCTGCGGCCCCCATGCCTTCCCGGGGGCTGCCCCGCGTGCCTCGCCCGAGGCCTTGGGGGGCGTCGGGGGAGATGCTGGGCAGCCGCCCTGGGCAGACCTGCTCACGTCAGCGTCTTCCCGCCGGGGGGAATGCGCTGACGAGTTCACCGTGCGAGTCGGCGGCCTGTTCGGAGAACATCCGACGCTCGTGGTACTCGCCCTTCTTGCCGATGTTGAAGGACTGAACGGGACGGAAGTATCCCATGACTCGTGTCCACACCTCGCAGGCCTGCGGCTCGTCACCCGGGTGGGCCGCGGCACACTTGTCGCAGGTGAGGTGTTCTCCCGCCAGGTATCCGTGGACCGGGCAGATCGAGAAAGTCGGGGTGATCGTGATGTAGGGGACCTTGAAGGCGGTGAGGGATCGGCGCACCATCTCCTTGCAGGCCGCTCCGGAAGAGACGCGCTCCCCCATGTACAGGTGCAGGACCGTTCCGCCCGTGTACTTGCCCTGGAGGATCTCCTGGTCTTCGAGGGCCTGGAAGGGGTCATCGGTGTAGGCGACGGGAAGCTGGGAGGAGTTCGTGTAGTAGGGTTCGGCCTCGGTTCCTGCCTGGATGATGTCGGCGAAGCGCTTGCGATCCTCCTTGGCAAAGCGATAGGTGGTGCCCTCGGCGGGCGTGGCCTCAAGGTTGTACATGTGGCCGGTCGCCTCTTGCAGCTCGACCATTCGCTCGCGCACGCGGTCGAGGATTCGCACGCACAGGTCGAAGCCCCGCGGGTCCGTGAGGTCGTAGGCGTCGTCGCTGAAATTGCGCACCATCTCGTTCATGCCGTTGACGCCGATGGTGGAGAAGTGGTTGTCCAGCGTCCCCAGGTAGCGCTTGGAGTAGGGGAAGAGGCCGTGGTCCATGTGGAACTGGATGGTCTCGCGCTTGATCTCGAGGGACTGGGAGGCCAGGTCGATGAGGCGGTCCATCTGGGCAACGAGGCCTGCCTCGTCACCCTTGTAGAGGTAGCCGAGGCGCGCCATGTTGAGCGTGACGACACCGATGGATCCGGTCAGCTCGGCTGACCCGAAGAGGCCGTTGCCTCGTTTGAGCAGCTCGCGCAGGTCCAGCTGAAGGCGGCAGCACATGGAGCGGATCATGTGCGGATCCAGGTCGGAGTTGATGAAGTTCTGGAAGTAGGGAAGCCCATACTTGGCGGTCATCTCGAAGAGGGCGTCAACGTTCTCACCCTTCCAATCGAAGTCGGGGGTGATGTTGTAGGTGGGGATGGGGAACGTGAAGACACGTCCGTCGGCGTCTCCACCGGTCATGACCTCGATGAACGCGCGGTTGATGAGGTCCATCTCACGCTGCAGGTCCCCATAGGTGAAGTCAACGATCTCGTCACCGATCATGGGGTGCTCGTCGGCGAGGTCGTCGGGGCACGTCCAGTCGAAGGTGAGGTTGGTGAAGGGGCACTGGCTCCCCCAGCGGGAGGGAACGTTGAGGTTGTAGATGAGTTCCTGCATGCACTGGACGATCTGTTCGTAGGTCATGTCGTCGAGACGCACGAAGGGGGCCATGTACGTATCGAAGGAGGAGAATGCCTGAGCGCCCGCCCACTCGTTTTGGAGCGTGCCCAGGAAGTTGACGATCTGGCCGCACGCCGAGGAGAAGTGGCGGGGAGGGGCGGAGGCGATGGCCCCGCCGACACCGTTGAAGCCCTCCTGGATGAGGCGCTTGAGCGACCAGCCCGCGCAGTATCCGGCGAACATGTCCAGGTCGTGGATGTGGTAGTCGCCGCTGCGGTGCGGCGCCGCGATCTCGGGCGTATAGACGTGCTCGAGCCAGTAGTTGGCGACGATCTTGCCCGCCGAGTTCAGGATCAGCCCCCCGAGCGAGTACCCCTGGTTCGCGTTGGCGTTGACACGCCAATCGGAGCGGTCCAGGTACTCCTCCACGGTTGCGATGGCATCGACGTCATAACGGGGTGCGCTGGTCATGGCCCCTCTCCTGTCTGGCTTCTTCTGTGACTGATGTATGCCCCGGCGCGAGGTGATCCGCGCTCGCTTGCGCGGGCGAAGCACCGGGAGCTGGGGTTGCGCTGCGGCTTGTTCGGCGCGTCGACACGTGGCGGCGTTGCTTCTCGTCGCGCGGCATTCGTGGCATCGTGGGCGGTGGCGGCGCTACCGTCCCATCGGGTCGACGCCTCTCGATGGAGGAAAGGCGCCCGCACGAACACTAGATGTAGTGCTTGGGTCGAACATGAGCCACTGTATCTAGTATCGGTCGGGTAGTACAGAGGCGGCCCGCGCGTCGCGGGTTCCCTTCGCCACGTCGACGCCTCCCCCGCATTTTCCTAGGACCAACATCCTGTCATCGTCGACGGGCGGCAGCGCTCCGTGAGGGCGGCGGGCGAGCGCGCACACACCTCGCGCGAGAGGCGACCGGCATCGGGCACGCCGCGACGTACGCGTGAGCGCGATGGCCGCGCCACCAGCGAAGAGTCAGACGAGGAAGGGAAGCTTCTTCACCACGGAGAGTTTCTTCCACCGCGCCCCGAGTCCCAGCGTATCCCCGGCGCTCGTGAGGGGAATGAGCGCCAGGACCATCGCATAGACAAGATGCTGACTGACCACGGGATTGAGCGAACCCCACACCCAGGGCGCGGTCGCCGCGTACATGAAGCCCATCATGATGACCCCACCGACTCCCGCCAGGCGCGTGCAGACCCCAAGGATGAGCGCCACCCCGATTCCCAGCAGGCTCGCCATGAACACCCAGTCAACCGCCGGAACGGCAAGGGCCTGGAAGAAAGAGGCAAGCGGCTTACCCCCCGTCGCGCCCGTCAGGAAGCTCTGGGCCGGCGTGCCCCCGTTGATCCAGGCGCGCGACGGGCCGGTAGGAAAGTGGAGGCCGAAGGTCTTGTCCAGGAAACCCCACAGGAAGACGAAGCCAACGGCGATGCGCATCAGGCCCAGGAGGATGCGGGCGGGAGCGGAGGTCACAACGGCGGAAGATGGGCCAGGCATGTCGATTCCTTCGTCTCGTGGCGGCGTCGGTCGTCGGCGAGGCCGGACCGCGGCCCCGTCCGATAGAGCCGTGCAGGCCGGTCGCCACGACCCATTATCCACCGTCTGCGGCCCGCAACACGACCCCACCGGCGTCCATTGCCGCGGGCGGACCCCACTAGAACGCGGCCTACTCGCCCGCCAGGCGGTCGACCTCGTGCATGACGAGCCCGCACACGGCGCTCACCCACGCGACGGCAGCGACTCCCAGGACCAGCGACCGCCACGGTCGAATCTGCAGGAAGTCCTCGAATCCGTAGCCCGAACCGGGCGAGGCCGCAGACATGCTGAAGCCCCACAGCCCGGCCACCGTCGCGACAAGGGCTAGAGCGAGAAGCCCCAGGCTGATCCACGCCATGATTCTCTGCACGTGTACTCCGTGCCGGGGGCGCCGCTCGATGGGAGACAGGGCGAGGGCCCACGCACCCGCGATAAGGACGGCCGTGATGACGTCAGCGGGCCTGTGCCACCCCTCCATCATGACGGACACGCCCATGAGCGCGGTCCACGCCCACCCGAGCCAGGCGGACGGGCTGCGCGAGAGCTTGGGCGCGACGACCACGAGAGCCAGGGAGATCGTGACAGCAACCGTGGTGTGTCCCGACGGGAGGGAGTTCCCGGCGCCGGTTGTGACACCCAGGTTCGGGCGGGTCAGGATGTAGTCCTTGAGGATCTGGGTCGTTATGTTGGCGCCGATGACGGCGCCGAGGGCGCGCCCCGCGAGCGTGGGACGCCGACGAGCCGCGGCGACCAGGGCAACCGCGGCGCCCGCGATCACCATGACGGGCACGGACACCAGCCCGGTGATGAGCATGGAGAAGCCCTCGTAGTGGCGGGCCGAACGCATCGTGCCCTCCATGAGGATCGTGTCGACGACCTGCCCGGGCGCGGTCGCCAGGGCGAGGTGCGCGATGAGTGCCGTCAGGACCAGGCAGGTCACGACGCCTCCGAGGCGCCGGGCGAGCTGGCGACGATACCACGCATCGGAGGTCAGGGAAGGGGAAGCGGGTGCGCCCGGCGCGGCTCGGGACGGTTCGGGCTGAGCGGCGCCGGCGCTCCGGTCTCCCGCCTCGGCCCCGCCGCGCCCGCGGGCATTGGCGCCGCCGCTCGACGAGGAGCGGGGGCGCGCGGGCCGAGAACTCTTCGTGTAGGACTCGTCGACGGAGGGGTCGGAGGGCAGGGCGAGATTCGGGTCGTCCACGGTGTCCTCCGTTCGCGTCGATGGTCGTTCCCCACCCACTGTAGTGGAGCGGAAGAGGTGTTCGCGGATTTAACCGGGATGAGCGGGTGGTTTCTGCGTGGCCTTTTGCTTGTCATGGACCGCACCGCACGCATCGGCCCCGCCCGGCGCGACCCGGTTCGTCGTCGAAGCGGCCCGCGGTCCACGCCCGCCAGGGCGGCCAATACGAGGCGACCGAGGTGGGCGCGCGCCGTGCGTGGGGCTCGGTTAGAGTGGGGGTGTCCAAATCTGTACGTTCAACGCGGGAGTTGTCAGTGGCTTCTTCTTCACCTGTCAGCACCGATCGCATCCGAGACTTGCTCAGGTCTCGGGACGTGCGTTTTGGCGACTACAACGAGGGCGAGCTGGCGTATCTGATGCCGAACGCGGCGTTCTTTTGGAATGCAACGAATCCTCAGATTCTTCAGCTGCGCGCGCAGTGGCGGGGCATCGCCCGCACGCCCGAGCAGTTCGGCGAGCTGGCTCGCGAGGTCGCGACCTGCAATTCGACGCGCACGGGTCCGAAGGCGTACGTGGCTCCGCTCGAGGACGGCACGCAGTACGGCCTGATCGCCGAGTGCAACATCGTCGTGCTCTCGGGCCTCACCCAGGCTCAGTTGGACAACTTCTTCGAGACATCGATGTCGATGATCATGGGCTTCTTTGCGGACCTTGAGGTGGCATTGCCCGATTTCGTGGATTGGGACAGCCAGGATCGGAGGCCCCTGCGATGAACGTTCCCTACCTCGTTCCCGAGGACGAGGAAACTCCCTATCCCGCCGACTTCGAGCGGGTCGTATCGGCCGTGCGCTCGATGGGTTACGCGCTGGACGTGATCGAGTCCGGCCGCGCCGCGGGCGCGATCTTCGATGACATCCCGTTCCTCGTCTCCTTTGACGCGGCCGGGCGTTTCCTGTCGATTCGGGCGGTGTGGGACACGGGCATGGAACCCGCGAGCGCCGAGTCGGCGCTGTTCGCGACGGCGGACAACTGGAACCGTGAGAAGTACTTCCCGACCGTGTACACCGCGGTATCTCCCGAGGGCAAGCTGGGCGTCTACGCGGACTTCGTCGTGGACACGGAAGCCGGCCTGTCCGACGTGCAGCTGCGCGACGCGATTTCGTCGGGTATTTCGACGGGGATCGCCGCCATCCGGTACGTGAAAGAATCCGCCTCCGAGACGCTGGGGTGGGCGGTCACCGGCTCGGATGAGCACTGATCAAGGCCCTTCGGGCCCCTCCCCATCAGACCTGCTGGACGTCTTGAGGCGCTTGAGCGCCAACGACGATCGCCTCCTGGGCAGCGTGACCCTCCCGGGCCGTTGCGCCCAGTTCGCATCGTGGCCGTCGTGGGTCTGCCCCGCAGTCGTGGAGGCATGGCGTCGGCGGGGGGTCGCGAGGCCCTGGACTCACCAGCGTCGCGCCCTCGACGCACTGCGCGGCGGCTCCGACGTCGTGCTGGCGACGGGCACCGGTTCCGGCAAGTCGCTGGCCGCGTGGACCCCAATCCTCTCCGACCTCGTCGAGGCCGAGGAATCCTCCCGCATTTCGGCGATCCACCGTCGCCCAACGGCCCTGTACCTGGCCCCGACCAAGGCCCTCGCCGCTGATCAGCTGGCGTCACTGACGGCGCTGCTCGGCCAGGCCGCGCGCGCCACCGAGCGTGGCGCGCCGGAGCCCGACGGCGTCGATGAGCGCCTGAGACGCGTACGCGCCCAGTGCGTGGACGGCGACACGCCGCGCGAGGCCAAGGAGTGGGCGCGGGCGGGCGCGGACCTCGTCCTGTCGAACCCCGATTTCTTGCACCACGTCATGCTGCCCGCCCACCAGCGTTGGTCACGCTTCCTCGCATCGCTGCGCCTCATCGTCATCGACGAGGCGCACCATTGGCGAGGCGTGACCGGCTCGCACGTCGCCCTCCTCGTGCGCAGGCTCCTGCGCGTCGCACACCACCTGGGCGCGGATCCGAGGATCCTCATGCTCAGCGCGACCGTGCGCGACGCGCGGGCGGTGGGACGGGTGCTCACGGGGCGCGACCCGACCGCGGTCACCCAGGACGGTTCCCCCGTCGGCGAGCACGAGCTGGTCCTGTGGCAGGGGAGAGTAGTCGCCGACGCATCCGAGGTGGACATCTCCTCGTTCCTGGATGCCATCGACGCCCCGCCCGGCACCGCGACGCTGAGTGTTCCCCTCGTACGGCGCAGCGCCGGTGCGGAGGCCGCCGCTCTCGGCTGCGCGTTCGTCGAGGAGGGGGCGCGCCTGTTGGCCTTCGTCCGCTCGCGAGCCGGCGCCGAGGCCGTGGCCGCCCAGATCCGCGACCGCCTGTCATCACATGCCTCGCCCCTGGCGGGCAGGGTGGGCGCCTACCGGGGCGGGTACCTGCCCGAGGAGCGGCGCGCCCTCGAAGACGCGATCCGGACGGGGGCTGTGCGGGCGCTGGCGACCACCTCGGCCCTGGAGATGGGGTTGGACATCTCGGGACTGGATGCGACCCTGACGGTGGGGTGGCCGGGAACGAGGGCGTCCCTGCGTCAGCAGATCGGCCGCGCGGGGCGCGCCGGCGCCCCGGGAACGTCGGTTCTCATCGCGTCGGACAATCCCCTGGACGCCTATCTCGTGCGCCACCCGGAGGAGATCCTCGGACAGGTCGAAGCCTGCGTCATTGACCCCGCGAATCCGTGGGTGTTGGCCCCGCACGTGGCGGCCGCGGCGGCGGAGTTACCGATCACGGCATCCGACAACGCCTACTTTGGCGAGCATTTGGAGGCTATCGCCGAACGCCTGAGGGCCGACGGATACCTCAGGCGCCGGCCGGCCGGCTACTTCTGGGATGCCACCCGTCCCGAGCGTCCCACCGACTTGACGGACCTGCGCGGCTCCTCCGGGGACGTTCAGATCGTTGAGGCGCGCGCCGGAGCGGTCGTTGGCACCATCGACGAGGCCTCGGCCGATGCCCACGTGTTCCCCGGGGCGATCTACATCCACCAGGGACGCACCTTTCACGTCCTCAGCTTGTCCTCCCTCACCGAGCCCTGCGCTCCCGCCGCGCGGGGATGGCCGCATCTTCCGCTCGGGGCGAGCCCCGACCCGCTTGAGCGCGGCGTCGTCGAGCGGGAACACGGGGTCGAACGGGCGGAGGCGGTGTCCGAGGGGGCCGCACCCCTCATCGTCGCACCCCCACGTGGCCGCGACGCCCGGGTCGCCCTCGTCGAGGAGGTGCGTACCCCCTTGCGCACCCGCGCCTCCACGCACACGAGCGTCGAGGTGTGCGGCGTTGAGGAGTCCTACGCGAGCGGGGATGGGGCCGTCACCTGGCATCACGGCCCGACGAACGTGTCGACGCGGGTGACCGACTATGATCTGCTGCGATTGCCCGGGCTCGAGTTCATTCGCAACGTGGAGCTATCCCTCCCCACCCACACGCTTGCCACGAAGTCAACGTGGTTCACGCTCGCTCCGGTCGTGCTGAAAGCGGCGGGGATTGAGGCACGCGACCTTGCGGGAACGCTGCACGCGACCGAGCACGCGATGATCGGGATGCTGCCGGTGGTGACGACGTGCGATCGGTGGGACCTGGGTGGGCTATCGACCGAGCGACATGACGACACGGGTTTGCCCACGGTTTTCGTTCACGACGCGTTCCGAGGCGGGGCAGGGCACGCGCTCGCGGGGTACCGCAGCGCGCGCGAGTGGGTGACCGCGACCCTGGAGGCCGTCTCGTGCTGCGACTGCGAGTCGGGATGCCCGCGCTGCGTTCAGTCCCCCAAGTGTGGCAACGGCAACGAACCCCTTTCGAAGGCGGGTGCCCTGCGCCTGCTCGCCTACCTGCGTGATCGGGCGCCGGGAGCCTAGGCGGGTTCGTCGCCCTCACGCCGGTTGGCACCGGCCCGCACCCTGGCGCGCAGGATCGCCGATATTACAAGACATAGCCAGACTCGTCGCGTCTCATCGGGTCCTCAGCGCCTCCTGAATGACAGATTCGAGGGCTGAGCGCACCGCGTCCGATTTGAGGAAGCTCGGCGGTCCAGTATCCGACATCATCCTGGGACATCTGGACCACACCGTCACCGAGCCAGAAGCCGCTCTAGCGTCTCAGCGTCGACAAAACTCGTGTGTGTCCCGAGGGTCCCGCACGCCCAGGCGCCACCCACCGCGCCCGCGCGGGCGGCCCCGAAGACATCGCCGTGGTCCAAGTAGTGGCACAGAAAAGCCGCCACAAAACTGTCGCCAGCCCCGTTGCTATCCACGACCGGACGACCGGGAATAGAGATCGGGCTGATCCGCAGTGGCAACTCGTCCGACCGTTGCCACACACGGGCGCCCTCACTCCCGGCCATCACCACCACGAACTGGGCACGCCCTCGGGCGAAAACGTCTGCGACCACACCGGACTCGTCCCTTAGCGCCGCGGCTGACACAAAGACGTAGTCGGCACCATAGGCAAAATCCTTGTGATAGTCGGCAACACCATCCCAGTCATGCAGGTCGGTCGACGTCGACCGACCTGCGGCAACAGCGTCCCGCAAGGCGTACCTCGCCCAGTTCATGATTGAGACGTGCACGTGACGGGACCTCTCGATGCCTTCGCGCCACAGCGACGAATCGGGAATAAACTCGAACGGATGTCGTGGATCGTACAGGGACATGCGCTGCCCTTCCTCGGTCACCAAATTCACCGAGCGTCGCGTGCCGCTGATGTGCGTGACGAATGTTATCGGGATCCCAGCAGCTGAGTAAGCGTCCTGGATGAGCCGACCTTCAGCGTCATCTCCGATCACGTCCGCCATGGCGGAGGTGCGGCCAAGCGTGTGGACACCGAAGGCCACGCCGTTACCCGTGTGACCCACGACGGTCACGATGGGCGGAACCATCATGGAATCCACAACAGGGAGGGGCAAGGATTTCACTCGGACAATGTGATCGACTCCCACGCCGCCTACCACCAGAACATCTGCCTGAGTCATTTTCTCTCCATTTTCTTTCACGTGGGTTCAGCCCACACTGAACTGCTGGGTGTTTTTCGGACAGTGCTTGTTTGTGTTTCAGGCTGCATTCGTTAAGTCCAGGAAATCGCTTTCGACCCCGTCGGGAATGCGACACCCTAGAGTTGGGTGGAGACGAGTACGACTGTATCTCAGTTCGATCCACGAGGCGATATCCTTGATCGCCCTGTCCTTCGTGGGATAGACCATTCGGTGAGCCCTCTCGTTCTTGCGCGTAGCGTTGAATGACTGAAGCCCAAGCGTTGTCCCAGCACACCCCCGTACGCCCCACTGACGGGCGAATACCATAGGACTTGAGGCGATCCAGGAACCTCTGGGACGTGTACTGCTTCCCCGTGTCGGAGTGAAAGATCGTCACACACTCCTCGACCGGGCATCTCCTGACCGACATGTCAATGGCCTGGCACACCAGGGAGGTGTGCATGTGGTCGGCCATCGCATAACCGGCCCGCGCGGCCACCCCCCGGTAGGCGCGCCGCACAGACTCGAAGGGGCCGACCCTGAGGCCGACCCCTTCGAGTATCCCATCAACACAGTGCAAGTCTTCCGATGCGCTCCCTTTCTTGGCCACCCTTTGTGGGTGTTGCCCTTGGCTTGATGACTCCTAATGTAGGGGCCCCACCTGTGGGAAGCATTGAACGAAGCTGGCAATTCCCTGTGAATTTCTTACCCACCGGTCCCGGCCCGCGCCCTGGCGCGCAGGATCGCCGGTACTCCAACGATTCGGATGCTGGAGGAGACCTCCACCAGGCAGTCGCTTCCCCTCACCTCGCAGGACTGTACAATCGCCCCGTTGGCCCGGGCCACGGAGGAGGCGGACGCGCACGGCCGCTCCCCCACGTCTTCCCAGGCTGCGGTGGCCGCCTGCTCCGCCCCCGCCAGGGACGCCACGTCGGCGACGGCCTGCAGTCGCACGGAGGCGCTGCGCGCCGCGCCGACGCCACCGAGGGTCACCGCCAGGAGTATGCACAGGACGATCATGGCCAGGCAGTTGACGGTTCCCGATCCCTCCTCGCCCGCGCGCAGGCGCGCCGCCGCGGCTCTCACGGCAGGTTCCCCTCGTCGAGCGTGGTGACCGTGCAGCGGGCCACGCCCCCCGACCAGCCCAACACGCCGCGGTAGGGGGCACTTCCGGCGACACTCACCCATCCACCCGAGCGCGTCACAGCGTAGGTTCCCGGCGCGTACGCCGCCCGCGCTGCCGCCTGCGGATCCTGCGCACCGGTAGATGCTGCTCTGGCTCCTTCACGAACCGCCTGACACAGGGACGATCCGGTGATTCCCGCCTGAGCAACCGCTACGATGACGCCAATCATCAGGGTGACAGCAACGAACCCAACGGCGTGCTCGACGGTGACATAGCCAGACTCGTCGCGTCTCATCGGGTCCTCAGCGCCTCCTGAATGACAGATTCGAGGGCTGAGCGCACCGCGTCCGATTTGAGGATCACGATGAGTAGTCCCGCGAACCCAGCGGCCGCAATGGTGCCGATCGCATACTCGACCGTGGTAGCCCCCGCCTCCGGATCATGCCGCCCTGAGCGGGCCTCGTCGGTGTCGGCGTCCCCCAGTCGGCGCACCGCCGCCACGAAACGACCGCGCGCGGCGAGCTGGACGCCCAGCGCCGCCAGGTTGATTCGATCGATGATCGTCATTGGTCTGTCCTTTCCTCGTGCGCGCCCCTCGGCGTGCACGCCCAGTGTGAGTCCCTCCACCGCCTGCCCACCATGGGGCCAGGAGGATCTGTGGATATCCGGTGGGAGCACTTCCTTCCTGTGGATGCGCCCGTCTACATGTCGATTCCGGCCATCAGGTAGGCCAGGAGGGGGCCGATCCCCAGCGCGAGGAATGCGGGCAGGAAAAACAACCCCAGGGGAGCGACCAGGCGGACGCCGAGCTCCTCGGCTTTGGTCTTCGCGTCGGCGAGGCGCATCCGGCGCTCCCATGCGGCGCAGCGAGCCAACATCAACTCGGGGGCGGCGCCGCAGGTCCACGCGGCCTCGAGGGCGTCGCGCAGCGGATGAGCCCATCCGGGCGCCTCCTCCCAGGCCTCGGCCCAGGAGACCCCGAGCCGCAGGGAGGCGGCCGTCCAGGCCAGGGTTTCCGTCTCGCAGGCCGATGCGAGGCAGCCAAGCACCCGGGGAATGGCCGCCCCGCTGGCCAGTCCCGAGGCGGCCAGGTCGCACGCGAGGGCGGAGTCCACCTCCTCGCGAACTCGCGCGCACGCCGAGAGAATCCTGTGGCACGAGGCGATTCCCGCGCCCCACGCTGCAGCCCCGACGGCGGCACACAGGCTTCCGGCCCCTCCTCCCGTGTAGAAGGCCCACGGGGAGGCTCCCAGCGAGTATGCCGCGACGATGCCGACGAGGGGAAGGGCGCTCAGGACGCGGGCGGACATGAGGGGGCCCGCGGAGGCCACTCGCCGCGCCTCGGCGACCGCTTGAGCATCGTCGATCGCTCCCCCAATGGCATCGAGGACATCGGCCAGGGGCGCACCGAGCCGGTGACTGTATCGGCAGGCCACAACGATGGAGAAGGCGCTGGAACGAGCGGCATCGGGGGAGCGCGAGCGCGCGGAGGGAAGGCTCCAGCCGCCCTGGGTTCTCGCCCACTGTGCAACGATGCGGGGACAGGAGTCCTGGCCCTGCTCTTCGGCGCCGCCCGCACCGATCCTGCCCAACGCGAGCCGCCAGGCCTCGGCCGCGGGGGACCCCGAACGGAGCCTGGTGGAGACTTCCGCAACCAGGAGCGACAGTTCCCGGGGCGTTGGAGGCCCCTGCGCCCGCCCCCTGTGCCGCCCCGATCCCGCGCCGATCAGGCGGCCACTCGCTGTACCCCCCGACTGAGCGTCGACCTCCCGTTTCGCGCCTCCCGCAGCGCTACGCGCCCACGCGCGCACGATGCGCCGCTCGCGTGCGCCCCGCACGGCGCTCGCCGCGGCTCCGGTCAGAGACCCCAGGACGCACACCCCGAGGGAGATGGCCACGGCGATCCAACCGGCCGATTCGAAGCGGTGAACCACCGCCGCACCCGTGGATGCGGTCAACGCCCCTACCCACCAGCTCATAGCCCCACCCGCCCCGCCAGGGATGTCCACGCCTCGTGGTCGCGGACAGTACCGTCGTCGCTGGAGGTGAGCGCGGGAACGCACTCGAGGATATCGCCCGCCTTCGTGAGGACCCCCACCTCGACCACCCGCCGGTGCCCGCGCTGGTCACGCTTCATGTGCAGGATCGCGTCGAGGGCACTGGCCGCCTGGGCGGCAACCGCCGACTCGCTCATGCCCGCGAGCGCGCCGAGGGCTGCGAGCCGAGCGGGCACCTCGCGCACGCCGTTGGCATGCAGGGTTGCCCACCCCCCGTCGTGGCCCGTGTTGAGGGCGGTGAGCACGTCTCGGACCTCCGGGCCTCGGCATTCCCCCAGGACGAGGCGGTCGGGGCGCATGCGCATCGCGGCACGCACCAGGTCCGCGAGGGTGACGCTCCCTCGCCCCTCGACGTTTGGCTTGCGTTCGATGAGGTGGACGCAGTGCGGGTGCGCGGGCGCGATCTCGGGTACCTCCTCGATGCACACGATCCTCTCGCCCGCAGGAACCAGCGCGAGCGCGGCGCCCAGGAGCGTCGTCTTTCCGCTGCCGGTGGCACCGGAGACGAGAACGTTGGAGCGGGAGGCGACCAGGGCACGCACGAGCGGGCCAACGGGCCCCGGGAGGGTACCCCGCCCCTCGAGGTCGCCGATCCGCAGGCGGGACTTACCGAGTATCCGCAGCGACACGAGGGTTCCAGAGCCCGAGACGGGCGCCAGCACCGCGTGCATGCGCACCCCGCCCGGGAGGGTCCCGTCCGCGATCGGGCTGGCGTCGTCCAGGCGCACCCCGCACGCCGACGCCATGCGGATCGCCAGCCGCGTTGCCTCGGAAGGCTCGGCGATCCCCGCGTCGGTGCGCACGAGGCCGCCTCCCCTGTCCACCCACGCCTGCGTGCCGTTGATGAGCACGTCGGTGACCGAGGGGTCATCCAGTATCGAGGCCAGGGCGAGGGTCATTCCGCGCTGCCGCGCTCGTAGGGTGTCGAGGGCGCGGGCCGCCTCGCTCGCGCCGCATCCGGGGCGGGAGGCGGTTGCGGCGGCGAGGGCAGGGGAGGTGCCCCGGGCGAGGAGTCGCAGCGCGTTACGCATGAGCAGTCTCTCCCCGGCGGAGACGGGGCGCGGAGCGCTCGGCCCGATCTCGGGTGCCGGAAGCGTCCGAGAGGGCTTGGCGCAGCGCTCGCAGGTCCTTCCCGGGGCGCCTCGGTGCGCGCAGGATCGGTGTGGGAGCGCAGTGGGCCAGTCCCCGGCTGCGCCCGCGACGTGCGTTCACGAGGGTGATGGCCGGGCAGGGCGGAGGCGCGACCGAGAGAGCGACGGCCATAGCGGCGGCGCCCTCCAGGTCGCCTCTCGTCACGAGGACGAGGGCGTGAGCTCCGATGGCCCGAACGCATCGCGCCGCAGCGCGGTTCCATCGTCCGGCGTCCACGATGAGGGGGCCGTCGATCGATCGGCACGCCGCCTCCACCCTGGGATCGTCGGCCTGGGCGCCACCGCGCCCATCTCCCACGAGGCAAGCAACTCCGTTGAGCACGGGAAGCTGGCCGCGCAGGGAGGGCAGGTAGGAGTCCTCGCAGGCATCGAGGTCGGCCCAACGCACCCCCGGGACGCAGTGGTCGCGGGCCTTGGCAAGACCCGGCACCGACCCCGATGCGTCGACGAGGACGGGCGCCGCGTCGGCCGGACTCGTCGGCGCGGCGCGGCGAAAGAGCGACGTCCTTGCCCACCCGGACCACGATGGACGACGAGCGAGCAGGCGCACGACGCTGGTGACCCCCACTCCCCCGGCGATCCCAGCCACCACCCACGTCGGACCCGACCGGCGCGCGAGCCGGGACGCCTCGGCGATGAGGGAGACAAGGAGGGCGGTGTCCCGAGGAAGGCTCACCTGCCCCGCGTCCCCGACGCGGACGCAGGGCACACCCGCTGGCACCGGGGTGCCGGGAGCGGCCAGCGTGAGCACCGCGTCGGTGGGGTCCGCGCACGTCGTCACCCCCGCGAGGACGGCTGCGTCGTGAGCGCATTCGAGGTCGGGTGGGGCGAGGCCGACGAGGGCGACCGGGCCTCGAATCGGCATGGGGTCGGCGTTCATGGGTCCACCGTGCGCCCGCTCGCCCGTGCCCGTCCAAGCGCGACCCCCTCCCCTGTGGACAACGCCGACACAAGGTGTCACGCTGTGAACGAAGAGGTCCGATGGGGGGCCCGCCCACACCTACCGAGGCTGGAGTGATTGCGATGGCACGCGCGGCATTTTTCGACCTGGATAAGACGATCCTCGATACGTCATCGAACGTGGCGCTCTCTGGGCCGTTCATCGAGGCCGGCCTGATGAGCCGACGCGCCGCCGTCGCCTCCGTGCTGGTTCACCTTCCCTACCTGCTCTCGGGGGCCGACGAGTCGCGCATGCAGCAGATGGCCGACGCGATGGGACGCATGGCGCGCGGATGGGACGCGGCCTTCCTGGAGGCCACCGTCGAAGACGCCCTCGAGAAAACGATCGCGCCCGTCTGCTACGCCCAGGCGCTGCAGCGCATCGAGCAGCACAAGCGCGCCGGCGACGTCATCGTTATCGCGTCGGCGTCGGTCGAGCAGGTGGTTCGCCCCATCGCCAAGATGCTCGGAGCGGACGAGGTTCTGGCCTCGTGCGCGGCCGTCGACGAGGACGGTTGCTTCACGGGCGAGGTCACCCACTTCAACCAGGCGCAGGGGAAGGCGGACGCCTGCGAGGCACTGGCCGCAGCGCGCGGATGGGATCTCACCCAGTGCTACGCCTACTCGGATTCCGTGTCGGACGCGCCTCTGCTACGCCTGGTCGGGCACCCCTTCGCCGTCAATCCGGACCGTGCCCTGCGGGAGATGGCTGAGAACGAGGGCTGGCCGATCCTGACCTTCATGTCCACGGTCCGGGTGCTACCCCGGCGGGTTCCCACGGCTGCGAAGATCGCGCTTCCCTTCGCTGCGGGCGTCGCCACGGGCGTGGCTGCCTGCGCGCTCGTGCGTCGCCGCTTGGGCCGCTAGGCGAGCCTTCCCGCCTGGACGTGCCGGGCGACGTCGCGACCCACCCGTGCGCCGTAGACGACGCCCGCACAGTAGTGGGTGATCCACCTGGCCAGGCCTGCCTCGTCCGCGCTGACCCACCCCGCCAGGGCGCGGCCCGCTCGAGCCGGGTCCACCGCATCGTACGCTCCCGGCACGCACACGCCGGTGGGGTCGACGCCCCTCGTGACGAGGATCCACCGCGCCACGCCCGCGCCCACCGCGCACGAGGCCGGCTCGAAGACGCGCCGGAACCGGAAGTGTGCGCTCAGGGCAGCCGCGACCGCGAGCGCGGGCGCATCGCAGCGCGCGTAGGCGAGGGCGGGGGCCAGGAGGGAGGGATCCGTTGGGACGGCGACGGAGGACGTGGGCACGAGGCCGACCGCGACCAAGGCCGAGCACGCGTCTCGGTGCAGTCCGGCGATGAGAGACGGGAGGGGCACAGAGGGGGTGCGCGGGCGGGCGGCAGATCGGGCGTTGAGCGGGGGGAAGCGCGACGCGAGGCTCCACTGGGAGCGCCAGATGCCGCACGCGAGGGCGGACGCCGGGTCCGAGGAGGGGCCGCCTCGATCACTCATGGACGCGGCTCGCACGTCGTCGACGCTCGTGCGCGCTCCTTCGATGATCGCCAGGGCGGCCGCCTCGCGGATGGATGCCTCGGCGCGTGCTTCCTGCCAGCCGCGACGCAGACCCTCGGAGAAACGCAGGTCGGCGAGGGAGGCGTGAGCCTCCTCCATCGCGGAGGCGACGTCGGCGCGCGCGGCCGCGGCGCGCAGGATGCCAGGCGCCGGATCGACGAGGGCTTCGATACTCACCCCTCTACACTAGGGGCATGACGCTTCTGCAGCATCGAAACTTCTCCGCGCGCCTGCGCTCGGGTCTGTTCGCGTTCTTTTTCGCACCGATGTCCCTCGTGTTCCTGGGGTCGTCAATGGTCGACGTGCAGGCCCTCGCCGCCGTCGGCCAACCGCTGGCGTCCGTGGAAGGCCTGATCGGCATGGCGCTGGCGTCACTGTTGCTGGCGCTCATCGCACTCAACTGTGAGGAGTCCAGCGCGGGCATGGTGGTCACGTTCGCATGGTCGATCGCGGTGGGGGTCGCCCAGCTTGCGGGGGTCGCCCGCATCCCGCTGCTGATGAGGTCATCCGTGGGCTCCAGTGACATGGCCGCCGGGGTCGCTTGGTGCCTGTATCCGGCGTGTCTGTCGCTGATGCTCGGGGCGTGCGCGCTGACGATTAAGTCGGTGCGTGTTCGGGCGGGGAAGGAAACGCGCATGCCACTGGCGCGCGTACACCGCCACGCCTTTGGGACAACGGTTGCCATTCCCGCGGCCATCGCGGCGGGATTCTTGATGATCGTCGCCGCTCCCTCCGATTCGACGAACGTGGCGGCCATGGGCCTGGAGGGGGTGCTCGCCACCTACACGACGCCCCCGTGGTTTGCCCTGGCCGCGGCCCTCGCCCTCGCCCTCGTCGCGGTGAGCGCACGCTGGTCGATTACGGGCGCTCAGGTGGCGGCGTGGATCGTTCTCGTGCTTCCCGCCTACGTGGTGCTTCCGGTGTGGGCCTCCCTCACGGGAAACGTGATCGTTCCGGGTACCTCGATCATCACCAGGATAGCCCTGGCGTCTCCGCCGCTGGCGGCGCTCGGAATGGCGACGGGTTGCGCGTCCCTGGGGGTCTTCTGGGCTCGCCTACGTGCCGCAAAGATTCGGGATTCCGCGGCGGAATCGACGGCGAATGAGGGGCCTGCCGGGAACTAATGCGCGCGAGCGTCCGCTAGGCTCGTAATATGTGGGCAGAAACAAGGAGGAAGCATGTCCGAGAACGACTTTGATGTCCAGCGTCAGCGCGCCCAGGACGAGCGCGACGACCTGGTGCTCACCGGCGAGGAGATCGAGCTGCCGGGTGAGGACTCCGACGCCTCGGCGATCATCGGCGAGTCCAGCGCGCCCATTCACACGGGCGAGATCGAGTCGGTCGCGATCGGCGGCCTGACCGGACGGGTTCCGGCGGCTGCTCCGCTCAAGCCCGCGATCGAGGATCGTATCTCGACGGGCGAACTTCCCGTCGTCCCGCCCGTAGCCGGCGCCACCGACGCTTCCTCCGACGACACGGAGACGGCGGCCGAGGCCGCGCGAGAGCAGGCAGATGCGCCCGCCCCGGACTCGCCCGCAGACGAGCCGGACTCTCCCGCTCCCACGCCTTCCGCCGAATCGGAGCCCTCGGAGGAGCCCACCCCGAGCGTTGAGGCCTCCGCCGACGCTTCCGGTCACGCCGAGGCCGATGCTTCCGATGAGAGCCCAGAGCCGGAACCCGCAGGCAACGCCCCGGCCGAAGACGCTGAGACCCGGGCGACTCCGGGTAGCCCGGTGTCCTCCGCGGGATCGCCCGTGACGGAGGGGTCCGCCTCGCCGAACGAGGAACCCGCAGCGGTCGAGGAGTCCCCCGCCGAGCAGGCCTCCATCGAAGAGACTGCGTCCCTGCCAACCCCGGAACCTTCGGCTCCGGCGAGCGGTGCCCGGGAAACACCGGCATCACCCATCGAGACGCAGAGCGCCCCCTCCGACGCTTCCTCACCGGATTCACGCCGCGAAGCCTCTGAACCCACAGAGAAGGCCGTTGAGCCCGCCGGGCAGGCCGGTGAGTCCACAGAACAGGCCGGTAAGCCCGCGGAACAGGCCGGTAAGCCCGCGGAACAGGCCGGTAAGCCCGCGGAGCAGGCCGGTGAGCCCGCGGAGCAGGCCGAGGACGCTACGACGGACGCCTCCCCCACGGACGTTCCCTTCTCATCGCTGGACACCTCGACACGCGAGGACGATGCGTCGACCGACGAGGCCACCGAAGACGCGGGCCATGCGGGAGGAGCCGCGGCGGAGGATCCCGGCGATGCGGCGCCGACGCATTCGCCCGTGATGACCCCCGCGCAGGCCGCCGCCATGCTGGGGTTGAATCTGGATGCCGCCCAGGATCGGCAGGCACCCAAGGCCACGACGGAAGCTCCCTCGACGCACTCCGAGGCGACTTCCCCCGACGCGCAGGCGCCGACAGAAGACGCATCGGGCGAGATCGGCGGCGCGGCCGCCACTCACTCGCTGCCCTCACGCCGCACGATTATCTTCGGCGACGAGCCCCCCGCAGCCTCGATCCCGCCGCTGGCCTCGTCGCCGACCGAGACGACCGCCGTGCGCGAGAACGCCGCCCTGCGCCCGTACCCCGCGGCCGACACCGCCGCCACGCAGGAGGAATCCACGGCGGGCGACGCACCGGCCTCCTTGACACGCGACGCCGATCCACTCCCCGCGCGAGACGCCGCGGGTTCGCCCGACACGGCCGGGGCAGACGAGACGACTCAGCTGCCCACCCACCCAGCCCCCGCCTCGTACTCCTTCGAGGATCAGGACGCCGCCGAGGCCGCCCGCCCGCGCCGCCGCTCGGTGCTTGCCGACGGCGACCGCGAAGCCGCGACGCTAGCCGCCATCGCGTCGGCAGGGCGCAGTGGGACGAACGCGGGCGGCGAGGCGCGCCTCGACGACGAGCTCTTTTCAGCTGCCCCGCAGGTCACGGAGATGCCCTCGCGGACGGGCGCTCACTGGATCTCGTTCCTGGGCTTCCTGCTCCTGACGCCCGTCGCTTGGTTCCTGGCCGCCGACGCCGGAGCCCGCATGACGCTGGCCGATTCCGCCCCCATGTACACGGGCATCGCCTCCTTCCAGGCGCTCGGCGAGCTGGCGGGCACCGTGCTCGTCTGCGTCATCCTCTTCGCCCTGGCGCGCCGTTCGTCCTTGGGCGCGTGGATCATGGGGGTCCTCACGCTCGCTGCCGGGCTGCCGTGGGTTCTCGCACCCGGCGTCACGGCCTCGTCGCTGCTGGGCGCGCTGACCTCACTGAGCCAGACCGGTCCGGTGGGCGCCAACCTGATGCACCACCTGCAGGCCTCCGGGTACTCCGGCCGCTTCGTCGTGGTGGGCGCGCTCCTCATGGGCGTCGCCTACGTCTCTCACTCGGCGCGCCGCGCCGGTCGCGCCGAGGAGGCACTGCGCACCTCGCTGGAGACCACCAACCCCGCGGAGGCCTTCTACTCCAAGCGCGCCCGCAAGCGCGCTGCGAAAGACACCGGCCGCAAGTGACGACGCTGATCCCCGCCAGCGCGATCGAGCTTGAGGGCCCCTGGACTCACCGCCACGTGAGCGCCGGCGGCGCCACCTTCCACGTCGCGGACATGGGCGAGGACATGGACCATGCGCTCGTCCTGCTCCACGGGTTCCCCGAGCACTGGTGGGCGTGGCGCGATGTCCTTCCGGTTTTGGCCGGGCGCACGCCCCGAGTCTTTGCCCTGGATCTGCGCGGCTTCGGCACCTCCGATCTGACACGCGGGGAGTGCGACCTGAGGCAGATGGCAAGCGACGTCATCGGAGTTGTCCGCGCCCTGGGCGTCTCCTCGTTTTCCGTCGCCGGCATGGGCATCGGCGGCACCGTCGCGTGGATGATCGGGGCGCTCAGCCCGCTGGAGCTGCGGTCGGTCGCCGTCCTGTCCGCCCCGCACCCCCTCGGGATCCAGCCCATTGTCGGCCGTGCGCCCTGGGCGGGGGGCCGCGTCCTGCGGGGGAGGCTCACGCTCCCAACCGGCAGGGAGCGATCGCTCCACAAGGGCTCGCTCGTGACCACGATGTACCGCGCGTGGGCCTCGCCCGCGAGCGTTGAGGCGCTGGTGTCCCAGTCGGGCCCCTACCGCGCCGCCCTGCGCCGTCCCTTCGCCGCTCACACGGCGTTGCGCGGCTTCACTTCCGCTCGCCGCCTCTCCCGATCGGTCAAACGCACCTTGTCGGAGCCGCTGCGGGTTCCCGTCCTCTCGCTTGTCGGCCACGATGACGGCGCCTGGTCCTCGCTCGATCATGCCGCCGACGCGCAGTTTGTCAACGCTCCACTGACACAGATTGTCATTCGCGAGGCCGGGCATTTCCTCCCCGAGGAGGCGCCGAAAGACGTCGCCGAGGCCCTCGCAAGGCACATCGGCGCATAGGTTCGACACCACATATTTCATTAGACGGCTCACACAACTCGCCGAATGAAACGCATTTCACCTGATAGATAGGGCATAATGGTGTGACACGCGGTACCTCCTAGTGAGCGGTGCAACACAGGGGACTCGCCGCGCAGTCCAAATCGAACGCCCGAGCAATCGGGAACGAGCGGAAGGAGCTTCTCACCATGATCGGTGACGGCAACTTCATCAGCCAGGTGCCGCTGTTCGGTGGCCTTGATGATGCACAGCAGGTGTCCCTCCAGCAGAAGATGGGTCACACGACCCTGCGTCGCGGGGAGACCCTCTTCGACGAGGGGGATCTCGGCGATCGCCTCTACATCGTGACCGAAGGCAAGGTCAAGCTTGGCCACACCTCCAGCGACGGCCGCGAATCGCTGCTCGCGGTCCTGGGCCCCGGGGAAATCATCGGCGAGCTCACGCTCTTCGATCCGGGTCCGCGCTCAACGACGGCGACGGCCGTCTCTCCGGCGTCGCTCCTTTACCTGGAGCACGAGGACCTGATGCACGTGCTCGACACCAACCCCACCCTCGCCAAGCACATGCTGCGTGCCCTCGCCCAGCGCCTGCGCCGCACCAACGAATCCCTGTCGGATCTGGTGTTCTCCGACGTTCCGGGCCGCGTCGCCAAGGCCCTTCTGGATCTTGCGGACCGCTTCGGCACGGCGACGGACAAGGGCGTGCACGTGCCTCACGACCTCACGCAGGAGGAGCTGGCCCAGCTGGTCGGCGCCTCGCGCGAAACCGTCAACAAGTCCCTGGCGGACTTCGTGTCTCGAGGCTGGATCCGACTGGAGGGTCGCGCGGTGACCCTCCTCGATGTTGATCGCCTCGCTCGTCGCGCTCGCTGACCCTCGCTTCTAGCGCTGTGGGCCGACACCTGACGGTGTCGGCCCACAGCAGTATCCGCGCGTGTCCCCGACGATGCCGGGAGAAAACGGCGGCAGCGCGCCGACCACAGGGCCGCGGCGCTGGCATCAGTTCTGAATCGGAGCGGATTCCTCGATCGGGCGCTTGAGGTATGCGACCAGGTTCTCGGAGCCGGTGGGACCGGGGACCACCTGGACGAGCTCCCACCCGTCGGCGCCCCACTGGTCAAGAATTGCCTTCGTCGCGTGCGTGAGCAGCGGAATCGTTGAGTATTCCCATTGAGTCATGGTGTCATCCTACCCGCCATCTGAGGTCGCACGTAAGACAGGACCTTCGGAACGTGGGGGCTTCGCAGCTCATGGGCGAGGGGTTCATCAGAGGAACGCAGCCACTCCAACCAGTTCTCGGCGTGCGGATAGTGGCGCAGTATCGCCCTACGCTCCCTCTCCGTCAGGCCTCCCCACACGCCGTAGTTCGCCTCGGACTGGAGAGCATCCGCCAGACACTCGAGACGAACCTCGCACTCGTAGCAGCGCATGCGGACCTGACGCTGCGATGCACCCTGCACGAACAGCACGTCCGGCTCGACGGACGCGCACAGAGCGCGCGCGACCCAGCTCTGGTCATCGCCGTACGTTGACATCGCGAACTCCACTTCACTCAACTCCGAGTCCTCCTTGTGACCATACACACATGCCGTTACGGGTGCAAACGGTGCGACAACCGATTATTGGTCTGCGGGTGACCGATCATGCAGTTTTTCAGCTGCGCTGCACGCCGGATAGGCGGAGCGCCACGTAAGCTAGGAGTATGTCGCACTCTCACCCTCGCGCTGTCCGACCGGCCCAGCTGCTCGCGCTGCTGATGGCGTTCCTGAGTGTCTCCGCGCTCATGGGCGTTGTCGGTGCGGGCATGCTCGTGCCCGTCGCGGGCCCCACCGCGCTTGCCGCGAAGTCGGTCCCCTCGGTCTTCAACGAGCTGCCCGGCGACCTGCAGACGGTCGCTCCCGCGGAAGAGTCACAGCTCCTCGATTCGTCGGGCGGCGTCATCGCGCACTTCTACGACAAGCAACGCATCGTGGTTCCCAGCTCCCACATCGCCGACGTCATGAAGAAGGCGATCGTCGCGATCGAGGACAAGCGCTTCTACGAGCACAACGGTGTTGATGCCACGGGCATCGCGCGAGCATTCGTCACGAACCTGGGCGACACGGGGCACCAGGGTGCCTCAACCATCACCCAGCAGTACGTTCGCAACTCTCTGGCCGAGCGCGGCTACCTCGAGGGCGACGCGGACCAGGTGAGCGCCGCCACCGAACAGACCACCGAGCGCAAGCTGAGGGAGGTCAAGTACGCGCTAGCGTTGGAGAAGACCCTCTCGAAGGACGAGATCCTCACCGGCTACCTCAATATTGCCTCCTTCGGCCCGATCACCTACGGCGTGGAAGCAGCCTCCCAGCGCTACTTTTCGAAGTCGGCCTCGGAGCTGGACTACCTGGAGTCCGCGCTCCTGGCGGGCCTCGTTCAGTCCCCCGTCCAGTACGATCCCCTCGTTCACCCCGACACCGCTCAGAACCGCCGCGACACGGTGCTGGCGACGATGCTCAAGCAGGGCGTCATCACGCAGGAGGAGTTTGATCGGGGCGTGGAGACAACGGTTGAGGCCATGCTCAATCCAACGGTGTCCTCGGAGGGTTGCTCCGGCGCGGAGTCCTCAAAGGCCTACTTCTGCGACTTCGTCCTGGCGCAGTTCCTCGACGACCCCACGTTCGGCGCGACGCGCATCGAACGCGAGCGAGTGCTCAAGACCCAGGGCATCACGATCCGGACAACCATGGACTCCGCGAAACAGGCTGCCGCCTACACGTCGCTGACCAACACGATTCCCGTGGGCGACGCCTCCGGCCTCAACGACGCGCTCATTTCCCTGGATCCGCGCTCCGGTCGAGTCCTGTCGATGGCCCAGAACACGACGTACGGCATCGAGAGCGGGGAGACGATGTCGAACTACTCGGCGGACGGCAACTTCCAGGTCGGGTCGACATTCAAGGTGTTCACCCTGCTGCAGTGGTTCAAGGAGGGACACTCCGCGTACGAGACCGTGGGTTCCTCGAACACCTACTACCCCAACGGGTCTTTCAAGTGCGACGGGCGAGCCATCGTGACCGAGGGCTACCAGGTGAACGACCTCGCCGGCAAGACCGGAACGATGAACGTCGTTCGCGCGACCGGGCAGTCCGTCAACCAGGCCTTCGTCAACATGGCGTCGCGCGTGGACTTCTGCTCGATCTTCGACACCGCCTACGAGATGGGCATCACCGAGGATGGCGAGGTTCCCTCCCCCTTCCCGGCGAACATCCTGGGCTCCGTGTCCGCCTCTCCCATGCAGATGGCGTCCGTCTTCGCGGCGATCGCCAACTCCGGCCAGCAGTGCACGCCCCAGTCAATCGAATCCGTCACCGACCGCAACGAGAACGTTCTCAAGGAGTTTTCGGCCGACTGCAAGCAGGTCGTCACCGCCGAGGTCGCCAACAAGACCGCGGCCCTACTGACCGCCTCCGCCGGGCAGTACTACACGTCCACTCGCCTGAGTGAGGGCCGCCCCTTCGCCGCGAAGTCGGGCACCACCGACGGACACGCGAACACGTGGTTGACGGGATTCACCCCATCGGTCGTCACCTCCGCCTGGGTGGGTCACGGAGCGAACTCTTCCCAGGAAGTCAGCGGCGTGACCATCAACGGCACCTACTACGGTGACATCTACGGTGAGACCTTCGTCGGCCAGAACATTTGGGCCCCGTACATGTCCCAGATTCTTGCCGGCACCCCGGTCGAGTCGGTATCCAACGCCAACATCGGCGCATCCTCACCGAAGGGGGCGACGCCGGCGCCGTCGCCGTCGCCCCATGCGCACTGAGACCACCTCGGCGATTCGCACCGTTTCCTCCGCTGGTGCGGGCCACGCTCGCCTGCGTGCGGGCGCGGCCGTGATCGCCGGGATTGGTGCTGCGGGCCTTGCGGCGGCGGGCGCCGCGCTCGCCTGGGGCTCCGTTGAGCGCACCATGCCGGTGCTGCGCCGCTACGAGGTTGCGGTGGCAGCGCACGTACCCGAGGTGCGCATCCTCCAGATCTCTGACCTTCATCTCTTCGCCGGGCAGGAGTTCCTGCTTCGCTTCCTGGGCGAGGTTGCCTCCCGAGAGCGTTTCGACGCCGTGGTCGCGACGGGCGACAACTTCGGCTCGGCCGACGCGCTCGAGATGGTGATGGAGGCCTATCGTCCCTTCCTGCCCTACCCCGGGGCATTCGTGCTCGGGTCGAACGACTACTACTCACCCATCCCCAAGCGCTGGAGCCGTTACCTGAACCGCTCCAAGCCGTATCCCGTCCGAGTGGTGCCGGACCTGCCCTATCTGCCGATGGTGCGGCGGATGCGAGAGGCCGGTTGGATCGACCTGTCGAATATGTCGGGCACGCTGTCGCTCCCCACGGGCCAAGTCTGCCTTCTTGGCACGGATGACGCACACATTCACCGCGATCGCTTGCCGTCCCCGGCCTCGTCGTGGGGCGTCGCGGGCGTCCTGCGCCTGGGTGTCACCCACGCGCCCTACACGCGCGTCGTCTCCGCCCTCACGTCGGCGGGTTCGGACCTGATACTGGCCGGGCACACCCACGGCGGACAAATCGGGATTCCCGGGTTCGGCGCGATCATCACCAACTGTGACATTCCGCGGGCCTACGCCAAGGGACTGAGCCGCTGGGAGGCGCCCGACGGTTCCTCCTCCTGGCTGCATGTGTCCGCCGGCCTGGGCACCTCGCCGTACGCGAAGATCCGCATCGCGACCCGTCCGGAGGCCTCCCTGATTCACGTCCATTCGGCGTAGGACGAGTCCTCCTCCGCCCCCACCCACCCAAGGCTGCGGCGTGGGACACACTTCTCGGACTTGGTTTGTCTCGGTTTGGGTTTCGCGCCACGGTGAGGCTATACTCGAACGGCACCGGGGTGTGGCGCAGCTTGGTAGCGCGCTTCGTTCGGGACGAAGAGGCCGTGGGTTCAAATCCCGCCACCCCGACTCGGTGAATCGCCGGGACCGCGAGGTCCCGGCGATTTCTTATTCCCACGATCGCCGACCGTTAGGTCAATCGGCCCGTGGGGTCGCTACACTGGAACAGTAACCATCACCAATAGTTCAAGGAGCCATTCCCATGAAGCGTCGTATCGCCACCGCCGCGCTCATCATCCTGCTGCCGCTCGGAGCGGCGGCGTGCGGGGGAAGCAAGTCCAAGACCCCCGATGCTGCCCCATCGACCGAGCAGACCACCAGCGCCCCCGCCGAGGCCGCCCCGAGCGATGAGAGCGTCGCCGATGCCTGCGCCAAGATTACGTCCGACGGTCAGTCGCTCGCCAAGGATCTGAACCTCTCGAAGGAGGAGGCCGCGCAGGATCCGAAGAAGGCCATCGAGGCGCTCAAGGCTCTCAGCTCCAAGCTCCAGACGACGGTCGCGTCGGTCAACAACGCCGAGGTCAAGGAGAAGCTCAGCGCCGCGGCAACCGACCTGGGTGCGGCGGCACAGTCCGCGGAGGACCTTGTGGCGAACCCCAGCCCCTCCGCGATCGTGGACGCGCAGTCCGCCATCAACCAGGCCGGGATCTCGCTCAACGAACTGCAGGCGCTGTGCAACTTCCAGGACGGCGAGTGATCGAAGGCCCGTCGAAGGCATGAGAATGGGGGGGGAGGCCATCCGGCCTCCCCCCATTGTTTTCTCGTCAGGCGCAACCGCCGTTCCTCCAGCGCCGGAAGAGCACGGCCAAGAGGGCACCCGAGAGGTTGTGCCAGACGGAGAATACGGCCGCGGGAAGGGCGGTTTCGGGGGTGGCAGCGAAGTGGGTTTTCGCCAGCGTTGCCGCCAGGGCGGAGTTCTGCATGCCCACCTCGATGGAGGTCGTCCGCGACGCCTTGTCGGAGCCTTTGCCCACGCGCCCGGCGAGGTAGCCGAGCAAGTAACCGAGCAGATTGTGACAGATCACCACGGCAATGATGAGCGCGCCCGAGGTCACGATCTTCTCAACCGATCCGGAGACGACAACCAGCAGCACGTAGCAGATGCCAAGCACCGATATCCACGGCAGAACAGGAAGAATCCTCTCGACGAGCCCGTTGGCAACCAGACGAACGACAAAGCCACCCAGGACAGGAACGAGGACCATGAGCAGAATGTTCTTCGTCATCGCTGCTCCGTCAACGGGCATGCGTGAGCCGACCAGCCAGGCGGTGAGCAACGGGGTCATGAGGGGAGCCAGGAGCGTCGAGATGGAGGTCATGGTGACCGACAGGGCGACATCGGCCTTGGCGAGGTACGAGATCACGTTGGAGGCGGTTCCACCGGGCGCGCATCCGACGAGGATCACGCCGACGGCAACCGCGTCGGGCAGCCGGAAGACGTAGCACAGCGCCCATCCGACCAGCGGCATGATGAGGTACTGGGCGGCGACGCCAACGAGGACAGGCAGCGGGCGCTTGATGATGAGACCGAAGTCGGGGACCGTGAGTGTGAGGCCCATGCCGAACATGATGATGCCGAGGGCCCAGTTGACTCCCGGTGCCAAAGGCTGAAAGAACGCGGGAGCGATCATGGCGGCCGCGAAGGCGGCCAGGATCAACAGCGGGAATACCGTGACGGCGATGCGGGCACTGCGGTCCTCGGAGGAGAGGACGGGCGCGGGGGAATCGGATGTATGCACGTGTGATGTGGACATGTCTTCCATGTTTGCGCGATGTTGTCCGCGGGCCACGGGATATCTCACCAGCTGAGCCCGTAGGTATTGAGCACCACAGGCCGCGGTTACTAAACTAAGGCTATGCACAGTGAGGCGCTCATGACTCGACAGGTACCGGCCGCGCCGCGGGGAGGCTCGCGGGGCATCCGTCCCTCCGCCCACCGGATGCGCACTCTTCAGCGTCACGGCTGGATGTCCGACCAGCACGGGGCATGGGCCATGATGGCGCTGCCGCCCCTGCTCGGATGGGCGCTGTCCGGGCGTCTTTCGTGGTTTGTCCTTCTCCTGCTGGTCGCGTGGGCGATGGCCTTCCAGCTGTTCTCGGCCACGTGCCTGTGGGTGAAGACCCCGGCGAAGCGTCGGGCACGTATCCTCCCCGCGTTGGCGACCTACGGCATGGCGACCGCAATCCCGGGAGTCGCGTTGCTCGTGTCCCGTCCGCAGCTGCTGTGGTGGGGATGCGCGTTCGCTCCCCTCGCCTCTTGCGCGCTCTTCCTCGTGTGGCAGGGCCGCGAGCGCTCCCTGGCCGCGCGAGCCGCGTCGATCCTGGCGGGTAGCGTCATGGGTCCGGTGGCGTTCTCGCTGGCCAGCGCCGATGGGTCCCCGGTGGCCGTATCAGCCCACGCGTGGGCGGCGTGCGCGATCTTCGCCTCGTACTACGTGGGGACCGTTCCCCTCGTGCGGTCGATGATCCGGGGCCGTCGAGATCCTCGCTGGTCCCTGGGTGCGACCGCCTATCACGCGGCGTGCACGGCGGCAACCGCGATCGCGTGGTGGTTCGCGGTGGTCTCGCCGTGGTGCGTGCTCGCGTGGGTTGCCCTCACGGCGCGCGCCTGGGCCATGCCTGCGCTGAGCCGGGCGCGGAAGAGACCCCTGTCCCCCAGGCTCATCGGCCTGACCGAGATGGCGTGGACTTGTCTCCTATTCGCCACGCTCCTCCTCCCGTAGGCCGCGGCGCGCGTGGCGCTCGGCGACGGCGAGGAAGCGGTCGTTGTGGCTCGGGGCGCCCACTGACACGCGCACGCCCTCGGGGAATGGGCGCACGATGAGTCCGGCTCGAGCGCACTCCTCGACGAGGTCGGGGCCCGTACCGCGCAGCATGTAGAAGTTGGATTGGGTGTCGGGAACGTCATAGCCGAGGGAGCGCAGGGCGGGCACGACGCGTTCGCGTTCGGCGACGACCTCGCGCACGGCGCGGCGGACCTCGTCTGGATCGTTGAGCGAGGCCAGGGCGCCGGCCTGCGCGACGGAGTTGACGCCGAAGGGAACGAGGAGAGCCTGCATGGCATCAATGACCTCGGCGTCCCCGATTCCGTAGCCGACGCGCGCCCCCGCCAGGGCGTGGGCCTTGGAGAACGTGCGGGTGACAACGACGTTGGGATGGCTGGCGATGAGTGGGATGGCCGTACTCACGCCGGGCGCGGTCGCGAAGTCGATGTAGGCCTCGTCAATGAGAACCATGACGGAGTCGGGGACGCTCGCGACGAAGGAGGAGACCTGGTCGAAGGTGAGGGCGGGTCCCGTGGGGTTGTTGGGCGAGCAGACGATGACGGCGACCGTGTCGGGTGTGATGGCACCGCGCATGGCATCCAGGTCGTGGCTCGCGTCGGGGAGCAGCCCGACGGGCACGGGCTGCCCACCCACGGCGGTGACGGCGATCGGGTAGGACTCGAAGGATCGCCAGGGGTAGACGACCTGGCTGCCGGGCTGACAGAGCGCGGACAGGGCGGCGAGGAGGATCGCCGACGAGCCGGTGCCGACGCAGAGCTGGTCGGGGGCGACGCGGAGGCGATCCGCGAGCGCTTCTCGCAGGGGTGCTGCGGTCAGGTCCGGGTAGCGGTTGATCGCCTGCAGCGACCGGGCCATTTCTTCGAGCACGGCGGGGCTGGGCGGGGTGGGCATCTCGTTGGAGGAGATCTTGTCGGCGCCGGGCGCGCTCCTACCGGGAACGTAGCGGGGAAGGGAGGCGACGGCGGGCCGAATGCGCAGCTTGGTCATGCGTCTAGTCCTATCCCATGTCGGGTGCGGCGTGCAAACAACGTCCCATTGCGCAAGAATTGGCAGATGGAATTCATTGCTCGTTTGTTGGCCACGATGGCCGGACTGTGGGTGTCGACCCTCCTGGTTCCGTCGATCTCGGTGTCGTCTTCGTCGGCGTCGGAGACCGTGATCGTGCTGGCGGTTGTCGCCCTGGTGTTCACGGTGGTGAACTCGCTGATCAAGCCGGTCGTCAAGACGCTGGCGTTCCCCCTGTACGTGTTGACCTTTGGCCTCTTTGCTCTCGTGACGAATTCGGCGTTGTTCGCGTTGACGGGGTGGATTTCGACGCGGCTGGGTGCGCCGTTGTCGACGGGTGGTTTCTGGTCGTGCCTTGCGGGGGCGATCATCACGTCGGTTGTGGCGTCGGTCGTGTCGGGCTTGCTGCGTGACGAGAAGGACAAGCGGGACTGATTCGTCTGTTGTCCGTCTCGAGGCGCATCACTTCTGGGTGATGCGCCTCGTCTGGTAGTGGTGGATGGTGGTGTGGGTGTTGTCGGTGAGGCCGAGCGCCTGGGTTCGGCGCGCCTCGGCCGCGGCGAGGGCACTCAGGCCCGGGTCGGACGAGGCCTTGGCCGCGTTGAGAGTGGTCCTGATTTCGTCGACGTACAGGGGCGCGCTGTGGGAGGAGGGCACCGGGTCCTCGGTGTGGGTAGCGGCGGCGTAGTCGCGGAACATGACGGTTGTGACGTTGTCCCCGCGCGTGGCCTCTCCGTCGCATCCGGGAACGATGTCGCCGAAGTTTTCGTAAGCGAGGACGGGGACGTCACTTGGCGCAACGGTCGCGGTAGGTGACCCGGCGGTGAGCACGGAGACGACGTTGTAGTCGGCGCGCACCTGCGGGTCGGCGGCCAGCTGGGCGGCCATGATCCCTCCCTGGGAGTGACCGGCGAATTCGACGGCTTCCCCGGGGCCGATCCCCGCCGCGCGCATTGCTTCCTTGACGGCATCGAGCTGGTCGGAGGGCATGGCGGCCACGCCCTGGAGGTTGGACAGGGAATCCTGGGGTCCGCTCTCTCCGACCATGAAGGACTGGGTTCCTCGGATGTCAACGGTCCACGACCTCGTCGTTGTTCCGTCCTGGTGGGCGGTGACGTGCTCCTCGATCGCGATCTCTCCGTTGTCGGCATCGCCCCCACTCATCGTCGTGATGTGCTCGATGGTGTCGGCGCTGGTGGCGACTCCGGTGTAGTGGGTGTCGGGGGCGGCCTGCGGCATCGCCTCGAGCGTGGCGCGGGTGCGCGCGGCGAACACCCCCGGGGGCAGGGAACCGGCGGCTCCGCCCGGACGCACGTGGGCGCGTCCGTCGGCCCCCCTCACCGCGACCCCGTAGCTGCGACCGTGCCGAAAGCCGAGCGCAACGGCGCTCGCCACGGCAACGGCGGCCACGCCCGAGGCCGCGCGTGTGGAGGTTGGGCTCGGCCCCCGGCTGACTCCGCGTCCGGCAAGGAATGGGGTGATACCGGGGTTTTCGGGCAGCGAGTCGACGTCGAAGGCGAACCTGCCGAGGTCACGTTGGAAGCGCGCACCGGATGCGTGATCCGTGTGGAAGGCGAAGGCTGCGCCGTCTTGCGCCACTCTCCACAGGTCCCAGGCGGCGACGAAATGGGCGTCGCCTGGCAGGAGCGCGGAGGCCAGCGGGGGAACCCCCGCGCGGGAGGACGCGTCTTGGACGGCGTGGAACAGGGCCGCGGTGGCCGACAACCCGGCGATTCCCGGTGCGAGCACCCACGGCGCGAGGCCGCCGGGACCCACCGGGGGTCCCATCGGGCTTCCGGGCACCACCTCCCACAGGGAGGCCGAGGCCTCGGCGTCCCCGTAGGTGAGGGCCGTGTCTTGGAGCTTCCACATGAGGGAATCAATCCCAGATGCGAGGTGTTCGAGTGCCCCCATGGCGGCGATGATCGCTCTGACGAGGCGGGCGGAACCCGTGGGAGCGAGGGTGGAGGCCGCCTCCGCCTGGGTGAGCGCCGTGCCGAGGGCGAAGCGAGCGGGGGCGATGAAGAGCGCCCGCTGGTGGGAGAGGAGGGTGTGCGCGGCGCACAGCTCGTTGACGTCGACACGAAACGCGCCGGACGCCACCGACACGTCGCGGTGAGGGTCGAATGCCACTGTCACCACGCTCCTCGTGCCGCGCCTTCGGCGACGGCGGTCAGCGCGAGGGCCAGGGTGTGGGCGCGTTCGGCGTCGAGGGTGGCTGCAGCGCTCAAGGCCTCGTCGATGTTGTCGATGATGCCCTGGGTGGCGGAGGCGACCTCGCCGAGGCTCGCGCGGTAGGAGTCGGCACCCACCCCGGACCAGCCCGGGCAGGAGTGGGTGCCGAGCGCCTCCCCGAGGGATTCGACGAGGCTGCGTGCGGTGCTCAGGGATGCGTCGGGGCTGAGCGGGTCAAGGTTCATGAGGGCTCCCACGGTGAGCGACAGTGTCGGTGTTCGACTATGCGATGGTCAGAACGCTACGCTCGCGCAGGATCCTTCCTCCACCGGCTCGGCGCCTCCTGTGGACGGCCCGGGCCGTGATCTCCCTCCTGTGGATATGCCGCCCGTTATCCACGCCACGGAACCGTGCCGCGGACCCGATGCCCGAGGAGTTGCCCGTTCTGGGAAGATAGGAGGCATGAGCGACACGATGACACTGTTCTCCACTGCCCACGGCTATTCGGACCTGGCGGGCGGGGGTGAACCGCTCAGCCCGCTGGACGGCCGCTACCGCGCGGTCGCCGCGCCCCTGGCGAACTACCTGTCCGAGGCGGGTCTGAACCGCGCGCGCGTGCACGTCGAGATCGAGTGGCTGATTTTCCTGCTCGACAACTCGGTCCTGCCGGGCGCGCCGACGCTGACTGACGCCGAGCGCGACTACCTGCGCGCCCTCACGCGCGACTTCGGCGCCGACCACATCGAGCGCCTCGGCGAGTTCGAGGCCGTCACCCGCCACGACGTCAAGGCCGTCGAATACCTGATCGGCGAATACCTGGAGGCGGCATCCGACAAGCTGGGTGAGGGCACGAGTCTGCCGTCCCTGCGCGAGGTCGTCCACATCTTCTGCACCTCCGAGGACATTAACAACCTGGCGTACGCACTGACCATCAAGGCTGCCACCGAGCAGGTGTGGCTGCCCGCGATCCGCGCACTCCTGGATCGCCTGCATGGCCTCGCCGAGGCCGGGGCGGCCGTCCCGATGCTGGCGCACACGCACGGCCAGCCGGCGACACCCGTGACGGTCGGCAAGGAGATGGCGGTGTTCGCGCACCGCCTGTCCCGCCAGATCAAGCGCGTCGAGGCCACGGAGTACCTGGGCAAGATCAACGGCGCGACGGGCACGTGGGCCGCGCACGTCGTGTCGGTGCCGGGCGCTGATTGGCCGACGCTGGCTCGTTCCTTCGTGGAGGGCCTGGGCCTGACGTGGAACCCGCTGACCACACAGATCGAGTCACACGACTGGCAGGCCGAGCTGTACGCGGACGTGGCGCGCGCGGGCCGCATCGCCCACAACCTGGCGACGGACGCGTGGACGTACATTTCGATGGATTACTTCCACCAGAACCTGGCGGCGCAGGGCTCGACGGGCTCGTCAACGATGCCGCACAAGGTCAACCCGATCCGCTTCGAGAACGCGGAGGCGAACCTGGAGGTGTCGAACGCGCTGCTGGATTCGCTGGCGTCGACGCTCGTGACCAGCCGCATGCAGCGCGACCTGACGGATTCGACGACGCAGCGCAACGTGGGCGTCGCGTTTGGCCACGCGGTGCTGGCCTACGACAACCTGGTGCGCGGCCTGGACGGGGTCGAGATCAACGCGGCGCGTATGGCGGCCGACCTGGACGCAAATTGGGCGGTGCTCGGCGAGGCCGTCCAGCAGGCGATGCGCGCCGCCGCGATCGCGGGCGCGACCGGCATGGCGAACCCGTACGAGCGCCTCAAGGAGCTGACGCGCGGCCACGAGGTGGGCGCGGAAGACATGCGTGAGTTCATCGCGGGCCTGGGCCTGCCGGCCGAGGTGGAGGAGCGCCTCCTCGCGCTGACCCCCGCGACCTACATCGGCTTGTCCGAGCGTCTGGCGCGCTGGGAGGCCTGAGTTCTATTCGCGAAGGGCGGCGGGTGCGCGGTTGGTCCGCGCCCCGCCGCCCGTGCCGTTTCTTCGCCTCCCGACGAGGCCGGGGCGGGGGTTACGAGCCCGACTGGGCACCGGACTGGGGGGTGACGTGAACACCCGGGGTGAGCGTGGGAAGGGGGTGCAGGTCCGGATCCGTGTTGTCGCTGACCGTCACGTGCACGCCCGGGAACGCCTCCCCCACGGAAGGCAGAACGAACTGACCGGGATCATCCAGGGGCTTATTCGTCGGCAAACACGCGGAGCGCGACCTCACGGCGATAAAGTCCTCCGAAAACTTGAACTCGACGAGGCCACCATATTTGTCGATCAGCCGAATATCCCGAGTAGCATCCCTATCGATTTGCTTGTCAACCTGCACGGCCACCGCCCAATCGGGCTTGTTTTCTGTCACCAGTTTCTCGAGTCGCTCAAAGGACATCGACGGAGCTACCGTCGTGTAGCCAACCACCCGATACCCCTGGGTATCACCGCTGCCGCACACCTGCACATACGGCAGGCCCATCACCGTTAGCTCACCGCCGGTCTCGGCAGCCACCGGCACAGCCACACTCGATATCTCCGGCAGCTGACGGCTTATGTACTCTTCAATGCTCACACGCTCAGGAAAGGGAACGAACTCAGCATCGCGCGACTTTGCTGCATGACACCCACCCAACACGGCCACCACCACGACGCACCACGCACCCACGCGTACTGGGGTCCATTTCTTTGTCATGTTCATTCCCCCGTCTGCGCTCCGGACTGAATCCCCGACTGCGGACGCAACTCAGGATTCTCACCGCCGTTATCGTCATAGGCCCGCACGATTGTCAGATTCGGAAACATCTCTTCGGGGCTAGGCAGCGGATAAGACGAGCGCGGAGTGTCCGGATCGAGAGGCTGGGACGGGAACATACACCCCGAATACAAACTAATGATAATGCGGTCCTGAGCCTCGTGGTGATAGAAAATCAGACTATTCCCGTAGCCATCCCCGACAGCAACAGAGCGAGAGTTGAGTTTATCTCTGCGTACCGGATCCCACGAATAGCCGAAGCCGTTACGCTGCGCCCCCTCAACGACAATCCGGCGCAAATCCTCATAATCGATCGTAGGAATAACCATCGAATCCCAATGGATATCCATATCGGTCGTATCCGTCGTCAAGCAACCGTCGACTCGATTCTTGCCACCGACTTCTAGCACGCCACCGGACTCGACAACGACCTCCTCGATGATGCCCAGATACCGGGGCAGGGTATCCCTGATGTGAACCTCCGTCGTCTGCCCCTCAGAGATCGGGATACTCCCACTGCCGCGCCCAAAATACAGGTCAGCATCATCCGACAGCCCCGGCACACACGCCGCCATAAGCAACGAAGCACAGGCAGCACTCGCCGCCGTCACCCACCGAGAACCCATGCCGTCACTCCCCCGACTGGGCGCCGCTCTGGGCGCCAGGCTGTGGGTCGGCTTGGTCACCGAGAGTGAGCGTGGGAAGGGGGTGCAGGTCCGGGTTCGTGTTATCGCTGACCGTCACGGGCACACCCGGGAACGCCTCCTCCACCGACGGCAGAACGAACTGACCGGGATCATTCAGGGCATGAGAGGTGGGCAGGCACGAGGAGTAGGAACTCATCTCGATACCGGTCTCGGTGTACTTGAACTCAGCCGAATTGCCGTCGTTGTCCGTGAAGTAAATTCTCCGACTTCCATCATTCCGAAAATCGTTTTGTACCCACAGACCAGACACACCATCACGCCGGTGGGCCCTGACAACCTCCTCAAGCCGATCAAAAGAGATCTGCGGAGCCACCGTGCTGTAGCCAAAAACCCGATAACCCTGCAAACCGCTGATCCCGCACGCCTGCACGTAGGGCAGGCCCATCACCTTCAACTCACCACCAGTCTCAGCGGCCACCTGCACAGCCATGCGCGACAGCTCCGGAAGCTGACGGCTCATGTACTCCTCGAAGCTCACACGCTGAGGAAAGGGAACAAGTTCACCCTTGCGAGGCATCGCCGCATCCCACCCGTACAACGTGGCCGCCACCACGACCGCGGCAAGACCAACACGCGCTGGCGTCCACTTCATCGCCCTCAACTCCCCGACTGCTGCTCAGAATCCGTCGCCACATGACGGAAAATCAATGGATTCTTCTGCTTATCAGCGTCGTACGCGTCAACGATCGTTAAGAGAGGGAACATCTCTTGCGCAGTTGGAATCGCAAATTGGCCGTGGATGTCCCTTGAACGCAAAGAAGGCAGGCATCCGGAGGAAAATTGGACAAAGATAACGTCATTCTCGAAGTGATCAAACAACAGAGAATTGCCATCCTGGTCGCTCAAACCGACGCTGCGTATGTGTCGCTCATCCCGAGGAACAGGATCAGACGTATACAGGTAGCCGTAGCGCTGAGCAGCTTCTCCGACAATCCTGCGCAGATCTTCATATTCGATCAGCGGAAGATTAAAGCGGACCGCACGAATCTCGTATCCATTGACTTCTGACCGACAGGGTTGAGTCTCCGAGTGGCCAACGTCAGCGATGACTCCTCCCGCTTCCAATGCGACCTCCTCGATGATGCGCATGTACCGAGGCATCGCATCGCTGACAAAGGCCTCCAACGTCTGGCGTTCAGCTGCGGGAACGCTCCCGCTATCCGGATAGGGAGGAGCGTCCGGCAGCCCCAGGATGCAACCCGACAGAAGCAGCGAGGCGCTGCCGGCACCCAGCAGAGTGACCAACCGTTTCTGACTCATTGCTTTTTCTTCTTATCTGCGATGACCTCACCAATGTCTTCGAGCGAGTAGTTATGTTCATTCGATTTCGCCCTATAGAAATACGCGGAGTGATTCGCATATTTGTCGGCGTTTGGATCTGAGTTGTATCCATCTCCCCCAGTCGCGTCACCCGAGAGATGCCCGATGCCCTCCAGCTCCTTGGGGTCACGCCCAAAGGTCCCATCGGGCCCCATTCCCTGAACCGCGTCGTGTAGCGGAATCGCCGAGACCCACGTATGTTCGGGGTCTACCCCCAGCGTCCCGACAGAATTCACCGCTGATCCCGGGGAACCCGTATACACGAAGTCATCGACAACGTCTGCTCCAATATCACGCATCGCAAAGCCGCCCGTCAGGGAGCCGTAAGAATGTGTGACCGGAGTTTGGTGCACGTCCATTCCCCGCTCTGAGCGCCACGAGTGAATTCCTGTCAGGAAGCCGTTCAGCTTCTGGCCTCCCACCTGCGCTTTACCCGGGAACGCAACAGACGGGTCCCATGTCTCCTTTGGATCTGGCGGCGCTTCGTAGCCCATCCACGCGACCGCTGCGACACTTCCTTTTTCCGCATCACCCGCGATCTCCGCTGCTTCGATCAGGTTCCGCGCATACCCCAAGTTGAGGTCAGTACTCCTACGACACGACGTGGTCATGCCAGGAACGAAGGTCGTTACATGCTTCGCGTTATCGACATCTCCGATGGCAATTGCGGCACGAACATTCTCGCCAAGCTCCCCCGGCTCAAGGGTAAAGAGCCTCAACTCACTATCATTTCGGAGATTCCTGTCAAGTGCTTGAAGATCCGCCAAGCGATTACGGAGACCCTCGTGCCGCTGGCCGAGGAACGGTGATAGCGGTATTCCAGCGTTGTGCAATGCCTCAATCTGTTCCTCCACCTTTCTGAGCTCATTCTCGGTTTTCTCAATCAGACTTGTCCCAGGAATACGATTTCCCGCAGCATCAATGCGTCCGTTCAACACGAGATCGTTCGCCTTTGCTCGCGACGCCATGTCGATACCGTTGAGATTGCCGTACTTTTCGGGATTCTTGTTGATGAGCGCCTCACGCTCGGACTCCGACAGGAGCGCCCACCACACGGAGACCTCCTCGGGACTCCACGAGGGGTCGGCGTCGTCGGCCAAGCCCGCAGAGGCCGAGTGGCGGCCCTCGGACATAGCGTACTTTCCATCGGCCAGAGCCTTGTATCGGGACCCTACAGTATCCTCCGCCTCGGTCGCAATCTTAATCGCGTCGGCAATGGTGTCTAAGAGTTCGTCATATTTACACTGAGCCACCGTGGTTTTTTCCCGTTCGGGTATGTTCCACTTGATGTACCCAGATTCCGTGATCTCAGCACCGATCTCCGCCGCGACCTCCCATGCAGACTTACGCTTTGCCACCACCCGACTCACGTACCCGTGCAGCTCCGCTGTCGCCAGTGCGTACTCGGTGAGTTCGTTGAGGCGCGAGTCCAGCTTGTCCTGGATCTCGGTGAGCCGCTGGCGCATCCGGTCGGGTGCCTCGCCCTGAGATCGGATGTCGTTCGCGGCGTGTTCGAGGTCGGCGATGATCTCGCGCGCCTCACGCACCTCGGCCTCGATGAGGTCCTCGGCCTCGATGATGGCGTTGTGGTCCCAGCTCTGAATGTCCGCCCAGGTTGCCATTACTGTTCCTCCCTCATGCGCAGCAGGTCATCCATCGTCATCGCCGGGCCACCGTGGGTGGTCTGTTGGAAGCTCACCGTCGTGGCATTCTCATTCTCGTTATAGGCGTTGATCGAGTCGTTGACGGACTGGGAAAAATCGTCCAGGTCACGCGTCAGCGCAATGACCGCGTCATCGATCGTCTCTCCGGCGCCGCGCCCCTGTCCTGCGAGCGGGCTCCCGCCAACCCCGGAGGAAATGGAGTCGCCCGCCGTCGCGACGGTCACCGACTGCAGTCTGCCAGACAGGTCTCTCGTGCGGTCACGCAGGACTTCGAGGTCCCCCTCTTCGATGACAAGATCGCCGGCCACTGTGTCCCCTCTCGCGCATAACCATAGCGCCAGGACCAACACTATCAAACGGTCAAGAAGCGAACAAGAGCGTCGGGGACCGCCTCGCACGCGGTCGCCCGGCCCGTTCGGCGACGCCCGGCCTCAGCGCTCACGGCCTCCACGCGGGGTCGCACTCGGGCGGCCCGTAGCGGTGGTACAGCTCGTCGGGGCGGGCGATCTCGTCGGCGAAGCCGAGGGCGCTCATGTCGGCGACCGTGTCGGTCTGCGCGCCGGAGGCCTCGAGATCACCGCCTTCGTCGTGGGCGACGAGGACCCGGGCACGCACGCTCACCGGCGCCATCTCGGGGTTGTTCCACGCGGCGCGCGTGATAGCGTCCAGCGCCTGCGCAGCAGCGGTCGCGTCGACCAGGGTGTCCCCCGCGGGCACGACCACGTCGATGGACACCAGGGAGGGGCGCCCGAAACCCTCGCCCACTTCGACATTGATGGCTCGCCGAGCACGCCGGGCTCTCCCCGGCCTCCCCGCCCCACCCTCGTACGTTAACCCGCTGGAAGGGGCCTCGGCGCCGGAGGCTGGGAAGCGGGACTCGAGGGCGGCGGAGGCAAGGTCCGCGAAGCGCTGCGTGCGCCCGGTTCCGCGCGTGGAGGCCAGCGCCCGCCACGCGATGCCCGCGCCGATCGCGCCGACGCCGAGGGCACCGATGACCAGCGGCCCCGAGATCTGCGGGAGGCGTCCGCGCAGTCCAGCGGCCGCCACCTTGTTGACGGGGGTCGAGACGCGCATCCATCGGCGCACCTCGCGCAGGGGGGCGTTGGGGTCGGTCATGACCTGTCCTTTCGATAGGCGAGGAGCGCACGAAGGAATGCTCCCAGGGACGTCCCGCGGCGCGGCGAGCGCGAACGAGCGACTCGCGGCAGGCGCGGGACCGTGGCCACGTAGTCGATGGGGTAGGTGGTGGGTTCGTACGATCCTCTGTGCTCCAACGCGGCCACCGTATTCCACGTGTTGTCGGCGGTGGGGGTCAGGAGGTCCTGCCAGATCTCGTAGTGCATGACGCGCGTGGCCTCCCCGGGGGTAGGCAGGAAGTCCTGCAGGGCCGCCATCGACGAGGCGAGCCTGCCCCACGGGGTGACGCGCACCTTGCGTTCGAGGAGCCGCACCGTCTCCGTGTACGTCGACGAGGAGTGCGCGTAATACAGGGGGCGATTCCGGGGCCGCACGAGGCTCCGCCCCACCGCGACGCGTCGGTCGGGGGCGCGGTCGGGCGAGCCGTCCATGCTGGGCACGACGTCCTGGTCGTGGGTGATGGCGACGGTGACCACGTCGGGGCGCACCCGGATCCTGCGGTTGGGTCCACCCGTGGACAGGATTCCCACGATGTTGACCTCTGCCTCGTGCGGGGGGACGGACGCCAGCGCGGCCGCGACGATCCCGCCCTGGGAGTGACCGCAGACGAAGACGGGTTGGCGCGCCCTTTCCTCGGCGGGCACACCGTCTCGTTCCATGGCGGCGTGCAGCGCGCGCACGACACCGACACTCATGGACGCCTCCAGTCCGAGCATGAGGCGAATGTTGGCCTCGATGTCGGCGGGGTTGTGGGTGGAGCGGAAGGTCATGGACTCCGTCCCGACCAGAGACATGAGCCAGCGCCGAGCTTCCCCCTCGCCGACACGCGTGATCTTCACGGCGGGTCCCAGGGTGCGCGACCAGTAGAGCTCGTCAATGTCGGCGCACATATCGGACAGGGTCTCGGGGGCATCCACGCGGCGGATCTGAGCCTCGGGGTGATCGGGCAGCGGGGGCTGGAAGGGCGGGTCGGCGGCGGAGTCACGCAGGAGGGCAACGTGAACGGCGCCGCCTCGCAGGGCGCCAACGGCGGTGCCGACGGTGAGCATTCCCGTCATGAGGGCGTCGTATCCGCGCTTCGGGATGAGGGGACGCATGCGGGCCATGCGCCCGTCTTTGTCCGCGCCAACTGCGACGACGAGGCGCGCCCACGCACGCCCGACGGTGGCGGTTCGGCGCGCCACGTGGGAGAGGGAGCGGATGAGGAGGGTGTCCAGGCCCGGGGCGTCGAAGAAGATCCTCTGAGACTTCTCGCTGATCGCGGTTCCCATGGCGTCGGAGAGGGATCGCGCCCGTCCCCGCAGGTTATCGGGCAGAACGGAGATTTCGGCGAGGGCGCCGACGGCGACCGTAGCTGCGAGGGCGGGCAGAATGGGGGCGACTTTGAGGCGCAGGTAGAGGCCGGGGTACGCCTGCGGCACGCGGCGCATCGCGTGGTAGCGCCGACGCGGGCGTCGCTTCATATCCCCTCCTCACCTGTGTCCTCTCCCCACCCTACGGTGGGCGAGGCCTCGTCGCGCCACTTTGGGGAATGCGTGTCGCAAGCTCCACAGGGAGTGTCACCACACTCCCCTTGACACCTATACCCCCTAGGGGTACTCTCTTTTCTATGGGCAACGAGCACGGCTACCACGGCAACACCGAGAACCACCTCGCACGCCTGCGCCGCATCGAAGGACAGGTGCGCGGCCTGCAGCGCATGATCTCGCAGGGCGACTACTGCATCGACATCCTCACGCAGGTCTCCGCCGCCCAGTCCGCGCTCGACTCCGTGGCAGTCAACCTACTCAAAGACCACATGAACCACTGCGTCGTCACAGCGGCGCGCGAATCCGACGAGGCCGCGCAGGCCAAAGTCGACGAGGCGGCCGCGGCCATCGCTCGCCTCATCAAGTCCTAACCTCAAGGAGAAAACATGAGCACCGAGATCGACCGCACCATCGAGTTGTCCGTCGACGGCATGACCTGCGGGCACTGCGTCATGAGCGTCACCGAGGAACTCACGGAGCTCCCGGGCGTCAAGAACGTCGAGGTCATCCTCAACTCGGGCGGAACCTCCAAGGTCACCGTCCTGACCGACAAGGCGCTTGAGGACTCCGCGCTCGGCGACGCGGTCTCCGAGGCCGGCTTCACGCTGGTTGGCGTCTCGCGCGACTTCTGAGGTTTTTCACACCTCACCGACGAGGTCGGGGCACTTTCCCGGCCTCGTTTCCTTTCATCTGATACATACCCCCGGAGGGTACCCATGTCCACTGATTCCGTGACCCCCAACCGTACAACTACCGCCTCTTCGCACGAGGCAGCCCAGGCCTCGTCCCCCACCCCCCAGGTGGGCGAGGGCACCCGCGCCCATGCCGCCGACCTGCGCGCTCGCCTCATCGTCTCCGCGCCGCTGGGCATTGCCGCGATGCTGCTGTCGATGATTCCCGCCTGGCAGTTCACGGGGTGGCAGTGGGTCGTCGCGGCCGCCTCGATCCCGGTGGTCACGTGGGGGGCGTGGCCCTTCCACCGGGCGGCCTTCGCGGCGGGTCGCCACGGGTCGACCACAATGGACACCCTGGTATCGCTCGGCGTCATCGCCTCGACGCTGTGGAGCTGGTGGGCGCTCCTGTGGGGTGGCGCCGGCATGCTCGGCATGCGCATGCAGATGAGCCTGATCCCACGCGCGGCGCACGCCGGGCACGCCGAGATCTACTTCGAGGGCGCGTGCATGATCGTCGTGTTCCTCCTGACGGGACGCTACATGGAGGCGCGCGCACGCTACCGCGCGGGCGACGCGCTGCGCTCGCTGCTGAGCATGGGCGCGAAGGAGGCGACGCTCATCAGCGTTGATCCCGCGACCGGCCAGCGCACCGAGGAGGTCGTTCCCGCCTCGTCCCTGCAGGTCGGCGATCTTTTCGCCGTGCGCCCGGGCGAGAAGGTGGCGACCGACGGCGTCATCGTCGAGGGTTCCTCCGCCCTGGACACCTCCCTCCTCACGGGCGAGTCCGTGCCCGTGGACGCCGCCCCCGGCGACGCGGTGACGGGCGCGACCGTCAACACGTGGGGTTCCCTGCTGGTGCGCGCCACGCGGGTCGGCTCGGACACGACGCTGTCCCAGATCGGACGCATGGTCGCCGAGGCCCAGGCCGGCAAGGCCCCTGTCCAGCGCCTCGCGGACCAGATCTCGGGTGTCTTCGTGCCGGTGGTGATCGCGGTGTCGCTCGCGACCCTGGTCGGGTGGCTGCTCACGGGCGGCGGCGTGCAGGCCGCGTTCACGGCGGCCGTTGCCGTCCTGGTCGTGGCGTGCCCGTGCGCTCTGGGTCTGGCGACGCCGACCGCGATCCTCGTGGGGTCCGGGCGCGCCTCCCAGCTGGGGATCCTCATCAAGAACGCGGAAATTCTCGAGCAGACGCGCTCGATCGACACGATGCTGCTGGACAAGACCGGGACGGTGACGACCGGTGTCATGTCGCTGGAGTCCATTGTGGTGCCCGCGGGGCAGGACGAGGCCACCCCCACCGCGACACTGCCCGCGCAACTCGACGAGGCCTCGGCCCTGTCCCTCGCCGCATCCGTCGAGGCCCTCTCGGAACACCCGGTTGCCCGAGCGATCACGGCGGGCGCCACGGGCCGCGGCCTGGCGACCGAGCCCGTGACGGCGTTCGCGAATCAGCCCGGGCTCGGCGTCGTCGGCCTCACCGCCCGCGGCGGCGTGCTGGTCGGCCGCCCGTCGTGGCTGGCTTCCCTAGGCGTGGACGTGCCCGCTTCTCTCCTTGACGCCGTGCGCGAGGCCGAGACCTCGGGTGCCTCCGCGGTCGTCACGGCTCTCGCGCCAAACCTGGCTTCCGCGGCTTCCTCCTCCCCGGCGCCGGCAGCCACCACGCCCGAGGCGCCCGCGTCCGTCACGCTGCCCGGCCCGGACTTTGACCTACCGCTCGCGACGCTGACCATGAGCGTGGGGGGCATGACGTGCGCCTCGTGCGTACGCCGAGTCGAGCGCAAGCTCGGCAAGCTTGACGGCGTGAGCGCCGAGGTTAACCTCGCGACCGAGTCGGCGCGCATCACGCTGACCTCCCCGCACAGCGACGAGGAGCTCGAAGCCGTCGTCAGCGCCGCCGGATACTCCGGCACCGTCACCTCCCGTTCTGAGGCCGCATCCTCCGACGGCGCACCCGCGACTGGCGGCAGCGCGACCGGGGATACCGGTACCCCCACCCAGCCCGGCACCACCCCGGGCGCGGGCGAGCAGGAGGGGGCCCCGGCCTCGTCCCTGGTGATCCCCGAGCGCGTCGAGGGCCGCGCGATCGCCGCTTTGGTCGTGCGTGACACGGTGAAGGACTCCTCCGCAGAGGCGATCGCCGAGCTGCGCGAGCTGGGCATCGAGCCGATCCTGCTGACGGGCGACAACGAGGCGGCGGCGCGACACGTGGCAGACCAGGTCGGGATCGAGCGCGTCATTGCAGGCGTCCTGCCCGACGGCAAGCGCGACACTGTCGCCGCTCTTCAGGCCGAGGGTCGCACGGTCGCGATGGTGGGCGACGGCGTGAACGACGCGGCGGCCCTGGCGCAGGCAAGCTCGAAGGGCCTGGGCATCGCGATGGGTTCGGGCACGGACGTGGCGATCGAGGTCGCGGACATGACGCTCATGAACTCGTCGCTGACATCGGCGGCGACCGCGATTCGGGTGTCGCGCCGGACGCTGCGCATCATCAAGGAAAACCTGTTCTGGGCGTTCTTCTACAACGTCCTCATGGTGCCGCTCGCAATCGCTGGGCTCCTCTCCCCCATGCTGGCGAGCGCCGCGATGGCGTGCTCGTCGGTGTTCGTGGTCCTCAACTCGCTGCGCCTGCGCCGAGCACGGTAGGGTCGCACCGCGGGTGCCTCGGCGCCGCTCTGACACCCCGCGTGAAACCCGGACCACCCACGCACGACGCCCCAGGCCCGCTCTCACGCCCCGCGTGAAACCCGGACCGCCCCCGCACGGCGCCCCAGGCCCGCTCTCGCACCTCGCGTGAAACCCGGACCACCCACGCACGGTGCCTCGGCGCCGCTCTCGCACCTCGCGTGAAACCCGGACCACCCCCGCATGCCCGATTCACCCCATTTCGACGCATTCGGCGCCAGCAGGGGCGGTTTCGGTTTCACCGGACCGACGGGCCCTCCCCAGCAGGGGCGGCTCCGGTTTCACAACCACTTGCCAATCGGCAGAAGCCAGCATCACCGACATCAACCCGGTCGAGTCGGCACTAATCAGGGCTTACCCAGCCATGCAAGACTTTGCTCTTCTTTTAGAATCCTTATGTGATTTTATGTAATATCACAGCATGCTCAGGGAGGAGGCGATCAGTGCATCATGAAGCACCTGCGGACATGGCTCGCCGTCGCGGGAGTTGTCGCCATTGGCGATCAGGCGTTCTTTGTCGTCCTGAGCCTCTTTCTCCTCTCGTTCTACGGATCGGCGATTGCAGCTTCCTTCCTGACCGCCGCCTCGGTGACGCGGCTGTGTCTGATTCTTGCCGGAGGATACGCTGCGGACCGCTGGTCTCCCTACCGCTGTGTCCAGGTGGGGCTTGCATTACGCATCGTCGCTTTCCTTCTCGTCGGCTGTGACTCCCTGCAAGGCCCACATGTTCCCCTCCTGTCGTGCGGCATCGTTCTCTTCGGCGCGGGCGACGGTCTCTACCTGCCTTCTTCGGGCGCGCTCCTCAAGCGGCTGACTTCCCACGGGGACTTCTCCCGCACGATCTCCTGGGTCCAGGTCATCACGAGCGTCGCAACAGGACTCGCTGGCGCATCGAGCGGACTCAGCTTTGAAACCGTTCCCCTACACGCACTGTTTCTGACGTTTGCGCTCCTCGCAGCAGTCGCGCTCGCATTATTCTGCGCGATTCCAAACGTCGCCGCAGCAACACAAGCAGACGACCAACCCCCGCAGGCCCAGGCCCCTTCGATCGCTTCCGTCTCCCTCAGGGTCGTCATGGCGCGAAACGGGGGAATCGTCGCAATCGGCCTGATCACCGCCCTGCTCATCGACGCGTCACTGTCCGGTGTCATGAACATCGTGCTCCCAGCACGCTACCTTGAACTCGGATGGGGTGGAGGGACCTTTGGTGCCGCAGTGTGCGTCTTCGCCCTCGGCGGCATTGTCGGAGGACTCATCGCATCGCGCATTCCTAGCGACCGCACGAGCGCGCGCAATGCGGTCATCAACTGTGGGATCCTCGTGTTTGCCGCGCTTACCTGCGCCCAGTACATCGCGGTTTCGAGCTCACTATCGCTGCTCCTTGTCGCTGTTTCAGGTTTCGGCGCTGGAGTAGTCGCGCCGACTCTGATCGGCGACATCATGAACAGCACGCCCGAGTCGTTCGCTGGGCGCATTTACTCTGCTATCAACCTCGTGACCTACGGATCAGCGCCCGTCGCTTATGCGGCATGCGGATTCCTCATGACTCGTTTCTCGACCTCCGCGCCCTTCCTGGTTGGCGCGGCGTTGCTCGCACTCGGAGGACTCGCAAGGCTCATCGCGACATTCCGGTCTTCCTAGAGCACCAGGATAGCCCCATGCGTCGGCCGAAGGCACCCGCGTGAAACCCGGACCACCCCCGCATGGCGCCCCGGGCCCGCTCTCACACCGCGCGTGAAACCCGGACCACCCCCGCATGGCGCCCCGGGCCCGCTCTCACGCCCCGCGTGAAACCCGGACCACCCCTGTATGCCCGATTCACCCCATTTCGACGCATTCGGCGCCAGCAGGGGCGGTTTCGGTTTCACCGGACCAACAACCCCACGCCGCAGGGGCGGCTCCGGTTTCACGACCACCCCTTGAGCACCGCGCATGCCCACCCGAGTTCCCTCGCGAGCTAACCGCGCAAGCAGCAGCAAGCCGCCCACGCGACCCCGTTCGGGTGGAGCCGCGCCCGCAACAGCCGCGCCCGCCACGGCCATGCCCGCCACGGCCATGCACGCTGCGCCTCGGGCATGTCGCTGCCCAAACAGCCGGTGCCCACCCTTACGAGGTGCGTCGCGCGACGCGGAAGCCCTGCTTGGAATAAACCGTTTCGTAGGTGTGGCCGGGGTGGGCGGCGGCCGCCCATGCCTGGGCGTCGACGCTCGCACCACCCCACGCGTAGGAGCGGTCGTCGATGACGACGTACTGTGGCGGCTCCGCCATTGCCTGGGTTGTCCCAACCCAGTACACCTCGCGTCGCGGCACGAGCCTCGCGAGCAGCGTCGTGTCGGTTTCGACACTCACTCCGTCCGGAACTGCGGCGATCGCTTCCTCGGCGGCGCTCATGCGGGGGCTCTCGTGGAGGGAGGGCAGCTGCGAGAGCGGCAGGGACGTCCAGGTGAGGGCCAGGGACACGGTCGGAACGAGAGCCGCCACCCACGCGGCACGCCGCCAGGAGACGCCGAAGGATGATACGGTTCCGTCTCCGCCCGGGTCGGCCTCGTCGGGCGTACGCGCGCCTGCGCGGCCTCCCTCAAGGTCGGCGGCATCGGCCTCGTCGACGCCGCCACATCGGGTGCGGCTCGCAGGGGCATCCGGTTCATCGCCCCCGTCGCGGGCCGCCTCCTCGTCCGCGCGCGACTTGCCGAGGTGTGGATCGGTTGACCCCGACTCGTGCCCGCGCGTAATCCACCTGTTCATCACGTCGAGGAGGGCGCACGCCGCGATCGGAACGAGGACCGCGTTGTAGTGCCACGAGTCCCACACGTAGTAGGTGTCGACGGAACCGGCGAAGCGCCAGGCTAGCGTCGGCGCCGCGAGAGCAAACCAGGGGGAGGACGTGCCCGCCAGCCCGGCCCCGGCGGCGGCGACCAGCAGGGTCACCAGCTTCACGGGTGGATCGGCGAGGATGCCCCAGACCGAGGGAAGGGACCTCGCCGCGGTCGCGCCGCCCGTGGAGGTGCCCGCACCGGTCGCGGAGCCGTCAAGGGAGTAGGCCCACGTTCCCGCCGGATTCACTGCGGGAAGAAGAACCTTAACGGTCACCACAAAAGCAACGATACCGAACAGGGCGTACGCCAGGGAGCACAGGACGCCGGGCCGACCGTGGCCTCGGCGCCGCCACGCCATTGCCAGGCCGGCAACAAAGACCGTCAGCCCGAGGTCCTCCTTGACGAGGACAAGGGGTGCAAGCCACGCCATGCACGCTCCCCACCGCCTCTCCACGAATGCGACGCCCCCGAAGGCCAGCAGCGGAACGGCGCAGCACACCTCATGAAACTGGGCGGCGACGGCGCCCTGGAGGCCCCATCCCAGCCCGTACGTGATGCCGACCAGCAGGGCGCCACCCCGGCCGAGCAGGCGCTGGGAGAGGCGCGCGATCGGAAGCACCGACACCGCGAGCAACACGTCCTGGGCAACCAGGAGAGTCAGGGCCGACGGAAAGATCCGATAGACCGGACCGAGGAGCGCCAGGATCGGGTGAAAGTGGTCCCCGAGGAGGTTGTAGCCCGGACTTTTGATGGGAACGATGGGCGCCTCGAAGCGCGAGTACGCCTGGATTGCCTCGGTGAAGATACCCAGGTCCCAGGAGGGGACGACGAGGGCGCGCCACTGGGCGAGCGAGTAGCACACGTAGAGGGTGCCGACCGCGAGCGCAACCGCCGCGGGAACACCCCAGGCGGAGACGATGCCCGGGATCCTCGCTCGGCTTGCGCGCCTCACCCAACCATCTCCGCGGGCCGGGTACCACCGCCCGATGCGGGGCTGTCGGAGTCGCGGGAGCCAGCCTGCGCTCCGGAAGCTCGGCTCACGCGCGCCGCGTCGGCTGGCGACGCGGCGGCATCGTCGGAGTCATCACCGGAGGAGGCGGGGGCCGGGTAGGGCACTCCGATGCCCTGTTCGTGGGCGGCGGGGCGCTTGGAGCGCGCGTTGGAGTGGAACCCCTGGAAGACGGTGGCCAGCAGCGCATCGACCATCCGCGCGGGACGGTTGAGGGACCCCAGCGAGCGATCGGCTCCCGAGTGGGCGAAGTTGCAGGGAACCTCCATGACGGACAGCCCGGCCCGCAGAACGTTGATGGTCATGGCGGCCTCGAGGACGTAGCGCCCGCTGAAGGGCATGGCCGCGTCGATGGCCTCGCGCGTCAGGCAGCGCTGGTAGCTGAGGGGGTAGTGGCAGTACCAGCCGGTCTTTCGACGAATGAGCCTGCGAGCGACGCCGGGGCCGAAGCCGGAGTACTCGCGTTCCCGCGCGGGCACCGCGATCGCCATGTCTGCCTGCCCGGCGGAGACTGCCTCGACCAGGGCGGTGGCTTCGACGGCTGACTCCCCGAGGTCGGGCGAAAGGAGGAGGATGTGTCGAGGCGGGCCGTCGGGGCGGTCGCGCATGGCGGCGACCTTCACGCCGGTTTCGATGGCCGAGGCGCGGCCGCGCTCAACGGAGTGACGCACGACGACGGCGCCGGCCGCTCGGGCAGCGCGCCCCGTGTCATCGGTGGATCCGTCGTCAACGACAATGAGGAGGTCAACGCCGGGGATGGCGCGGCAGGCGCGCACGGTGGCGGCGACGACGCGGCCAACGTTGTGTGCAGCGATGACGGCGGCGACGCGCTGAGGCTGGGAACCACGGGACCCACTGCGATAGTTCACAACTAACATTCTACGGGCGGCGGGGCGTTGGTGCGCCCCGCCGCCCGTAATGTGAGCGACAAGCCTAGTTAAACAACAGGCAAAATCGCGCTCAGCGGATGGTGACGGCGCGCGAGACCAGGCCCTGACGTGCGCGACGCTCCTTGTCGTCCAGCCGCTCGGTCACGGTCAGCGCCTCCGCGAGGGCCTTGGCCAGCGCCTGCGTGCCCGGCGCAACGTCGGTTGCGCTCGCACCCTCGGGCAGCTCGAAGACGGGAACAATCAGTCCGCACGCGCGGAAAGACCCGACGTATCGGGATCCCTCGCCGACGTTAGCCTCTCCCCGCGCGGCCAAGCGCGCCAGGGCGTCGAAGAGCTTCGCCTCCTCGTTGTCGGTCAGGAGGCGCACGAAGTTGCGGTTCATCTCGCACCAGTAGGCGCCGGGGACTCCGGGCACGGGTTCGGTGGGGATGATCTCGTCGCGGTTCTGATCCAGCGCTCGGCGCGTCTGGTCGTCGATCTCCTCGGCGGGATCGAACCAGAAGGAGAAGTCCTCTTCGAGCTTCATCTCCGTGAAGCCATCGGTGTCGACGATGTCCTGGAGGCGCTCGGAAGGCTCGCGCACGTCAACGGAGATGACGCCCTCGTCACCGGCTTCCTTCGCGGCGATCGCTGCCAGCAGGGCGGCGCCCGCGTCGTGGCTGAGGTCCGCCGAGTTCGAACGCGTCTGCAGAGCCACCAGAATCCGCCCGTCGGGGCGCACCATGGCGGGGTGACCCTCGGGAAGAAGGGTGACGAAGTCGAACTCGACGCCGCCGTGGTCGGCGTCGGTGCGTGCGGTCAGCGTGGCCGCCGGGATGAGCTCGCGCATGGCGACCAGCTCGATCTCCTTCGGCAGGCCCTCGTAGGGGCGGGCGACGAAGGGGATCGGCGGGCGGTACGCCTTGAGCTTGGCGGGATCGGTGACCTTCTTGCGGCGGCTAGCTTTACCCATGTGAGTATCCTAGCGGGTTTCGCGGGCGTGACGAGGTTGCGGCCGGGTGAGCCAACCGTCTCACCCGGCCGGTTCGGTTTCTCTCCGGCACGCAGACCCACGAGGTGGCTAGGCTGAACTGCTGCTCAGGCGAGCACCCGCGTGAAGCTGTCCCGCACGCAGACCCACGAGGTGGCGACCTGAACCCACAAGGTGGCAGATGGGCGCGGGCGCCCACGCTCCACCAGGTGGGTTAACCTGCGCATCGGCGGGTTAACCATGCCAGCTACCGGGTCGCGCCGCCATCCGCAACCCCGTACCCGCGCCACCACTCATGCGCCCGCTCTGACACCCGCGCGCCACTCACGCACCTTTGACACCTCCGCTCACCGAAGGGGTGCGCCGAGCGCGGTGGCCTCGACGCCGCCCAGGCCGGTTCGGTAGGCCTCCAGGAAACGCTCGTACCCGGCCGCGCCCTCGGGGGTGGGAGCCAGCGTCGTCACGGAAGCGTCGGCAAAGACGCGGTCTCGCAGGTACTCAACGAGGGCCTGCGGCGCACCCCCACGCTCGGCCATCGCGACGCATGCGCTGCGATACCGGGCAAGCACGGCGATGCCCCAGGCACCACCCTCGCCCGCGGTATCACCGACGGAGACGGGAATTTCAAGCGCGTCGGCGAGGATCTGCTGGGCGACACGGGGGGTCTTGAACAGGCCGCCGTGGGCGAAGAGCGAGTCGAGGCGCACGCCCTCCTCGGCGAGGATGTCGACACCGATGCGCACGGCCGCGAAGACGCTCATGAGCTGGGCGCGAACCGCGTTGGCCAGGGTGACTCGCGCCTTCGGCGTGTGGGTGAAGAGGGGCTGCGCGGCGGTCAAGCCGACAAGCGGTTCGGCGGAGAGCGTGTTGTAGGCGACCACCCCGCCCGCATCCTCGTCGCCCGTCAGGGCGTGCTCGTAGAGGGCGTCGTAGACGGCGGGCGTGGGCACGTCGGCTCCGATGAGACGCGCGAAGGAGGCGAACATGGCGACCCATGCATCGAGTTCGGAGGCGCCGTTGTTGGAGTGGACCATGGCGACGGGTGAGCCATCGGGCGTGGTCACCATATCGAGTTCGGTGTGCAGCCCGGACAGGGCATTGTCCAAGACCGCCATGAGGAACACGGAGGTGCCGCACGAGATGTTGCCGGTGCGCTTGGCGATGGCATTCGTCGCGATCATGCCGGTTCCCGCGTCTCCCTCGGGCGGGCACAGGGGGATGCCGGGCTGCAGGGTTCCCGTCGGGTCGATGAGAGCCGCGCCGGCGGGGGTGAGCGTCCCCGCGTCCTCTCCGGCGCACAGCACGGTCGGCAGGAGGTCACGCAGCCGCCACGGTACCCGGTCGGCAACCAGCTCCTCGTACGCCTCGATCATGGAGCTGTCGTAGGTGAGCGTCGCCGAGTCGATGGGGAACATTCCGGAGGCGTCACCCACGCCGAGAACCGCCCTGCCGGTGAGCTGGTGGTGGACCCAACCGGCCAGGGTGGTCAGGCGGGCGACCTCGCCAATCCGATCCTCACCATCCAGGACCCCCTGGTGAAGGTGGGCGATGGACCAGCGCAGGGGAATATTGAAGGAGAACAGGCGCGTGAGCTCGTTTGCGGCGCGTCCCGTGTTGGTGTTGCGCCACGTTCGGAAGGGCGCAATTTGGCGGTCGTCGGCATCGAAGGCAAGGTAGCCGTGCATCATCGCCGAAACGCCGATGCAGCCGTAGGAGGTGGGGGTCGTTCCGTAGCGTTCACGCACGTCGGCGACGAGCGCGGCGTAGGCGTCGCGCAGCCCGTCGCGCACCTGATCCAGGGTGTAGGACCACAGCCCGTCACGCAGCTGGTTCTCCCACGAGTGGCCGCCGGTGGCCAGCACCTCGTGGTCGGGGCCGATGAGGACGGCTTTGATTCGGGTGGATCCAAACTCAATGCCGAGCGCGGTGTCGGAGGCTGCGATGGCGGCGCGGGGGTCGGTGGTCATGGGTTCTCCTTGGGTCATCATTGACGAGGCCTGGGGCCGACGTTGCGTTAACGATAGTACTCTTGCGCTCAGGCGGGTAGCGCCCGTCGCTCAGGTACCGAACGCACTGTTCGTTATCGTTCTTTTGCGACTGGTCACGGATCTACCGATGACCTACTGAGCGCCGAAGCTGCCGATGAATAGCTCGCGGGCACGGTCGATCGCGGCGAGCTCCTCGTCCGTGAGGGGCTTGGCGGATCCGCGCTCGATCAGGGTAAGGACGACCGAGGCGTAGATGTCCGAGGCCAGGGGCAGGACATGGTCGTCAATGCGTCCGGCGGCCCACCGCTTGAACACGGACCGGCACATCTGGCGCAGCCGCTCGCCGAGGTCGCAGTCTCCGTCCCCGTGAACGGACAGGAGCGTGGTCAGGGCGTGCCCGTTGCGGGCGTAGAAGTCGGCCAGGTGTCGGCTCACGGCGACGCCGTCTCCCCCGCCGAGCCACATCTCTTCAATGGCCGGCGTGATGTCCTCCAGGAGGAAGGACACCACTTCGGCCAGAAGGGCATTCTTGTCGGTGTAGTGGTCGTAGAAGGTGGTGCGCGAGACCATGGAGGCCTTGCAGATGTCGGTGACGCTCACGCGCGCGTAGGGCTTGGCGCGGCATGCGGCGACGAGTCCGGATCGGATCGCGCGCCGTGTCTTGCGGATGCGCAGGTCAAGGGTTTTCTCGGCGTCTCGTCCGTGCTTGTCGGCCGCTCGCAAGAACATGTTTCTCCGATCAATGTCTCTGCATCCGTGTCGCTATCCTACGCATACCGGATGGGCTGTCCGGTATCGAACACTCCATCCGTCATTGTGCTTTTCGCCATTCGGCCAAGCGCTCTATCCTCGAAGCATGTTCACGCACTACACCGGCAACCAACAGTTCGACCTCCAGCTGAACCGTTCCCTGGGCCCGATTCTGGATCGGCCGGGCATGGATCGATTGACACGCGTCCTTCCCCGCATCCGCAGCACTCGCCAGATCACGCAGCTCGCCGAGCGCCTGGCGTTGCGCTTCGATTCAGCGGGTGACGCGGCGGCCGCGTGGCGCCTGTACTCTCTAGCCGCCTTCTACCTGCCCGAGCACGACCCGCGCAAGCGCCGATTCATCGACGCCATGTCGCGTGAATTCGACGCCTCCCACGCTCACCTGGCGCTCAGCCGACACACGATTCCCTACGGCGACGCGGCACTCACAGCGATCCGTTGGGAGGCGGACTCAGCGGACCGCTCCCGCTTCCCCGAGGCGCCTGCCACCCTCGTCATGATGAATGGCTTCGACGGGTATGCGGAGGAGATCATAGGGTTCGCGGAGCACTTTTCTTCCCGCCCCTTCGACATCATCACCTTTGACGGCCCCGGTCAGGGGCACACGGCGCTGGCCGGGATGCCTCTGGAGCCAGCTTGGGAGCTCCCAACGAACGCGGTCCTGGACTACTTCGACCTGACGAGCGCGGCAGCCCTGGGGCTATCCTTCGGGGGTTACCTGGTGATGCGAGCCGCAGCCCACGTTCCGCGCATCAGCCACGTCATTGCCTTCGACATGATGTACCGACTGCTGGACGGGCTGACGATGCCTCTGCCCGCGCCTATCCGCCCGCTCGCGGCCTCGATAGTTGAGCGCGCACGCCCCGCGCGGCTGATCGACGCCGCGATGTCGATCGGCCCGCGCGCCAGCGCCGACCTCGCATGGAAGCTGCAGCAGGCGCGCACCCTGACGGGGCTGCGCAGGCCCAGCGACGTGCTGCGGGCGCTGGGGGCGTACACGATGGAGCCCCTGGCGGGCATGATCCGCCAGCCCTGCCTGGTGATGGCGGGAGACGCGGACCAGTACGTTCCGATCACACGCCTGTCCGACGTGCGTCGCATCCTTGCGGGGGCGGCCAGCCTTGACGTGGAGGTGTTCCACGAGGTGCAGGATCCGGATATGGCGCAGCATTGCCAGGTCGGGGACCTGGACCGCGCTTTCGCGATCATGGGCGACTGGCTCAGCGCCCCCCGCAGCGGTGCATGAGGGCGTGCATGACGGCGGCGGCCCCATCATTCTCGACGGCCGCGGTCACGTGGCGCGCGTGGGAGCGCACCTCGGCCGACGCGCCGCCCATGGCGACGCCGAAGGCCGCCCACTGGATCATCGCGATGTCGTTGGTGCCGTCCCCCACGGCGACCGTCCCGGCGCCGGGGACATCGAGGCGGACTCGCAGCTCCTCCAGGCCGCTGGCCTTCGTCACGCCTTTGGGTTCGATGTCCGCCCACGATGTCCAGCCGACGAAGACCTCGTGCGTGCGCGCCACGGCGAGGGAGGCCAGGACCGACTCGAAGTGGTCGCGGTCCATGCCGGGCTCGCGCACGACGACCTTCGGGGTGGGCGTGGAGGCCAGCTCCTCCATGGACACGACGCGACGGTCGGTTCCCTCGATTTCGTTGTTGGGGAAGGGCGCGGAGAGCAGCGTGTCGGGGTGAGGCATCGAGGCAAACACCGCCTCCGGGAGGGCGCCGGCGATCTCCGCCAGGACCGGACCGGGAACGAAGGTGTGTTCCTCGACGATCTCGCAGTCCCCGCCCCTGACCCGAACGAGGGTCGCGCCGTTATTGCACAGCGCCCACCCGTCCGTGAAGTCCAGGACCTCCAGGACGGGGGTGACCCCCTCGAGCGCGCGGCCCGTGGCGATGACCACCTGCGCACCCGCGGCGGACAGGCCGTGGATGCCCTCCAGGACACGCTCGGTCGCACCGGCGGGTGTCAGGATCGTGCCGTCGATATCGAGGGCAACGAGGACCTGGGAGACGTCAGCGGGAAAGCCGGGGGGCAGCGCGGCCTCGGCCTCGTCGCACAGGATCGCAAAGGGCCGCGCGGCCTCCCCGGAGGAGGGAACCGTCAGGAAGCGCTCATGGGTCATCACGCCACCGGGACCAGGACCTCGAGTCCTCCCAGGTAGGGACGCAGGGCCTCGGGCACGTAGACGGAGCCGTCGGCGCGCTGGTGGTTTTCGAGGATGGCGACGATCCAGCGGGTCGTGGCCAGCGTTCCGTTGAGGGTGGCGACCGGAGCCATGCCGCCCTCGCGGCGCTCGCGAATACCGAGCCGGCGGGCCTGGAAGGTCGTGCAATTCGAGGTCGACGTGACCTCCATGTAGCGCTCCTGGGTGGGCAGCCACGCCTCGCAGTCGAACTTGCGGGCGGCGGAGGTGCCCAGGTCGCCGGCCGCCGTGTCGATGACGCGATAGGGCAGCTCGACCTTGGCCAGCATCTCTTCCTCCCACGCAAGGAAACGCTGGTGCTCCTCGGCGGCGTCCTCGGGGCGGCAGTAGCTGAACATCTCGGCCTTGTTGAACTGGTGGACGCGGATGATCCCGCGGGTGTCCTTACCCGCCGAGCCGGCCTCGCGGCGGTAGCAGGTGGACCAGCCCATGTAGCGCTTGGGGCCGCCGCTCAGGTCGAGGATCTCGTCGGCGTGGTAGCCGGCGAGGGCCACCTCCGACGTGCCGGTCAGGTACAGGTCGTCGGCGGGCAGGTAGTAGATCTCGTCGGAGTGCTCGTTGAGGAAGCCGGTGCCTCCCATGACCTGGGGCGTCACCAGCGTCGGGGTCATCATCGGGACGAAGCCGTTGGCGAGCGCCTGGTCCATGGCCATCGTCATCAGGGCCAGCTCCAGGCGGGCACCGATGCCCTTGAGGTAGTAGAAGCGCGCGCCGGAGACCTTCGCCCCGCGCTTGGTATCGATCGCATCCAGCCCTTCCCCGATGGCCAGGTGATCCTTGGCCTCGAAGCCTTCGGCGGCGAAGTCGCGCGGGGTGGGACCCTCGTGGCGCAGGACCACGAAGTCTTCCTCGCCACCCACGGGGACGCCGTCGACGATGAGGTTGGGGAGCAGACGAGCCAGGCGGTCAGCCTCGGCGTCGGCGGCGCCCGCGCGACCCTCGGCTTCCTTCACCTGTTCGGCAAGTTCCTTGGCCTTGGCCAGGATTGCGGGGCGTTCTTCCTTCGAGGCGCGGCCCACGGACTTGGAGACCTCCTTCTGGGTGGCTCGCAGGTTCTCAAAGGCCTGCAGGGCCTCTCGGCGCTTCGCATCGGCCGCGATGATCTCGTCGACGAGGTCGGGGTTGGCTCCGCGGGCTCGCTGGGAGGCGCGGGCGGGTTCGGGGTTCTCACGCAGGGCACGCACATCAATCATGGGTCCATCCTATGCCAGGTGACCGCGCCGTGTCCCCCACCGCAGGGCGGGGGAAGGAGGAGGATCGCGCGGGCTCCCCAGGCGGCCCGTTCCTCCGCCGGGTGTTTGCAGCCCGGGCGACCCCGGGGGCCTCACGTCGGTGCAGCCGCCGCCCCAGCCCGCCCACCGGCACGGCGACACTCACATTCTATCGCGCCTGGCATACGCCACACCCCTCGTCCACCGGCACAGACGCTCGCGGCGAGAACCGGCGCCCCCACTTTCCCGACCAGCAGGTCAGGATTACTGAATAGTTATCCACCCTTGGGGCATAACCGTGTGGATAACTTCGACACACGGTCGCACCGACGGCGCCGAGCCGGGCCGAAGGACGACGAATCAGCATTCATCGGCCAATCCACAGCTTGTTCCCCGGCTGGAGCGATACCCTATACACATGGACGCATCGGCTTGGATACTGGGCGCGGCATGTGCCGTGGGTGCCATCGGAGTTGCTCGCGCGGCGACCACACTGACGCGTCGGCGCCGCAGGAGACGCGCGCTGGCTGTCCCCGCCTCGGCCGACGACCCATCGCGTGGCCGCCCGCGCCCGTGGGTCATCATGAACCCCTCCAAGCACGCCAACCCCGAGGCCTTCAAGGACCTCATCAACAAAGAGGCGGCAACCCTTGGAATCGACCACGTCCACTGGCTCGAAACCACGCCCGAGGACCCCGGCACCGGTCAGGCTGTGCGCGCACTCGACCTGGGTGCGTCAGTCGTCATCGCCGCGGGTGGGGACGGGACCGTGCGCGCGGTCGCGGCCGGGATGGCAGGGTCGGGCGTGCGCATGGGAATCATCCCCGTGGGAACGGGGAACGTCCTGGCAGGAAACCTGTCGATTCCCGAGGACCCCGCCCACGCCCTCGCGGTGGCACTGGGAGCCAATCACCGGTGCGTCGATCTCGCGTGGGTGCGGGTCGAGGGGATCCTCGAGGATTCGAAGTTACCGCCCGAGGGGGGGCTTCGCGCATCCGCACGCTCCTCGAAGGACAGCCACGCGACCGACACGAGCGCCTCGACCTCACGGCGAGAACCCCGCGCCGACGAGTACGCGTGCCTCGTGATCGCGGGCATGGGCTACGACGGGGCGACGATGGCGGACACGGACAGCGAATTGAAGAAGCGCATCGGGTGGATCGCCTACGTGTGGGCGGGCCTGGGGGCAATGGGAGTCCCGCGCATGAGGGCACATCTGACCCTCCACGCCCCCACCACTGCGGCGGCCGACCCGCTCGGGGTGGGGGACCAGATTTCGGGCACGCTCGTCGACCCGGCGCAGCCTTCTTGCCCCGAGGACAAGTCTCGGCGCAGGGACGAGGTGACGAGCGTGGAGGCTCGCTCCGTCATGTTCGCCAACGCCGGCGAACTCAAGGTCCTGGTGCTGGCCCCCGACGCTGACCTCTCCGACGGCCTCATCGACGTCGTCGCGGTGGACGCGCAGGCGGGTTTGCTCGGCTGGGCGAACGTGACCTGGAAGATGCTCGGCCAGCTGATCGGCCTGCGCCCGGTCAACCTGCCCCTATCGACGGGCACCCTCGCCTTCCGGCAAGCCCGGGGCGCGTCCGTGACCGCCGACGAGGCCCAGGTGTGTCAGGTGGACGGCGATCCGATCGGCGTCGCCCACACCATGCACATCCGCATGCAGGCCGGAGCACTCGACATTGCGGTTCCCGCCGAGCGCACGTGGATGGAGCTCCTGCCGAGCTGAGTACGGTTCGCGAGCCCCACAGAGCCATCACCGAATTACTAGGGGTTTGTGCAAGCGCAAATCAACACTTGTCACGATGGTCACACAAGCAAAAAGACACGACTCGTGCGTAATTGTGCTGGATCAGATCAACTTCCATTCGACAATTTTGCGCCCCCGGGGCCACTCATCGCCCCGCGACCATCAGGATGCGCCGCACACTCATCCTCTTTGAACCGCCTCCCGTTCTTGGACATCGATTGAGAAGTCCGAGGAATGGGAGGCTTGTGGTGCCTGTTGATCCTCGTGTGGAGCATGATTGTCTGCTGAGGGACAGTGAGATGGGGCGTTTCAGAGGCGTTCCGCGGAATGCCCGCGTGTTGACTTGTTACTTGGTAGTGCTACACCACTTAGCGGGGTATTACACCAGTTCGGAGGTGGTGCAACGCGCCCTAACTGGTGCAACACTCCCTAACCGGTGCAGGCCTGCCGGGTCTGGCTCGGATGGAAGCTTGCCGGGGTGCTATGGAGCGGCGTGCGACGCGAATGAGCTTGTTGCCTAGTGGCACTGCGCTGCTGAGCGTGGCATTGCACGAGATAGGAGGCCTGCCATGCCCCCGCGACTCGCGCACTGCTGTTATATCTAGCGCGAACCTGCCCAATATGTGCCCGTGGAGCGCGGTGATGCGGGGTCAGGCCAGCGGCCAGGACGGCGCGTGGCCGCCCGCATTGCCAGTGCCGTCGCCGCCGCGCAGCAGGTCCGCCACCCACGCGCGCCCCGCGTGGAAGGCCTCGTCACTGGTTCCGGGGGCGACCGATGCCCGCACTCCGTCGACGCGCGGATAGGATCCCATAAAACGCACCTCCGGTGAATACCGGTGCAGGCCGACCAGGGCGGCCTGGACGCGCTCCTCCCGAATGTGCCCCACAATGTCAATGCTGAAGGTGTAGTTGCCCAAGCCGTCCCCGCTGGGACGCGACTCGATGCGCGACAGGTCCACCCCGCGCACCGAGAACTGCTCCAGGAGGGTCAGCAGCGCACCCGACTCGTTGACGGGCAGCGCCACCTGAATCGTCGTCTTGTCCGCCCCGGTAGGGGGAGGGATTGCGCCGGGGCGCGCCACGAGCACGAAGCGCGTGATGGCACCGGGGTTGTCGGCCACGTCGCTGAACATGGCCTCCAGGCCGTAGGTCGAGACCGACACCGCGTTGCACAGGGCGGCATCGAAGGACGCATCCCCATCCGACAGGAGTTCCGCAGCGGCGGCCGTGGAGGTCGCCGGAACGTGAATCGCGCCCGGGAACGTCTCCTCCACCCAGCCTCGGCACTGCGCCCAGGCGTGCGGGTGCGTGCCGATCCGGCGAACATCCTCCGGCCTGGTGCCCGGAAGGACCGCCAGTTGAAACACCACGTGCACGTGCATTTCGGCGACGATGACGAGGGGGTCGCCGTGCGAGAGGGCATCCAGCGTCGCGTTGACGCCACCCTCGATGGAGTTCTCGATCGGAACCACCGCCCGGTCGGCCTCGCCTCGGCGTACCGCCGCGAGCGCATGCGGGGCGCTCGTCATGGGAAGAAGGAGCGCGCCGGCGGGCGCAACCTGGTGAACGGCCTGTTCGGTAAAGGTGCCGAATGGGCCCAGGAACGCGATGCGTAGCCTGTCGCCCGCGGGAGGGGGGCCGGGAATGTTCGTCGTCATGCTGTAAGGGTATCGACAGGCGCCCGAGCGGCGCGTACCCACCGATGCGCGAAGGTGTCAATGTGGCCAATCGCGCGGCTGCCCTATTCGAAGGCCCGCGCACCTCCCCCGGGGACCACGTCGCCGCACGCGGTGATCTTCCACAGCTTCGCGGTGCCCCCCGCGTCGACAAGCTCGAAGCCGGAGGACGTGTCCACGCCGTAGAAACCGGGGTGGCGGGTCGAACGCATGAAGTTGTAGTAGGCGCCGTCCTCTTCCTCGTAGAAGTGAGTGATGCCGAGCCGACGCACGACCTCGCACACCTGCGGATCGGTCGCGATGTTGCGGAACCCGTGGGTGAGCACCTTCTGGGAGGCGCTGTCGGCGTTGACGGTGCTCAGCTGCGGGAACACGGTCTTGCGTCCCGCCAGCATCTCGGCGTAGGCTTCGCCCGCGATGGGGTCGCCAACGATCAGCGCGTCCGGCGCGGTCGTGTACTTCATGCGTCGCAGCATGGACAGTTCTCCGAGGCTTGCCATGCCGGGCTTTCCGAGGCGGCCGGGATCGTAGACGGAGGCGACCGCCGCGTTTCGCGCGTCGATGGCGCCCAGGCCCGACAGCACCAGGAGGAGAGCACCCACTCCGACCTGGATCGGCCATCGGGGCGCCTCGACCTCCTCGTGGACGCCGCGCTCGGCCAGAATCCTGCGCAGGGATGTGGTCCACGCGGCGTGGATGAGGCGCACGATGGCCGCGAAACCGACCGCCATGAGGACGGTCAGTGCGATGTCCTCAACCCCCATGATGCGCCGCGCATCCTTGTACCAGGGGGCGAGGAGGAAGGTGCGCAGCGCAGAATTGGGCGCGTATGCCAGGCCTGTGAGGAACGCCAGGATCACGTATGACACGAGCGGCCAGTGCGCCACCGGCGCGGCCTCCTCGAGGAGGGAAGCCCACACCCCGCCTCGGGCCACGCTATCCTTCACGGACGCGGCGTCTTCCTCGCCTCGCACGTCCAGGCCGGCGGCCGACGCCGCCTGTTCCAGGGGGTCCGGGCGACGCAGGAGGGTGTGAAGGCCCGCGGTCACGGCGATGCCGACGATCAGGAGGCCGAGCTGGACGAGGGACCACTGGGTCATGCCGGACGTGGGAGAGAAGGGCGGGTAGGGCAGGAAGGCGTGGGAGAATGCCTCGCTCCAGCTGCTTCCGTCGCGCCTGTACATGCCCATCGCCTGAATCTTCGGGGAGGACAACGCGGCCAGGGGCGCGGCGACGACCACCGCGCCGACGCCGGCCCAGGCGAGGGCCGCGACGCGGCCACGTCTTCCCAGCCCAAACGCGCGTCGAGCGAGGGACGCGAGCGAGGCAAGGAGGGGGGCGATCAGGAAAGCGAGGATGGAGAAGGCCGCGCTGGGGTGGGACCCGACGAGGCCGATGCACCCGATCAGCAGGAAGATGCCTTGGGGGATGCGGCGCGTGAAGGCCCGAGGCCCCTGCCCGCCGCGCACGTCCTCCCCAAGTCGGCGTCCGGCGAGGATAGCGAGTGCGGCCAGGCCGGGAACCAGGGAGGTGCCCGTCGCGTTGGGCCACTGGTTGTACATGGTGAGGGCGTCGGCGGGCATGTTGAGCAGCGCGCCGCCGATCACGGGGGCGGCGATGATCGCCGAGCGCGAGGAGGTGAGCACGGACACCAGGGCGGCCAGGCCGGTGACCCACACGACCATGAGGGCAAGTGAGGACACGTTGGCAGTTTGGACGACGGAGTCAAAACGCGAGAACAGGGCGACGAATGCGTGCCATCCCGTCGGGTAGTAGACGCGGCGCCCTCCGTAGAGCTCGTGGAGCCCGCCGAAGGGGCTGGCGTCCTTGCCGTAGAGGATTGCGTGGACGCCGTTCTGGTGGAACGTCGGATCCCACTGCTGGACCGGGTTCGCGGGGTGTGCGACGGTGACGAGCGGCCAGGCGGCCAGCAGGAAGCCCACGAGGATCGCGCCCCAGGTGGCCGCGCGGATCGCCGCCTGGGCGCCGCCGATGGGGACGCGCACGCCGATGGCCTCGCGCAAGGTCAGGCCTTTGAGGGAGAATCCCCCGTTGGTTCGACGAAAGTAGCTCAGGCTCCACGCCCCTGCCCCTCCCAGGGCGCTGAGCCCGAGGACGGGAAGGACGCTCGAACGCTCCCATTCGATACCGAGGGCGGGGTATGCCACGGAGAGAACGGTCACCAGCCCGAAGGTGAACGCGGGCGCTGCGCCGACTCCCACCAGGGACGAACGCACGCCCGCCCGCAGCCACATGAAGCCCGGGAGCACCAGGGCCACCATCATGGCGAGGAGGGTCGGGAGCAGCATCCACCAGGCGAACACGCTCTTACTCCTTGTCGGCGTGGGCGCGACGCTTGCCGATGACCTCGATGAGGACGGGCGTGGCAGAGACCAGGATGATGACGGCGAGGATCAGCGTCAGGTTGTCGTGGACGAAGGGAACGTTGCCCAGGAGCGCACCCACGAGGATGAAGCCCGCTCCCCAGATGAGCGCACCCAGGGTGTTGAAGGCGAGGAACTTCGGGTAGGGGTAGCGGGCAATGCCGGCCGCGATCGGGATGAACGTGCGCACGAAGGGGATGAAGCGCCCGATGAGGAGCGAGCGCCCACCGTAGTTCGTGAAGTAGTGCTCGGCCTTCTCTAGGTGCTTCGTCTTCAACACGCGCGCGTCGGGCTTGAAGAAGCGGCGCCCCCACGTGGCGCCCAGGAAGTAGCCGATCTGGGCGCCAACGAAGGCTGCGACGACAACCAGGGCGATCAGCGTCGGCAGGTGCAGGCCGAGGCGATCGTGCAGGAGTCCGGCGGTGAAGAGCATGGACTCGCCCGGCAGGACGGGGAAGAGGACCCCTGACTCGATGAGGACGATGAACATCGTTCCCCAGAGGACCCACGGCCCCATGGCGACGAGAAGGGTCTCGGGATTTTTGAACCACTCGATAACGGTGTGCAGCATCGACGGATCCGATGCGCTCACGAGTGTCGACCAGGTCACGATAGGGCCCTTTTCTGCTGGGAATGTATCCCCCTAACCCTACCTTTCTTGACCGCGAATATAGGATGGTCAGCATGAGGAAGCGCAAGGATTCACACGACGACACTCCGGTCGGGGACACGAGTCTGCTGTTCGTGCCGTCCTCATCCGAGGATCCATCCGGGTCCGGGGTCGACGCTCTGATGGGAATGATGGACGCGGAGGAGGCGCCCTCGGCCCCCTCTCCCGCCCCGCCCCAGCCATCCTCGCAGGCCACCACGCTGGTCTTCGCTCCCGCCCAGGTGATCGACGCGCCGTCCGTCCCCGGCGGCGTCGCTCCCCCTCAGGCTGCGTCCCTCCCCGCCGCGGCCTCGGCCCCCGAGCCCCCGACGCCCGAACAACCCCCTCGTCCCGTCGCTCCCGCGCAGGCGCCCGCCCCGCCCGACGTCTCCTCCCCCGCCGACGAAACCCCGGCGGGAGCGCAGTCCGCGCAGCAGCCCGAGGCCGCGGTGCCCGAGGAGAAGGGTTCCGCTCGCAGGCTTCGCCTTCCTCGTCCCGTCTACATCGCCGATCGGGTTAGCGCGGTGCGTCGCCGCCGAGAGGACGTCGTTGACGTCGTCATCTCGCTGGTCGCGATCGTCCTGATTTGGGCAATCGGCACGCTCGCCAGCGCCACCACGCGCGGGGTGACGTTGGACGTCCTGCGTTTCCAGGTCATTCGACAGATGCTGCTGCTGCCCGTCAGCATCATCGAGGGCCTCATCGTCCTGGTCACCCCGATCCTGGTGATCGTCTCCCTCGCCCTGCGACGACGCCTCCAGGCCATCATCCAGGTGCTGGTCACAAGCCTCATTGCGGCGGTCGGTGGCTGGATCATCATCATCCTCACGGGTCTGCTCCCCGCCGAGCTAACCGTTCCCCTCAGCGTTGATCGGGCGATCGCCACGCAGGGCTCGCAGACGGGCATCGTGATCGCCATTAACCTCGTGATCGTGACGCTGTGCGCCCTCTTCACCTCGGCGGGAGAAGCCCAGTCGATGCGCGCGATCCGGTGGGGATGGACGGGACTGTGGATCATCCTGATCCTCGGTGTTCTGCGTTCCTTCATGACCCTTCCCGTCGCCTTCATCTCCGTCTTCCTCGGTCGCGCCTTCGGATCCGGCTCCCGATGGATCATGGGCTATGACGACCAGCGCGCAACCGGCAGCGCTCTCGTGGAGGCGTTGCTTGGGATTGGGATTACTCCCTCTCGCATCGTGCGCTCGGACCTCGACACCTCCGAAGAGCCCCTGTCCACCTGGGCTATCGCCGAGAACTCGCGCGGGCGCCTCACTCAGATGCCCGCGGACCTGGGCGACATGGGTGTCACGGTGACCAGGCGCCCCGACCCCGATCATCACCGCCACTACCAGGTCTGGAGCGATGCGGGCCTCGCCTATGAAGTCATCGTCATGGACCTCGGCCAGGAGCTCACGGGAACCCTGCAGGAGATGTGGAACAACCTGCGCCTGCGGGGAATTAGCCGCTGGGTGTCCCCCTCGATGAAGGCCCAGGCGGAGCGCTCATCATTCACCGCGCTGCAGGCGCTGCGCGCAGGGGTATTCACTCAGGAACCGATCGGTATTGCCGCGGCGTCTGACTCCATCGTCGTGGTACTCTCCGCGCTGCCCGTCACCACCCCGCTGACCTCCCTCGGCGAGGACGTCACGGACAACGTCTTGGATCGGGCGTGGGAGCAGCTCCGGTTGGCTCACTCCCGCGGGATCTCTCACCGAGCGCTGACCCCCGACGCCGTCGTCGTCGACTCTTCCGCCGACGTGTGGCTGCTGGACTGGGACGCCGGGGAGGTGGCGACGACGGAGCTCAACCAGTCGATCGACATCGCCCAGATGCTGGTTCTCACCGCTCTCGCGGTGGGCCCGGACCGGGCGCTTGCGGCCGGCCGACGCTGCGTCGGCGAGGAGACCCTGGCGGCTTGTGCGCCGGTCATCCAGAAGCCGGTGCTTCCCGCGTCAGTGAACCAGATGCTGCGCCGATCGGACCTGCTGAGCGAGCTGCGCGCGGCCCTCGTGGGGGACTCTGAGGACGAGACGACGGCTACCGCGGACCTGCAGCGCTTCCGCCCACGCACTATCTTCACGGTCGCCGTCCTGTTCATCGCGGTCTTCGTCGTCATGGGGTCGCTCAACTTCAAAGACATCGTCTCGACGGTCACCAGTGCTAACCCCTGGTGGATGGCTGCTTCGGCCGTGTTGGCCTGCCTCATCTGGGTCGGTTCCACAGTCCCACTCATCGCCCTGTCCCCGGAGAAGCTTCGCTTCAGGGACACGCTCGTCGCTCAGGTGGCGGCGTCAATCATTACGATCGTGGCACCCGCCGGCGTGGGGCCGGCCGCCCTCAACCTGCGCTACCTGCGTAAGCGCCGCATTCCAACAGCGATGGCGGTCACGACGGTGACGCTCATGCAGATCTCGCAGGCCATCATCACAATCGTCCTCCTGCTCCTCGTCATGGTGATCGCGGGCTCGTCCCTGTCGGTGTCCGTGCCCTACGGGACGATCCTCGGAGTCGTCGCCGTCGTCATGGTGGCGGTCGGCGTCATCGTGGCGGTGCCGAAGGTGCGCCGCTGGATCTGGGCGAAGATCCAGCCGACCTGGCAGCAGGTGTATCCGCGTCTCCTGTGGATTATCGGTCAGCCGCGTCGCTTGGCCGCCGTGGTCGGTGGCAACCTGCTGATGAACATCGGCTACGTGGGGTCGTTCTGGACGGCGATGGTCGCCATGGGCGGCTCGCTGAACTTCTCGACGGTGGCCATCACGTATCTGACTGCGAATGCGGCGGGTTCGTTCATCCCCTCGCCCGGCGGCATCGGCACGGTGGAAACGGCCCTGACCTCGGGCCTCACGGTCGCGGGCGTGTCCTCATCCGTCGCGATCGCGACCGCCCTGCTGTACCGTCTCGTCACCTTCTACGGGCGCATCCCCTTCGGCTGGCTGGCGATGAAGTACATGGAGAAGAAGGACCTCATCTAGGCCGACTGGGCGAGGACCCGGACCGCTTCTCCTGCGGCCTGCCCGAGCTTCGCACCGCGCACCACCGCGCCTCGCGAGTAAGCCCCTCTGGCACAGGCTCAGCACGGACGTAATACTCCCACGGGATGATACTTCGGATCATCCAAACCTCCAGCGAGAGCGAAGATGATGGAACGACGGTGCTCATCGTCCATGCCCCCAGACTGGCGATGACGCGCTCACGCAGTTCAGCAAGGCGATACGGCGGCGGCACACGCGCCTTCATCATTGCTCCGTTCACGCAAACATCTAGTTGCTTCTAATTTTGCCTCAATTTGAAGCAACTAGATCTGACGGCGGCACCCATCCGCAGTGCCCCGCGTGACGGATGTTGCGGTCCGATGTGTCCTCCTACCGCCCCGGGAAGAGCCCCGAGCCGGCGTCACTGCACGTACGTCTCGCGTTCGAGGAAGGCGGCGCTCACGCCGCTCACGCCGCGAATCGCCTCAAGAGACCCGGCCGGCGCGCGCAGCGCAAAGCCCTGCAGGGCGTTCTTGTACTCGCGCTCGACTGTGACCGACGCGCCCGGATAGACCCCGGCGACGGCCTCGTTGATGGCGGCGAGCGTGGCCTCGTGGTCGGCGTCCTCTTCGAGGCGGACGATGATGACGGCGGGCCGCGCGGGATCCGTGTCGGCAGCCGGAGCGCTCGGAGCGCTCTGCGAGGATTGGCCGCTCTTCGAGGTGAGCGCGGTGTCGGTGTCGCCCGTCGGTAGGGAGGAGGCGGGGGGCGGCGTGGACTGCGGCGATTGTGCGTCGGCGCCGGAGAGCGCAGCCGGATCGGACTGGGCGGCGGGTGCCTGCGATGCCAGGGAGGAGCAACTGGCGAGCGCGAGCGCGCACGTTCCGACGCCCGCCAGGAGGACGGCTGGTTTCTTCATGGACATAGTGCACCCCTCTGTGGTCTCGGGCGAACTCCGCAGGTGACGGGACGCGCGGGTCCTCCCGTTTCCTCCAACATACCGCAGGAGCGCGCCTGCGGCGCGATCCGCTTGAGCGCGATCCGCGGCGGGCAACGGGAGGGCCCGGGGAGTGCTCGCAGCGCCGCACTCCCCGGGCCCTCAGCCGAACCGGTAACCGCTAGGGTTGCAGGGCGCCGTCCGGTCCGAAGACGTATGTGGTGCCTTCGATTGTCTGGGTGCCTGTTTGCATGGCCCCGCTTCCTGACAGGAAGTACCAGGAGCCACCCACGTTGACCCACCCGGTCGCCATCGCGCCGCTACCGCCCAGGTAGTACCACGTACCACCCTGGTTGAGCCAACCAGTACGCATAGCCCCAGAAGAATCCAGGTAGTACCAGGCGCCACCCACGTTGACCCAGCCGGTGGCCATCGCGCCGGAAGCCGACAGGTAGTACCAGGCCCCACCCACGTTGACCCAGCCGGTGGCCATCACCTTCGTCGCCGGATCCAGGTAGTACCAGGAGCCATCGCGCACCCAACCACTCACACGCACACCATCGGAATCGGCATACACCCACTGACCATCCACCCGCTTCAGCCAGCCGCTCGCCATGTAGCCGCTCGGCCCAAACAGGTAATCACTCCCGTTGATGCTAAACCAACCATTCTTCAGATAGCCCGCACCATCAGCGCACTGGTACCACCAGCCGACACCATCCCTGACCCAGTGACCACCATCGGGACTCACGCACCCATCGGTCGCGCCGGGGTTATCGCTGGGCAGGTCAAGAGTCAAAGCCTCGGAGTGGTTCAGCCCGTAATCCCACGCCAGCAAGTACGGATGAGCGATGACACTACCGGAACCACCCTGATCGGTCCACGCCGCATCAACATCCTTGAAAGGAACCTCCACGTGGTACTGATACACCCCATCAGCACCAACATCACCCTCACCATCAGAGAAAACATGCCGGTAGAACCACAAGCCATCAGCCGGGTCATGCAGATCAACACCCGCCAAAGGCGAAGAATCAGCAACATCGAAGGACACAACCGTCTCGGAACCTTCTCCGCTGTACGTCACACCAGAGACGACCGGCCCCACCGTATCGAGACGAAACTCGTACGAGATCGACTGCTCCACCTGCGAGGGCCCGTCGTTGTGGGCGGACAGCTTCAGCGTGTAATCGCCGTCGGGCAGATCCTTGAAAGCGTCGGAACGCAGGTCCAGGGTCGTGGGCTCGTGGCCGTCTTCCACCCAGGTCATCTTGCCGGTGCCGGGGTTGACACCGGACTTCCAGGCCTGGTGGGTGGCGAAGGAGGTGACCGTCTGGCCGGCGGCATTCGCGTACACGGTATTGAGCGTGTGGACGCTGCGCAGGGTACCCGTGCGGGGTGCCAGGACCGTGGGAGCGCCGCTGGCCTCGGAGCGGGAGATCACGTAGCGATCCGCCTTGGGAGCCCCGGTGCGATTCTCGGCCTTGACCAGGGGGTTGTATCCCAGCTGCTGGCCCGTGGTGCCGTTGTAGATGCCCGACGCGAAGGTGTGCGCTCCGCCATCCGAGGCCAGCGCGTCGAAGATCGCGGGCTTACCCCAATCCCCATAGAACCCCAGATAGGGAACACTCAGATCCGGCTGAGACGCGGCGCGCGAGGAGAAACGCACGAAACCATCCAGGAAAGTACCCGAAGGCGCGTTATCCGCAACATACGAGGCAAACTCCCCACCCGGAGCAACATCCACACCCACGGTCGCCTCGCCGCCCGCCGGGACGGTGACAGTGGCACCCGCGCCCGAGGCAGAGGCCGCGCCCGAGTACGTGACGGTCACGCCCTTGCCCTGCCAGTTGGTGGCGCTGCCGCTGAAGAAGCCGTCGGCAACGTTTTCGGACAGGGCCTGTGAGGAAAGCTCATACGTGGCCTCCACACCCGACAGGTTGTGCAGCGTGACGTCGAAGTGCCAGCCCTTCGTGCCATCCCCCAGGTCCGCCTTGGGACGAGACTGCTCGGGGGCACCCACAACCGTCGGATACACCGACGAGGTCGTCGCCGCCAGGGCATCAACGAGGCCCGCACCCTGCTTACGCGGAGAATAGTAGGCGCCGGTGTCCTGGGCGGGGTCGACGACCGGAGTCGCTGTTCCCATGATGAGGTTCTGGACGACATCCACCTTTTGACGGTCGGTCATCGAGGCGAAGAGCGGGTCCGCCTGGACGCGCTGAAGGACAACGGCGCTCACCCCCGCCATCTGCGGGGTCGCCATCGACGTGCCGGAGAGGTGGTCGTACTTGCCGTTCAGGATGGCGGAGTAGATGCTGCCGCCGGGCGCGGTGATCTCGGGCTTGAGACGCAGATCGGGGGTCACGCCCCACGAGGAGAAGTCGGACATCGAGTACTTGGCGCTCGGCGTCACGGTTTTACCCTCGACGAGGGTCAGGTGATGGTCGGCGGCCTCCAGCATCGCCTGGCCGCTCTCGTTCGAGATGAAGGCGGCCGGCACGTCGAGGGTCGTCACGCTCATGATCATGAGGGAGTCCCCGGCAACGTTGTTGTAGACGAGGATGCCCGCGGGCTTGAGCGGGGCAAGGTTCTCGATCTTCTTCTGGAAGGTCATCTTTCCGCGCGAAACCAGGGCAAACTTCCCCGCCAGGCCCTCGGGGTACTTCTTCCGCAGGGCCGCGGCGTCCTCCTCGGAGGCGAAACCGGCGTCCACGTACTCGTAGCTGCCCGGAGCCAGGTCCGTCAATTCGGCGGCCTTCTCTCCGTTGAACCCGCGCGAACGCTGGTAGGCAATATCCTTACCGGCGGCGCTAAACGCGTTGTAGGACAGGAGGTTATCCAGGGAAGACACGGCGACAACCGAGGAGTAGGTCGCGGGCTCACACTGGGTCGAGGAGTCGGGGTCGGAGGCGAAGGGCAGGTTCTTCCCCGAGGTGTTGCCGTATCCGGCGGTGTAGTGATTGCCTGCCGCCGCGTTGACGGTAATCCCCTGCTCCTGCAGGCTCTTGAACACGGTCGCGTAGACGGAGTCGGCCTCGTTATCCATGCCGCCGAGCTGGCCAAGGGAGAGGTTCACGACGTCGGGGCGCAGGACAACCATGTCGTCGAGCGCGGCCAGCAGCGCCGAGTCGGGGATGTCCCCTTCGACGCTGCGCGAGACCTTCGCGACGATCACCTGCGCCTCGGGGGCGATACCGACGATCTGGTCGGCGTTTGCCGCGGTGATGCCGGCGACGTGGGTTCCATGGGAGCCGTAGTCACCCGGACTCGGCATCGCGTCGGGGTCGGAGTCGGCGTAGTCGTAGGCGAAGGGGAACTTCTCACTGACGTAGACACCGGTCTTCCCCGCACCCAGCCTGGGCGCCAGGGCGGCCACCGACTCCGCGGTCAGCGCGGGGGTCGACCGCATCGTGCCGGAGAAGGCGGGGTGCGTCATCTCGACGCCCGTGTCGATGACGGCGATGACCTTGCCCTCGCCCTTCTGGGTGAGCTGGTCGGCGTGCATGATCAGCTGGGCGCTGAGGTTATCGGGGTTCTGGGAGGCGAGCCTGGGCGCCTCGATGCCCCCTTCGTCGTTGAGGGTGGCGGTGTCGTTCACGGGAATCTCGCGTTCGAGGAAGGCGGCGCTCACGCCGCTCACGGCGCGGATTGCGTCGAGAGAGCCCGCGGGCGCGCTCAACGCAAATCCCTTGAGGGCCTTGTCGTACTCGCGTTCCACCTGGGCGGAGGAACCGGGGAACACACCGGCCACGGCCTCGTTAATCGAGGCAAGGGACGCCGCGCGGTCAGCCGCCTCGTCAAGCTGAACGACGATAGTGACGACTGCGGCGGGGTCGACCTGATCGGTCGTCGGCGCCTGAGGTTCCTGGCTGTTCTGTCCACTCTTCGAGGTGAGCGCGGTATCGACGTCACCCACAGGCACAGACGAAGCCGGGGGCGGTTCGGGGGCGGCAGGAGCAGGCGGCGCTGCAAGGGTGGCCGGGCCTGCGACTACGAGCGCGAGGGACCCGGCGAGCGCGAGGAACGCCGCTGGTTTCTTCGTTGTCATGTGCGTACTCCAATGTGTTGACCTGCGACCGTATGGGTATGCGGAGGAGGCTCCACCGTGCCGGCCGCCACATTCAAAATACCGCATGTGGGTGCGATGACAAACATCGGTCCACAGTGGGAAACGATCGGATGTGGCACCGCCCAAACAAGGCCCGGACCCGGGAACGCTTACATAGCAACGTTCCCGGGCCCGGAGTGACGCGTCAACGAACGCGAGTGGGATGGCCTTACGGAATCCACGCACCCGTTGTGTCAAAGACGTATGTGGTGCCTTCGATTGTCTGGGTGCCTGTTTGCATGGCCCCGCTTCCTGACAGGAAGTACCAGGAGCCACCCACGTTGACCCACCCGGTGGCCATCGCGCCGCTACCGCCCAGGTAGTACCACGTACCACCCTGGTTGAGCCAACCAGTACGCATCGCCCCAGAAGAATCCAGGTAATACCAGGTACCACCGTCATTGACCCAACCGGTCGCCATCGCACCGCTACCACCCAGGTAATACCAGGTACCCCGGTCGTTGAGCCACCCAGTCACCATCACCTTCGTGGCCGGATCCAGGTAGTACCAGGAGCCATCGCGCACCCAACCACTCACAAGCACACCATCGGAGTCGGCATACACCCACTGACCGTCCGCACGCTTCAGCCAGCCGCTCGCCATGTAGCCGCTCGGCCCAAACAGGTAGTCCGAACCGTTGATCGAATACCAACCGTTCGCGAGGTAGCCCCTACCGTCGACACACTGGTACCACCAGCCGACACCGTCCCTGACCCAGTGACCACCATCGGGCCGGGTGCACGCACCCTGGTTATCGGAGGGCAAGTCCAGCGTGACGGCCTCGGAGTGGTTCAGCCCGTAGTCCCAGGCGAGCACGTAGGGGTGGGCGACGACGTCGCCCGCGCCGCCCTGTTCGGTCCAGGACCGGGAGATCGTCTCGAAGGGGATCTCCACGTGGTACCGATACACCCCATCAGCACCAACATCACCCTCACTGTCGGAGAAAACGTGGCGGTAGAACCACAGGCCATCAGCCGGGTCATGCAGATCAACGCCCGCCAGAGGCGAGGAGTCCGTGACATCGAAGGACACAACCGTCTCGGAACCTTCTCCGCTGTACGTCACACCAGAGACGACCGGCCCCACCGTATCGAGACGGAACCTATAGGAGACCGACTGCCCCGCCTGCGAAGGCCCATCATTATGAGCCGACAACGTCAGCGTGTACTCACCGTCCGGCAGATCCTTAAACCCGTCTGCTCGCGCATCCAGGGTCAGCGGATCTTGCCCCTGCTCGACCCACGTCATCTTTCCGGACGAATCCAGCGCGGACTTCCAGTTCAGGAATCGCGTGAAGGAAGCGACCGTGTCTCCTGCGGCGTTCGTATACGCGGCGTTGAGCGTGTGGACGCTGCGCAGGGTACCCGTGCGGGGCTCGAGAACCGTCGGAGCACCCGAGGCGTCCGAGCGAGAGATGATGTTCTTGCTCGGGCTGGGCAGTCCGATACGATCAGCGTCCTTGACCAGGGGGTTGTATCCCAGCTGCTGGCCCGTGGTGCCGCTGTAGACCCAGGAGGCGAGCGTGTGAGCCCCGCCCTCGGAGGCGAGGGCGTCGAAGATCGCGGGCTTGCCCCAGTCGCCGTAGAAGCCAAGGTAGGGAACGCTCAGGTCAGGCTGGGACTCGGTCTTCGAAGTGAAGCGCACGAAACCGTCGAGGAAGGTGCCATTGGGCGTGTTCTGCGCGACGGAGGAGTCGAAAGCGGCGCGAGGCGTCACATCGACGCCCACGGTCGCCTCGCCGTTTGCGGGAACGGTGATGGTCGCGCCCTCATCGGTGCCGCTCACGGCCGCGCCGGAGTAGGCGATGTCCACGCCCTTGCCTCGCCAATCGGCGGAGTGGCCGGTGAAGAACCCACCGTCAACAATCTCGGAGAGTGCCTGCGAGCTCAGCTCGTAGGTCGTAGGCGCCGCGCCGAGGTTGTGGAGGGTGACGTCGAAGTGCCAGCCCTTTGTGCCATCCCCCAGGTCCGCCTTGGGACGGGACTGCTCGGGGGCACCCACAACCGTCGGGTACACCGACGAGGTCGTGGCCGCCAGGACGTTCGTCAAGCCCGAGCCCTGCTTGCGCGGGGAGTACGGGGCGCCGGTGTCCTGGAGCGGGTCGACGATGGGGGCCGCCGTGCCCATGATGAGGTTCTGGACGACATCAACCTTTTGACGGTCGGTCATTGAGGCGAAGAGCGGGTCCGCCTGGACGCGCTGCAGGACGACGGCGCTCACGCCCGCCATCTGCGGGGTCGCCATCGACGTGCCGGACATGAACTCGTAGTTGCCGCCAGGCACGGCCGAGTAGATGTTGCCACCGGGCGCGCTCACCTCGGGCTTGAGGCGCAGATCGGGGGACACGCCCCACGAGGAGAAGCTCGACATGGAGTACTTCGAGCTCGGGGGCACGACCTTGCCGGGGACGACGCTCAGGTGGCGGTCGGCGGCGGCCAGCATGGCCTCGCCGTCAGCCTGCGAGATGAAGGCGGCCGGCACGCCGTCCGTCGCCAGGCTCATGACCACGAGCGAGTCACCGGGCACGTTGTTGTACACGATGAAGCCGGCGGGCTTGGAGCCGGCGATGTTGTTGAACTTGTCCTGGAAGGTGAGGGAACCGCGCTTGACCAGCACGATCTTGCCCGCGAGGCCCTCGGGGTACTTGGCCTTCAGGGCCTGGCCGTCCTCGGGCGAACCGATGCCGCCATCGACGTACTCGAAGGGGCCGCCGGTCAGGTCAGACAGGTCGGGCATCTTCTGGCCGTCGGCCCCACCGGCGCGCTGGTAGGCGATGTCGCGGTCGCCGACGGTGAAGGCGCTGTGCGTCAGCGAGTTGTCGACCGAGGCCACGGACACGACTGAGGAGTAGGACGCCGGTTCGCACAGGACGGAGGAGTCGGGGTCGGAGGCGAAGGGCAGGTTCTTGCCGGACAGGTTTCCGTAGCCGGCCGTGTACTCGTTACCGGCTGCCGCGTTCACGGTCACGCCCGCTTGCTGGAGGCTCTTGAACACGGTCGCGTACATGGAGTCGGCCTCGTTGTCCATGCCGCCGGTCTGGCCGAGGGAGAGGTTGATGACGTCGGGGCGCAGGACGACCATGTCGTCGAGGGCGGCCAGCAGCGCCGAGTCCGGGATGCCACCGTTGCTACTGCGCGCGACCTTGGCGACGATGATCTGCGCGTCGGGGGCGATGCCGACGATTTCGCCAGCGTTGCCCGCGGTGATGCCGGCGACGTGCGTGCCATGCGATCCGGCTTCTCCGGTCGGCGAGGCGTCCGGGTCGTTATCCGCGTAGTCGTAGGCGAAGGGGAACTTCTCCGACACGTAGCTGCCGGTCTTGCCGTCGCCCAGCTGGGGGGTCAGGGCCTGCACCTTGTCCTCGGACAGCCCGGGGGTTCCATGCAGGGCCCCCGCGAACGCGGGGTGCGTCATATCCACGCCCGTGTCGATGACGGCGACGACCTTGCCATCACCCTTTTGGGTGATCTGGTCGGCGTGCATCATCAGCTGCGCGCTGAGGTTGGCGGGGTCCTGGGTGGAGGTGCGCGAGGAGTTCGTCGCGCCCTCTCCGGCAACCTGGTCGTCGACGCCATCGACGTGGGTGTCGCGATCGAGGAAGGCGGCGCTCACGCCGCTCACGCCGCGGATTGCGTCGAGAGAGCCCGCGGGCGCGCTCAACGCAAATCCCTTGAGGGCCTTATCGTACTCGCGTTCCACCTGGGCGGAGGAACCCGGGAACACACCGGCCACGGCCTCGTTAATCGAGGCAAGGGACGCCGCGCGGTCAGCCGCCTCGTCAAGCTGAACGACGATAGTGACGACTGCGGCGGGGTCGACCTGATCGGTCGTCGGCGTCTGAGGTTCCTGGCTGTTCTGTCCGCTCTTCGAGGTGAGCGCGGTATCGACGTCACCGACCGGCAGGGACGAGGCTGCGGCACCGGGGTCGGATCGGGTGTCCGCCGGGGTTGGCGGGGATGCGAGGGTCGCGGGACCAGCAACCACGAGCGCAGCGGTGCCAGCCAGCGCGAGGAACGTCGCTGGTTTCTTCGTTGTCATGGGCGTACTCCAATGTGTTGACGGACGACCGTGTTCGAGCACGGCGAGGATCTCGTCGTGTCAGCCGTCACTGCCAACATACCGCAAACAACTCTTGTGACAAACTTTGTTTCACAAAGAGATATAGATGACGATTATTTTACCCAGTGCTAAGTCCCGGGCCCGAGAACGCTTACAAAACAACGTTCCCGGGCCCGGGTGAGGGTCTTGACAGAATGAGAGGCGGGACGCTTAACGCATCCAGGCTCCGGAATCGTCAAAGAGGTAGGTGCGTCCGTTGATGACCTGGGCACCCGTCAGCATGACGCCGGAAGCCGACAGGTAGTACCACGAGCCACCCACGTTGACCCACCCGGTGGCCATCGCTCCGGAAGCCGACAGATAGTACCACGAGCCACCCACGTTGACCCAGCCGGTGGCCATCGCTCCGGAAGCCGTCAGGTAATACCAGGAGCCACCCTGGTTGACCCAGCCGGTGGCCATCACCTTCGTCGCCGGATCCAGGTAGTACCAGGCGCCATCGCGCACCCAACCACTCACACGCACGCCATCGGAGTCGGCATACACCCACTGACCATCCACGCGCCTAAGCCAGCCGGTCGCCATGTAGCCACTCGGCCCAAACAGGTAATCACTCCCGTTGATGGTGAACCAGCCATTCTTCAGATAGCCCGCACCATCAGCGCACCGGTACCACCAGCCGACACCGTCCCTGACCCAGTGACCACCATCGGGACTCACGCACCCATCGGTCGCGCCGGGGTTATCGCTGGGCAGGTCAAGAGTCAAAGCCTCGGAGTGGTTCAGCCCGTAATCCCACGCCAGCAAGTACGGGTGAGCGATGACACTACCGGAACCACCCTGATCGGTCCACGCCGCATCAACATCCTTAAAAGGAACCTCCACGTGGTACCGATACACCCCATCAGCACCAACATCACCCTCACCATCGGAGAAAACATGGCGGTAGAACCACAAGCCATCAGCCGGGTCATGCAGATCAACACCCGCCAAAGGCGAAGAATCCGTGACATCGAAGGACACAACCGTCTCGGAACCTTCTCCGCTGTACGTCACACCAGAGACGACCGGCCCCACCGTATCGAGACGGAACCTATAGGAGACCGACTGCTCCACCTGCGAAGGCCCATCATTATGAGCGGAGATCGTCAACTGATACATCCCATCAGGCAGGCCGCGATACGTCTCCGAACGCGCGTCGAAGGCCGTCGAATCGTGGTAGGCCTCGACCCACGTGTTTTCTTCGGTGCTGCTCAAGTAGACGGACTTCCAGTTCCGGTAGTTCGTCACCGACGTGACCGCCTCCCCGCCTTGACGAGTGTAGGTGCTGGTCAGGGTGTGGACGCTGCGTAGGGTACCCGTGCGGGGCTCGAGGATGGTGGGCGCCCCCATGGCCGGCGATCGGGAGATCACGTAGCGATCCGGGTTTGGGGCCCCTCGACGGTTTGCAGCCTTGACGAGGGGGTTGTATCCGAGGAGCTGTCCGGTGGTCCCGTTGTAGATACCCGAGGCCAGGGTGTGCGCACCGCCTTCGGAGGCGAGGGCATCAAAGATAGGTGCCTTGCCCCAATCCCCATAGAACCCCAGATACGGCACACCCAAATCCGGCTGGGACTCGGTCTTCGAGGCGAAACGCACGAAACCATCGAGGAAGGTACCGTTGGGCGTATTCTGCGCGACGTAGGAAGCAAACTCAGCCCCGGGCGTGATGTCGATGCCGACGGTGACCTCACCGCTCGCAGGAACAGTCACACTCGCCCCCTCAGCCACAGCCGACGCGCCACCCGAGTACCGAATCTCCACCCCACGGCCTCGCCAATCCGAGGAATGCTCGGTGAAGAAACCACCCTCGACAATCTCAGACAGCGCCTGCGAACTCAACTCATACGTGGCCTCCACACCCGACAAGTTGTGCAACGTGGCATCAAAATGCCAACCGGTCGTCCCATCCCCCAGGTCCGCCTTGGGACGGGACTGCTCGGGGGCACCCACAACCGTCGGATACACCGACGAGGTCGTCGCCGCCAGGGCATCCACAAGGCCCGCACCCTGCTTACGCGGAGAATAAAGCGCACCCGAAGTCTGCGCAGCGTCCGTCAGCGGCCGGGCGGTTCCCATGATGAGGTTCTGCACCACGTCGGCCTTCTCGCGCGCGCTCATGGATGCGAACAGCGGATCGTTTTCGACGCGCTGCAGGACGATCGCGCTAATGCCCGCCATCTGCGGGGTCGCCATCGACGTGCCGGAGGTCTGCTCGTACGCGCCGTTCGGTATCGCAGAGAAAACGTTGCCTCCCGGAGCGGCGATCTCGGGCTTGAGACGCAGGTCCGGGGACACCCCCCACGCCGAGAAGCCGGAGGCCTCGTAGATGGAGGACTGGGGAAGAACCTGTCCCTGCGCCATCGTCAGGTGGTGGTCGGCGGCCTCCAGCATCGCCTGACCATCGGCCTGGGAGATGAAGGCGGCGGGCACGTCCTGGGTCGTCAGGTTCATGATGATGAGGGAACCGACAGAGACGTTGTTGTAGACCAGAACCCCGTCCGGATGCAGGTCGTAGAGGTTCTCGACCTTCTTCTGGTAGGTCATCTTTCCGCGCGAAACCAGGGCGATCTTACCGGCCAGGCCCTCGGGATACTTCTTCCGCAGGGCCTCGGCGTCCTCCTCGGAGGCGAAACCGGCGTCCACGTACTCGTAGGTTCCGGCAGGCAGGTCGGAGAAGTACGCGACCTTCTCCCCGTTCATGCCGCGCGAGCGCTGGTATCCGATGTCGCGTCCGGCGGCCGTGAAGGCGTTGCGAATCAGGGCATTTTCAACGGAGGCCACCGCAACGACGGAGGGGTATGTCGCCGGCTCGTCCATGACCGAAGAGTCGGGGTCCGAGGCGTAGGGAAGGCCCTTACCGGAGTTGTTGCCGTAGCCGGTCGAGAAGGCGTTGCCCGCCGCAGCGTTGACCGTGACCCCGGCGTCTTGAAGCTTCTTGTAGACGGTCGCGTAGACCGAGTCGGCCTCGTTGTCCATGCCGGCCGTCCATCCGAGGGACAGGTTGATGACGTCGGGGCGCAGGACAACCATGTCGTCGAGGGCGGCCAGCAGCGCCGAGTCGAGGAGCGCATCGTCCTCGGTGCGTGTCACCTTGGCGACCAGGACCTGGGCATTCGGGGCGGTACCGACGATCTTGTCGGCGTTGCCGGCAGCAATGCCGGCCACGTGCGTCCCGTGGAAGCCTGACCCGCCTTCGCGCGGCGTCGCGTCGGGGTCGGAGTCGGCGTAGTCGTAGGCGAAGGGGAACTTCTCACTGACGTAGGCACCGGTCTTCCCCGCACCCAGCCTGGGCGCCAGGGCGGCCACCGACTCCGCGGTCAGCGCGGGGGTTCCCTCGAGCGCGCCCGTGAAGGCCGGATGGGAGGTATCGACGCCCGTGTCGATGACCGCCACGACCTTACCCTCGCCCTTCTGAGTGACCTGGTCGGTGCGCATCATCAGCTGAGCGCTGAGGTTGGCCGGATCCTGTCCTCCATCGCGCACGGAGGCGGTGCCGCCCTCGGCATCGATACCCGCAAGGTCACTGACGTGGCCTTCGCGTTCGAGGAAGGCGGCGCTCACGCCGCTCACGCCGCGAATCGCCTCGAGAGACCCAGCAGGCGCACGCAACGCAAAACCATCCAACGCATTGCCATACTCCCGCTCCACCTCAACCGACACACCCGGGAACAACCGGGACACAGCCTCATTCATCGACGCCACAACCGCAGCACGATCCACACCATCACCAAGCTGAACAATCATTCCCACAACCCGAGCCGGATCCCGATCACCAGAACCCTCCAACCCCTCAGGAACAGAACTCAGCCCACCCTTGGACCTCAACGCCGTATCCACATCACCCACAGGCACAGACGAAGCCGGGGGCGGGGGTGATGACTCCGCTGGTCTCGGTGCGGCGATGGCGGCGGGGCCGGTGACCACGAGCGCGCAGGCGCCGAAAGATGCCAGGAGGGCAGCTGGTTTCTTCATTGACATAAGCCTTCTCCAATTGTGTTGTGGGACGGCCTGCGGCCGGCTTGGGATGGTCCGTCATCGCGACCGTCCCCCACAAGATACCGTATGTGGCGCGGGTGACAATCACCGGAACGCTAATGCCATCATTAAGTGGATCTGAAGTGTCTAGCTCGCTCTTTGGTCTGGGCGCGCATGCGCAAGGGCCCCGGGGGTGACTCCCCGGGGCCCTTGCGCCGTTTGTCGTCAGCTCAGTCGTTGCCTGCGAGCGACAACCAGGACGAAGCCGAGCGTCGCCGCAGCGGTGAGGATACCGACGAAGCCGTTTGTCGAGGCTCCCGTAGCCGCCAGCGACGAGGGCCGCGTCCTCTTGGGGTGCGGCGCGTGGTAGTCGGCCGCGTCGCCAAGAGACAGCGCGGCGCGTCCGACGACGGACACGGGTTGCCCGGCGGCCGCTGGGGCGGAGGCCGCGGCACCGGGGGCGCGGGTGCTCGCAGCGGGTGCGGCGCTGCTCGGCGAGGCTTCGCTCCCCTGCCCCTGGTCGGGAGCGTCGGGCGAGGCCGGGGCCGAGGCATTGGGGTTGGGCGTCGCGGGCGCGGCGTCCCCGCCCGTCGCGCGGTCGTCCGAGGCCGAGTCTGAGCCGGTGGCCTCCGGGCTGGCGATGGGCGCGGGCGTGGGTGCGTTCCCGGATGCGGTGTCGCTCGCGGGCGTCTCGGCCTGCGCCCTCGCGGAGGTGAGCGCGGGCGGGGTGACCGGCACGCCGCGCAGGGCGTTGGCGCCGATGCTCGTCAAGCGAGCCAGGTCGGATCGGAAGTTGATGGCGGTGAGGTTCCGGTCCCCGTCGAAGGCGGATTCTCCGATGGTTGTCGTCCCGCCGATGTTGACCCAGGTGAGGGAGGTGACGCCTCGGAAGGCGTGCGCGCCGATCGTCTCGAAGGAGTCTGGCAGGGTGAGGGAGGAGAGGTGGGATCCGACGAAGGCGTAGCGGTCGATGCGGCGCAGGCTATCGGGGAGGGTGACCTCGTCCAGGGGTGCCCCTTCGAAGGACTCCTGGGCGAGCGCTCGCGTGCCGTCGGGGACCGTGTAGCTGACGCCCGCGCGTCCGAGCGGGTAGGTCAGCAGCGTGTCGCGGCCCTTCGTGAACAGGACCCCGTCGACGCTCTCGTACGAGGCGTTGTCCGCCTTGACGGTGATCGCCTTGAGTTTCGGCGAGGCGGTGAAGGTCGAGACCAGCTGGCCCTCACGCACGCCGCTCCCGATGCTCACCCCCGTCAGCGAGGGCATGAGCGCGAAGGCTCCCGGGCCGATATTGGACACGCTGTCCGGCACGTTGATGGCCGCGAGACCGGTGCCCAGGAACGCCCGTGCGCCGATCTGACGCAGCCCCGAGGGAATCCCCTCGCCGACCTGCCCGCGCGCATCGCGAACGGTCACGCTCGCCAGGGAGGCCGCGCCTTCGAAGGCGGAGGCCCCGATGCGCTCGACCGTGTCGGGCAGCTCCACGGAGGCGACGGAGGAGCGTGCGAACACGCGGTCGGCCAGGGCTGTGACGCCGCCGGGGACGCTGACCTCCGTGTCGCTACCGCTGTAGGAGCGAAGGACCCCGGCCTCGTCGATGACGAAGTCGGAGGAGGCCGCAGCGCGCACGCTCACCTCCGCCGAGGCCGACGCCCACGTTCCGTCCCCCTGGCGCACCCACGCGGTCAGGGTCGTCGCCCCCTCCTTCGTTCCCGCAGTGATCGTGGCCGTCAGGGTGTCGGAGGAGGTGGACAGCGACGCGACCGCGGAGTCCGCGAGCGACCACACGACCTGCGAACCCGACAGGCTCGGGCTCAGGACGGCGGAGACCTGGGAGGTCTCGCCCGATGGGATCACGACCGAGGAGGTGGACAGCGAGATCGGGTCCGAGGCGTCCACGGAGACGGTCACGCCCGTGGAGGCGTTCACGCCGTAGTCCCACGCATACAGGGTGGGGTTGGTGGGAGCCGGGCCGGTGCCTCCGTGGGACTCCCAGCCGCGCTGCAGGTCCGCGACGGGCACGTCGAAGTGATAGGTGCGCTGGCCGTCAGCGCCGAGGGCGCCCCCGTCGGTCACGAGCGTGCGGTAGTAGTAGGAGCCGTTGGCCGGGTCGTGGAAGTCGATGGAGGCCAGGGGCGAGGAGTCCGTGACGTCGAAGGACACGGTGCGTGCCTCGCCCTGGCCGCTGACGTGAACGCCGCTGATCTTGGGCCCGGTGAGGTCGTAGGCGAAGGAGTACGTCAGCGTCTGGGTGCGCGAGCTCGGGCCGTCGGTAACGGCGTCGATGCGCAGCGTGTAGCGCCCCTCGGGCAGGCGGCGGCCGTACCAGTCGTAGCCGTCGAAGTACGGGTCGCCCATGGAGTATTCGCCCGAGGCGATGAGGCGCGTGTAGTCGTCGTACAGGGACTTGCGGGGGTTCTTGTAGGAGTACTGGCGCACCGTGTTGCCCGCGGAGTCCTGGTAGGTGTAGGTGACGCTCTTCGTTGACCGCAGCAGGCCGGTGACGGGTCGGATCGCGGAGGGTCCCTGAGCCCACGTCGACGCGGACACCACGTAGGCGTCCGGGTTGGGGGCGGGCGCCGAGGACGCGGAGGTGTAGCCGGCCAGCGGGTTCACGCCGAGGGACACACCCGTGGTCGCGGAGGCGAGGCGAGAGGCCACCGCGTGGGCCTGGCCGCCGTCGGAGGCGAGGGAGTCGAAGACCGGAACGGCGCCCCAGTCCCCGTAGAATCCCAGGAAGGGAACGGACAGGTCGGGCTCGCCTTCGGTCATCGAGGTCAGGACCGTGAAGCCGTCGACGAAGGTGCCGTTGGGCGCGTAGGCGCCGGCGTAGGCGGCGAAGGCCGCCTGCGGCGTGATGGTCACCGTCGCGGTGACGACGCCTCGGCCGGGCACGGTGATCGTCGAGGAGTCCGCGCTTCCACTGACGTCGCCCGAGTAGCTGACCGAGATGCCCTGGTCGGTCCAGTTGGCGCTGTGCTGGGTGAAGACACCGGAGGCGACAACCTCGGAGAGCGCCTGCGTGTTCAGCCGGTAGGTGCGTGCCTCGTAGGCGGTGTTGGTCAGGCGAATGGAGAACGTCCAGCCCTCGGTTCCGTCCCCGAGGTCGGCCTTGGGCCGCGTCTCGTCGGGCGCGTCCACGACGGTGGGGAACACGGTGGCGGAGGAGGCCGCCACCGCGTTGGCCAGGCCGGAGCCGATCTTGCGCGGCGAGTAGTAGGCGCCGCGGCCGCCCTCGTTGTCGACCAGCGGCTTGGCCGTGCCCATGAGGAGGTTGTAGACGACCCCCATCTTTTGGGCCTCGGTCATGTAGGCGAAACCGGGGTCGGACTCCACGCGCTGCTTGATGTCGGCGGCCATGCCCGCCAGGTAGGGGGTCGCCATGGAGGTGCCGGACGAGTAGCCGTAGGTGCCGCCCGGCAGCGCCGACCAGATGTATCCGCCGGGCGCGGCGATCTCGGGCTTGAGGGTCAGGTTGGGGGCCACGCCCCAGGAGGAGAAGCTTGACGCCTTGTAGGTGGAGGGACCCCACCCGTTGGCGTTATCGACGGAGGCGACCGACAGGGACGCCGTGTAGGTGGAGGGCTGGGCGACCGTCGACGAATCGGGGTCGGAGGCGTAGGGCAGGCCCCAGCCGCTGGCGTTGCCCTGGGAGGAGGCACCGAAGTTGCCGCCCGCGACGTTGAGCATGATGCCCTGTTCGGACAGGCGGTAGTAGACGGACCCGTAGGTGTCGTTGCGGGCCTCCGAGGCGCCGCCCGCGTATCCGAAGGACATGTTGATGACGTCGGGCTTGAGGACCGCGCAGTCATCCAGGGCGGCGAAGATCGCCGAGTCGGACAGCCCTCCCGTCGCATCAATTCCGGCCTTCATGAGCAGCAGCTGCGCGCCGGGTGCGGACCCCAGGATCGCTCCGCCGTTCGCGGCCGCGATGCCCGCGACGTGCGTGCCGTGGGCCATGTTGTGGACCGTGTGCGGGATGACGTCGGAGTCGCCGTCGCCGTAGTCGTAGGCGAAGGGGATCTTCGCCGACACGTAGGCGCCCGCCCAGCCCGTGCTCAGGCCTCGCTTGACCGAGGAGATCGAGTCGTATGAGTAGGCAACCCTCGATTCATCGAGCGCACCGGAGAAGGCCTCGTGGGTCGTGTCGAAGCCCGTGTCGATGATCGCGATTGTCGTCCCATCACCCTTCTGGCTGATGCGGTCCACGCCCGTCATGTCCAGCGAGTACTGGTTCTGGGGACCGGAGTAGCCCTCCTCCGACGAGGGGGTGACCGTCTGCTCGACGAACGCGCGCTTGACGCCCTCGACCCCGCGCACCGCTTCGACCGCTCCGGCGGGAACCTCGATCGCGAAGCCCTCCATCACGTGCTCGTAGTCCTCGACCTCGGTGACGGGGCCGCCACCCGAGGTCACCTGGCCGGGCGCCGCGGCCTCCACGGCCGCGCGAATACGCTCCTTGACGACCGTGCGCTTGGCATCGGCGGACACCGCGCGGCGGTACCACGCGACCCCCGCGTCGCCTTCCTCGAGCTCGACGATGACCGTGACGGGATGGTTCGATTCCTCGTCGGGAAGCAGGTCGCCGGTCGGCGTGGTCGCCCCGCCCGCGTCGTACTGTGACTTCGAGGTGAGTTCGGGCTCCAGGGGCTTACCGGCGTTCGACGAGGGGGGCGAGGCCGGAGCCGAGACGGGCGTGTCGGCCGAGTCGGCGAATGCCTGAGGGGCGATGATGGCGATCCCCAGGGTGGCAGCGAGGGAGAGCACTGCAAGGCGCGAACGCTTCATTTTTTCCACCGTGTATTTATTTGGGAGGCGAGCGTCAGCAGGTCTCGCCCTTGAGGGATTGAAACAGGCTAAGGATAGCGACCAAATGACACGAAGACAAACTCAGAACTTGTATTCCGCACCTTCATTTGTATGGTAACCAGTCGGTCAGTGGCAGCCTATTGCCGATCCGAGAGCTCCAGGTTCGCCCGCACGACGATCCCGATGCGCTCCATCATCGCCTCGTCCACCCAGGATCCGTCCAGGCTAGCCAGGCGAGGATGGGTCGGCTCCTCCCCGGCGAGCCGGTCGAAGCCGAGGATCGCCCGCCACAGGGGGATGAGCTCCTCGTGGTAGGTGTGTCCGTGGCCGCCCGGAGCGGTCCCCGCGACCGGCAGGTCCGCGAGAACCTGAATGAACGTCACGAAGCGCGTGAACTCGACGTCGCGTGACACGTCTCGCCCCGCGCGTTCGCGCAGCCAATCCGGCTGGGTCCAGATCAGCTTGTTGTTCCACCACACCACCGGGTCGGAGGGGTGCTGGGCGTAGACGAGGCGCGGGAATCCCCACGCTCCGAGCTCGCGCCCGTACAGGTCGGTGCGCAGGTCGGAGGGCTCGTTGACGAAGCGCACGCGCCGAGCGTTGTCGACGACGGGCGCCACCTCCGGGCTCCCCCGGTGTCGCGCCGCCGTCAGCGCGGCGTGCGTCGGGGTGAAGGCGGGGGTGCCCACCCACAGTGCCCCGTCCACCTGCTTGAGCGCCTCGCAAGCGGAGGCGAAGACCGACTGCGACGCGAACGCGCCCAGCGATTCACCGCAGACGAAGAGGGCGGGTCGGTGCGCCTCGTCCATGGCGTCCAACTCGGTGCGCACCGCACGAAACAGGGCGGCGGACGCCTCCTGCGCGGGCTCCAGGCCGGTCAGCCAGTTCAGGGCGGAGGGCACGTAGGAGTACTGCAGGGAGGCGGTCGCGCAGTCCCCGCGCGTGAGGAACTCCAGGGGCTGAACCTGCCACTCATCCACCCAGCCCGACCCCGTCGAGGCGGCCAGGAGGATGACCGCGCGATCGAAGGCCCCGGTGCGACGCAGCTCCTCCACCACGGTCGAGGCCGCCTGCTCGATTCCGGCACCCGCCGTGGGCATGCCGGCGTAGACGCGGATGGGTTCCTTCGCCTCGCCGCCGCTGACCTGCGCGATGTCCAGGCGCGAGGGGCCCCTGCCGAGGAATACGCGGCCCTGCCCGCCGACAGACTCCCAGGTGACGGGCGAGTCCGGCGAGGCGGAGCGCTCGCGGACGACGGGCGGATAGATGCCGCGCGCGGTCCTCATGTTCATCTGCTCGGCGTGGTGGCGGAAGAAACCGATGCCGCCCCGCAGGATCACGTTCGAGGTCAGGAAGAACATGACGACGCACAGGATGGCCACGCCAGCCAGGACGGCCACGGGCCTGGGCATGTACACGGCGAGCATCGCGATCATCGCATGGCCCACCCCGACGAGGGACGCCACGAGCGAGATCAGGCACCATGCCACCGCGACCGCCCCGAGGGTTCCCAGGACGTACTCCCCCAGGTTCTCCCCCGGCATGTTCACCAGCTTCGCGGCGACGCGGGCGCGGCGATACGACTGGATCACCGCGTAGAGCCACCACGCGGCGAAGAGGGTGGCTACCCCGATGCGGAATCCAAGCTCGACGGGTTCGGAGGCGCGAATCGTCAGCCCCGTCACGCGGATGACGCGGGCGCCGACGTTCTGCACGACCACGCCGGCAACGTATCCGCACGCGACCAGGACGCCCGAGGCGACGGCGTGCCACGCCCAGGAACGCGCCATCAGCGACGGTGCGACGCTGACCGCGTACATCGCGAGGGCCGCGATCACGCCCAGGAACGACAAACCCATGGCCCCATTGTGCCAGGTGGCCCGCCGCCCCTCACCCGGGGCACAAGGCCGGGGCTAGCGGCTCCCTGCAGCATCGAAGACTCATCAGGGCGAGCACGACATGCCATCGTTTCGCGATCGCGCATTCGACGTTCCAGCTCGAATGCCCACCGCACCGCGAACACGAGCACCTGGAACACGAGCTGGCACAACCCCTGCGGTTGACGGGCGTTCAGCGGGTTTGTAGGTTGATGCCATGAGCGCGGACGTTGGGTTTACTCCTGGGAAGCTGATTGAGGCTGCCCAGGGTATTGGGGCTACTGCTGAGCCTATTTCTCAGTCGGTGGCTCCGATCGGCGAGGATATTACGTCTTTGTCTGCGGGTTTGAATGGCTCGTATATGGAGCCGTTGGGTAATGCTATGACTGCCTGGGGCGACTCTCTGACTGTGTTGTTTGATGACTTGGGTCGCTTGGCTGAGGCCTTGGTGGGCGTGGAACGGGCTTTTTCCGCGTGTGAGGATGAGATCATCCAGTCGTTGGTTCAGGCTGCTTCCGGTTCGGAGTCGGGTGATGATGGCTCGTCCCAGGGTGGTTTGTACGCGCAGTTGCAGGCTATGGCTGGGCAAGGTGCTGATGGAGGCGAACAGTGAGTAGCGATTCGATGCTGGTGTTCCAGGAGGCTAACGCCACACAGATGGCAGAGGTGTTCCGTAAACGGGTCGCGGTGGTCAAGAATTTCATCCCTGATATCAGCGACGGCATTAAGAGCAGCGTCGGTGATTGGACGGGTGAGTCTCGTCAGGCGTGCGATGCTGCGTTGAAGCGTTTGGAAGAGCGTGGCGAGGAGTTGGCTGAGTTGTTAACCGCTGCGGCTGACGCGATGGAAGAGATTCTCGCCGAAGGCCAGCATGCTGAGTCTAAAGCGTTTGCGTGTATCGACAGTTAAGGGTTGTCAATCGTGAGTGATTTTAAGGTCGATTTGCAGGCGATGTCGTCTTTCGTGGAGTCGTTGTCGTCTTTTGAGGAGGCGGCCAAGGAGTATGACGTGGAGGACTGGGTTCCCAACTCTGGCATGCTAGAGAATCCTGAGGTGTGGGATCGCACAAACGCGTTCCAGGACACGTGGGAAAAGGGCACGAACGACTTGCGTGATGAGATTAAGGCTGCGAGTAGTGCGGTCAGTGGCGCGTTGGGTGCCTACGCGGAATACATGGACAAGTCGAAAGAGCACATGGCTAAAGTGGAGCAGGCTGCGCAAGCTCTGGGGCAGTCTCCTGTCGTCGGTTCGGGGGCGTGATCTGGCGTGGGTGTTGTCGCGCATGGTGCGCCGGTCTTTAAGATCGGTGGGGATCCCGGTGGGATCTCGACGCGCGCCGCGGTGATGATGGATCGCGCCAACGAGTTCGGTGAGATTCATTCCGGCTTGTCTTCCCTGAAGTCTGATGGGTGGGAAGGTCGCGCGGCGGATCATTTCCGCTCTAAGTTCAAGGTGCAGACCAAGGGCTGGCTGGACGCCCAGGAGGCCTTCTCTTCCGCGTCTGAAGCGTATTCGTCGTATGCGTCGACGCTGGCGTCGGCGCAGGGCCAGTGTGATGGGATCCGCTCGCGGTGGAAGCAGGGCCGCAACGCGGTCCAGCAGGCGCAGAACAATCAGGCTGACGCGCGGAGCCAAGCCGCAGCAGAGGGCGGCATCCCCATGTTTGACGCCTCGTGCGACGAGGGGCCGGGCCGCTCGGCGATGGCGGCCGCGGTCGCTGATTTCGAGACGCTGGTCGATCAGGTCAACGAGGCCGGCGACCTACTCATTACCGCCCTAAATGCTGGTATCGCGAAACTGCCCGAGCGCACGTGGTGGGATTCGGTCAAGCGCACGGTCGGCTCCGTCGTCAAAGGCTTCGTCGAAGCGGTGGCCGACTTGGTGAAGCTGGGATTGGCACTCAGCGGCGTCCCGATGCTCTTTGACTTTGGGCGCATGCTGATGGGTCAGATGACCTGGGATGAGTTCTACGCCAAGCACAGCACGATTCCAATGGAGACCATCGCCGGCCTAGCAAAGGCACTGTGGGAGGATCCCGGAGCGTTCTTCGCTGGCCTGGGCAAAGCGCTTGTCGATTGGGACACGTGGACCGACGATCCCGGGCGCGCGATCGGACACCTGTTGCCGGACGTGCTCATTGCTATCGCGACAGCCGGGACCGGAACGGCGGCGTCCGCCGGCGAGAAAGCCACTTCGGGAGCCGCTCGGTTGGCTCGGATGGCCCATATCGGCAAGGAAGTGTTCAAGGCCATCCTGCCGGTCAACCCCGACGATGTGCGTGCGTTAGGCAAGCTCGGGAAGAACCTGTTTACGAAGTTCACCCACCATGGTGTGGACGCGGCCGATACCGTGGCCAAGCTGGGCGCTGATGCCAGGAGGCAGCTGTCGGGTTTGCGCGGTGGCAACCTGATGGCGGACGCGAACAAGTATTCTGATGCCGGCCATCTCTCCGGGAACGCGTCCCACGGGGCGAACAACCTTGCCGGACTTGACCACCTCTCTGGACGGTCCTCCCACGTCGGCGGCGGGGCACATGATCTTGCTGGCGCCTCCGACCTCACCGGGGACGCCTCCCACGCGGGCCGCGGGACACACAACGGCGGCCTCAGTAGTACCGGCACCCCGGATTCGGGCCACCGCTCGAACGGTGTGTCCAGCGCGGCCCAGCCCACCGCGACGCCTCACGCGTCCGCCGCTGGCGATGCCGGCACCAGCGGACACGCGGCCCCCGCCAACACTGCACCCAGCGCGTCTCACGGCGCTCACAACAACGCGTTCATGAATGCGGATACTGGCGGCGCCACCCACGGTGCGGGCAGCACTGCCAACGGCGCAACCAGCGCACCCGCGCCCGGCGCTCCCGCCACCGGGACCCACGGAGCTGGTACCACTGGCGCCCCCGGCGCACCCGCACCTGGTGCCCCCGGCGCTCCCGCGGGTGGCTCGCATGGGGCGGCTTCCGGCCACAGCCCCGCTGGCGGCTCCCCTGCTACTCCCGTGCGCAACGAGGGTGTGGGTGAGCGCGTTGCTACGGGTGATGCCATTCCTCCGAAGAAGCGCACTGATTCTTACCGTGTTGGCCATGATCGTTCCATGACACCTGACGAGGTCGGGTCGCAGTCTGCCGCTGCAGCTGACGGCAAGCCTCCGCGCAAGCCCACCGATTCGTGGACGGACTCTGACGGTATCCCAACGAACCGGGACGATTTCGATCGTGTCGGCACTGATCGTTTCGGCACTGAGAACAGGATGAATTCTTCCTACCTGGATGACAGCTCGACCCACGCTAATGGTCAGACGCGCGGTGCCGATGAGCTTGTCGGTGCGGGCGTTGGCCGTCGCGAGGCCAGCGTGGGCGCTCAGGGATCGTACGAGCGCGCCGGCGCGTTCGGTGGCAGTGATCCGAGCCGTGTCAGCCACGGAGCGGACGGCTTCGGCGGCACCGCCGATTTCGGAGCAAACGCAGGGCACGGAGCTCATGGCGCGAACGGTGTCACCAATTCCGCTGATGTCGGTGGCGGCATAGGCGACGCCTCGCGTGGCACGCACGCTACTGGTGCCCCCACGGGCCACGGCGGCGGTCATGTTGGTGCTGATTCTGGTACCCGCGGTGGTTCGTCGACCCCTGCGCAGGGTCCGCACCGTGCCGATCCGGGCATGTCCACCGGTGACACGCACGGCGTTTCGCGCGCTGATTCCACCCCCGGCCACGGCGACACCCCCCGGACAGGACAAGGTGGAGACGGCACCCCCGACGCGCCCACCACCCCCAAGAAGGAAACTCCTGCCGGGGACACCCTGGGTGGCGACAAGCAGCCACATAGTGGAAAGCCTGCAGCAGACACGCCTGCCACCCATGCGGACGAGGCCGCCGACGCCAGCAAGGCTGGCCACGGCTCCGGCGACGCAAATGGCTCCGGTAAGGCCGATGCCGACACCAAGCAGGGCCACGACTCCGTCGAACATGCGGACACTGACCCCAAGGCGAAGGACCACTCCGCCAACGGCAAGGCCGACGACGCCGCTGACTCGGCGCACCGCGGCGACAAAACCGAGGCCGACAAGCCCACGTCGGACAAGTCCCACAAGGAAGACGACGCCGCACACCACGACGACGAACACCCCAAGGACACCGACGACAAGCACACCACCAAAACCGACGACGCCGACACCAATCCCACCAAGGACGACGCCGACTCCAAGTCCGACAACGATTCCGGCGAGCACGCGGACGCTGACCCCAAGGCGAAGGACCACTCCGCCAACGGCAAGGCCGACGACGCCGACGATTCGGCACGCCGCAGCGACAAAACCGAGGCCGACAAGCCCACGTCGGACAAGTCCCACAAGGAAGACGACGCCGCACACCACGACGGCGACGAACACGCCAAGGACACCGACGACAAGCACACCACCAAAACCGACGACGCCGACACCAATCCCACCAAGGACGACGCCGACTCCAAGTCCGACAAGGATTCCGCCGAGCGCGCGGACGCTGACCCCAAGGCGAAGGACCACTCCGCCAACGGCAAGGCCGACGACGCCGCTGACTCGGCACGCCACGGCGACAAAACCGAGGCCGACAAGCCCACGTCGGACAAGTCCCACAAGGAAGACGACGCCGCACACCACGACGGCGACGAACACGCCAAGGACACCGACGACAAGCACACCACCAAGACCGACGACGCCGACACCAATCCCACCAAGGACGACGCCGACTCCAAGTCCGACAAGGATTCCGCCGAGCGCGCGGACGCTGACCCCAAGGCGAAGGACCACTCCGCCAACGGCAAGGCCGACGACGCCGCTGACTCGGCACGCCACGGCGACAAGTCCGAGGCAGATAAGCCCGCGTCGGACAAGTCCCACAAGGAAGACGACGCCGCACACCACGACGGCGACGAGCACCCCAAGGACACCGACGACAAGCACACCACCAAGAAGGACGCCGACCCGAAGTCGAAGGATCACTCCGCCAACGGCAAGGCCGACGACGCCGCTGACTCGGCACGCCACGGCGACAAGTCCGAGGCAGATAAGCCCGCGTCGGACAAGTCCCACAAGGAAGACGACGCCGCACACCACGACGGCGACGAACACCCCAAGGACACCGACGACAAGCACACCACCAAGACCGACGACGCCGACTCCAAGTCCACCAAGGACGAGGCCGACACGCACAAGTCCGACAAGGACAGCGACACCAAGTCCACCAAGGATTCCGGCGAGCGCGCGGACGCTGACCCCAAGGCGAAGGACCACTCCGCCAACGGCAAGGCCGACGACACGCACCAGTCCGACAAGGGCTCCGGCGAGCACACGGACACTGACCCGAAGGCGAAGGACCACTCCGCCAACGGCAAGGCCGACGACGCTGCTGATTCGACGCGCCACGGTGACAAGACCGAGGCCGACAAGCCCACATCGGACAAGTCCCACAAGGAAGACGACGCCGCACACCACGACGGCGACGAGCACCCCAAGGACACCGACGACAAGCACACCACCAAGACCGACGACGCCGACACGCACAAGTCCGATAAGGACGGTGACGGCAAGTCCAACAAGGACGACGCCGACGCCAAGTCCGACAAGGACGACGACACGCACAAGTCCGACAAGGACGGTGACAGCGAGGGTTCCGGAAGCCACGACGGAAACGAAAGCTCCGACGATGAACCAGCCTTTGCCGACGGGATCACAGCAGGCGGCCATCCTGGCCCTTACAAAGAGGCAAACGACGGTTTTATCGCCGATTTTGCGGAGAAGAATGGCCACACACTCGATACGGATCACGGGCCGATCGGCGCAGATCTGGTCGATCATCGAGAACCAATCAGCACAGATCCTGATACTGGTGAACAGATTTCTGCAGATCTGTACAAGGAACGCGCGACCGGACCTGATGGTGAAACAGACTGGCCAAATGTAAAAAAGCATCCTGAGCTAGCCGACGACATGATAGATGGCGTTTACCTTCATGGCGATCCAGAAAAGGGAATTCCTCCGTTCCAAGATATGACAGTCGACGAATTTATCAAGGAGCACCCCGGAAATCTTGATCGAATTGGAGGAGACCATGGCAAATATTTCGCATTAGTAGGCAAGGACGGGCCGGACTCTTTCCAGAAACGATCAATTCACGCACACTCACTCTACGATCCTTACAGCCAATTCGAGTTCCGTCCAGGAAACCTACCTCCAGGAACGCGCGTAGAAACGGGAATTGTCTACCCATGGTTTGACTCACCCGGAGGATCACGACAGGTCAGGCTGTACACCGTCCACTCTGTTACCAAAGAACACATGTACTTGAGCGCCCAACAACTCCTTGAAGGCCCGAACCCTGTTCTAGTTAGAAAGACAGTCAAATGAACGAAGAACTCTCTGCATACATCACGCGTCTGTGCGAACTATCGGGACACACAACGCGGATCGACGATGATTTGATCCTGGTCGAGCCGGGTGAAGACTTTATCTACGACGCATTCACCATGGTTGAGGAATACTACGCCTACGGCGAGGTCGATAAGTACTCATTCGGCGGGTCGCTCTTCGGGTCCGCGTCCTTCGAGATCTTCAAGAAGTTCGCGATTATGCATTTCGCCGCAGACATTCGTGCAGCACACCAGCTCCCGCCCCTCAACCTCCCACCAGTGACCGACGTTCACCCCAGTTTTTCCATCGAATTCCGCGAACCGATCGCGTACCTGCTGACAAGCAAAACCTCCCCCATCCCCACGACATACACATCCTTCTCGCCAGCTGCGCTGCTCTCATTGTCATATCTGATGGGCACGTCAAGCGAGGACTTGCTCTCCCTGGTCCTCGAACCGTCCGGGGCCGGATACGCCGCGCTGTACCAGCACGACTAAGGGTTCCCCGCTCCCGGTGCTAGCTCACGGAGCACAGGACGAGACATTCGGCCACGCCTCCCCTCGTACGACGGGAGGCCAGAGATGCCATTCCGCGCTCGCCCGTCAGTTAGGATGTCCGCAGAGGCAACGACTCAAAGGAGTGAGTGCCCATGCTGGAAGAATTCAACGATCTCATATCCACGCTCTGCACGGACTCTTCAATCGTGCGCGAGGTGCGAGAGAATAGACTGTTTTTCACCGATGACGGCCTTATCTTTCACTCGTTTTGGGAATCGAACGACTATTTTAGGTTTGCTCGTTCGGAACGCCCATCATTCGGTGGCGGCTATTTGTGGACGCGCAACCCAACCATCGCACAGTATCAGCTGGTTATCGTTCTCGGAAGTTCTATTCGTCGCCTCAACTCATGGGATCCAATAGCACTACCGTCACAGCCAGACACTCTCAAGACCGCCTGGTCACTCACACCTGTACCAGGCACGACAGCGATTGACTGCGTTTACGTTGACGATCCGGAACTTAGTTTCGGGACCTTCACCAAAGACCAATGGCTTCGCCTCGCGAGTCTTCTCACTATGCCCCTCGAGGACGCGATTCGGCTCTACACAACGGAATAACCCGCCGCGGAAAACGTTCGCTCGTCACCCTTCAAGGTGACGAGGCCTCGGCCCCCTCCCCAGACTCACCGCAGCCGTAGAATCAAGGCAGTCGATCCTGCACACCGATGAGGAGCAACCCTCGCATGAACGAAGAACTCGCCGCCTACATCACTTACCTGTGCGAACTATCGGGACACACAACCCGGATCGACGACGATGTGATCCTCGTCGAGCCGGGTGAAGACTTTATCTACGACGCATTCACTATGCGGAAGAACTATTACGTCTACGGCCACTACAACAGATACGCTTTCAGCGGCACGCGGTTTGGGTCCGAGTTCTTCGAGATCTTCAAGAAGTTCGCGATTATGCATTTCGCTGCCGACATTCGCACTGCTCACGACCTTTCCCCGATCACATTCCCGGTAATTTCCTTCCCACACCCGAACTATTCCATCGAGAACGTATCAGGCGGCACGCACAAGCTGATCGATACACGAACGGCAGTTCCTACGACTTTTACGACCATCACACCGGATGCCCTCGTGTCTCTGTCGTACCTGATGGGCACGTCAAGCGAGGACTTACTCTCCCTCGTCCTCGAACCATCCGGAGCCGGATATGCCGCGTTGTACCAGCACGACTAAGGGCTCCCTGCTCCCGCTGCTAGCTCACGGAACACGAGACGAGAGCGTCGGTCACACCTCCTCGCCTCGTAGGACGGGAGGAGGTGTGCCATTTCGCGCTCGCCCGTCAGTTACGATGTCCGCAGAGGCAACGACCCGAAGGAGTGAGTGCCCATGTTGGAACAGTTCAACGACCTGATTTCCACAATCTGTACGAACTCTTCAATAGTTCAAGAGGTACGCAAAGATAGATACTTTTTTACAAATGATGGGAGCATATACGATTCGTTCTGGAAGTTTGGAGGATATTACAAGTTTGCTACAACAGAACGTCTATCCTATGGTGGTGCACACCTGTGGACATGCAACCCAATTGGGCTCTTCATAATTGAGGGTGTAGTTGGGTTTGAATCCTCCGGTTTCGAGGAGTGCTCGCGTGATGTAGTGGGTGAGGTTTCGGAATCCGAGTGCGGATCCGCGTAGGTGTTCGAGGCGGCCGTTGATGGCTTCGGTAGGACCGTTGCTGGTGTGGGGATGATCGAAGTAAGCCAAGATGTCTCTGGCTCGGCGTTTGAGCGTTCTGCCCAGCGTGATGAGCTCGGTCAGGCCCCTCGGTACGCGCGTGGAGGTCAGTGTGTTGATTTCGGCTTGCATCAGGGCCTTGCCGCGGATTTTGTTGGGATCGCGGTAGGCGTCGATAATACTCTGGTACACGCTCCAGGTGACTTCGAGTGCGACGTGGCAATCGCTGGCGAACAGGTCGAGGATCTGGTGTTGCTGGCGTGGGGTGAGCAGGCAGGATCTGGTGTGTAACATCCTGCGGGCCTTGTACAGGGGATCCGTGGCACGCCCGCGCCGATGGTGGAGTTCTTGCTGGATGCGCCTGCGGCACTCATCGAGAGCATCACCGGCGAGGTGTACGACGTGGAAGGGGTCCATGACCGCCCTCGCGTCTGGGAGCTCTTCGGCGGCGGCGCTCTTAAAGCCGGTGAATCCATCCATTGCGACGATCTCGATGCGTTCGCGCCACGTATCGGGCTGGGAGGCCAGCCAGGTTTTGAAGACCCGCTTGGATCGGCCCGGAATCATATCCAGGAGCCGGGAGGGACCACGACGGTCTCGTATAGGAGTCAAGTCCAAGATGACGGTGACGTATTTGTCCCCGTATGGGGTGTGTCGCCACACGTGTTCATCCACGCCAATGACGCACACCCCCTCGAAACGATCAGGATCATTGATGAGTATGCGCTGGCCTTCACCTAAGATCGCGGTATTGGCAGTGTTCCACGACACGGCCAATACGTCGGCGACGCGCGCCACCGTCAGATGGTGGACCACCAGGCCTACCAGCGCCCAGCGCACCGCTGCACGCGAGAGCTTCGCGCGCGGGTCGGCCGCTGCACTCATGTTTTGACGCCACACGTGAGCACACTCTGGGCAGCGGTAGCGGCGCACGCTCACGTGCAACATGGTGGGGTGCCACCCGTAGGGTACGTGAGCCAAGCGCCTGACCACCGTGTCACGTACGACGCCCTCACCCCCACACTGTCGGCACCACCGATCCTCACCCACTACCTTGCAGGCCAAGACGGTCCGATCGTCTCCTACACGTTGACCCATCACTTCCAGTCCTAGGTCATCCAGGCCCGTGAAGGCGCTCAGATCAGGGCGATCAAAGGTAGCATTGGACATGTCGAGGTCTTTCAGATGGACGGTGTCGGAACCCCCATCATCGGAAGACCTCGACCTCTACCCCGCCACGACACGCCGAACCCCGCATACCACCCCCACACCCTCAATTATGAAGAGCCCCCAATTGTCGCAAAGTATGAGCTAACTATCATCCTCGGAAACTGCGTTCGTTGCGCAAACTCCTGGAAACCTATAGCACTACCAGCAGAGACAAACGCGATTCAAAAGGCATGGTCATTGACGCCACTCCCGAACTCTACCGCTGTCGAGTGTACTTTTGAAGACAATCCCGACTTTACTTTCGGAACACTTGAAACTGAACGATGGCTGCCACTTGCCAAGCTGATGAGCATGAATCTTGATGATGCAATTCAGCTCTACCTTACTGAATAGCCTCCATTCAACCTTTCATTGACGAGCACGGGTCAGACCTGTGCCGACTCGGAGATGCCGAGGGCAAGTTCGCGGCCGCAATGCACAAGGACGGCACGGTTCCATCGTTTGGCGAGCGGGGATTGTTCCAGCCCTTTTCGCTGGGCGCACCGGATATGCACGCACGCCTGACCGGAGACCTTCCCGAGGGACACATCGTCAAATACGGCCAGGTCGCCCCGGCTTTTGGCCAACCCGGAGGGGCAATACAGCTGCAGATATGGGGACCTGACGAAAAGACGGGTATCATCAGGGAGTTGACACTAAGAGAGTGGAAGAAGCGGGGGATCATTGAGTATGTCAAACACGATTAGCGAAGATGAGTTCATCAAGACCCTGGTTTCCTTGCTCGAGCGAGAGCTTTACATTGTCAGCGAGGATCACGTGTGGTTTCGGAGCAACGATCTTAATGTCATGATCCACGCGTGGTACGAGGACGGTTTCTACTCGGGCGGGTCAAGCGAACGCCTCTCTCCCCCTGGCACCAGCATGTGGGCAGATTCTCTTACCCCCGTGAAGCAGTGGCTGCTCATGTACAACTTTGATCTACTGCGCTATTGCCTCGGCCTCGAGTATTTTGACATCAGGTTTCGGGAGCTGCTGATCGCGCCGAACTGGTCCCACAGGCCCGGCCCCAATCAATACTCCCTTGAGCTGTGCCACAACGATCAACCCACCGGCGTCTTCGCAGGCAAATGGTCTGACGAAGCCACCAACCTGACATGGTTCCTGAACCACACGCCCGAGCGCCTCCTCGAGATAGCCCACATCGAGGACGTCGAGGAGGCCCGCCAGGCCCTCTTCGGAACCACACACATCCCCTTCAACAAAGAAGACGACTGACACCGGATAGCCCTGCTATCTATTCAGAGAAGCAGACGCCCCCGGGACCATTGATCATGACGAACACGATTAGCAAAGATGAGTTCATCAAAACCCTCGTCGGCCTGCTCGACCGCGAGCTTTACGTTGTCAGCGAAGAACACATATGGTTTCGGAGCAACGATCTCAACGTCATGATTCACGCATGGTGCGAGGACGGTTTCTACTCGGGCGGGTCAAGCGAACGCTTCTCTCCACCGAGCACCCGCGTGTGGGCAGATTCTCTTACACCGGTCAAGCACTGGTTGGTCATGTACAACTTCGATCTACTACGCCATTGCCTCGGCCTCGAGTATTTTGGCATCAGCTTCAAACGACTGCTGATCGCGTCACACTGGTCCCACAGACCCGGCACCAATCAATACTCCCTTGAGCTGTGCCACAACGATCAACCCACCGGCGTCTTCACAGGCAAGTGGTCCGCTGTTGCCACCAACCTGACATGGTTTCTGAACCACACGCCCGAGCGCCTCCTCGAGATAGCCCACATCGAGGACGTCGAGGAGGCCTGCCAGGCCCTCTTCGGAACCCCACACATCCCCTTCGACAAAGAAGACGACTGAGACGCGGCCGACCTGCTACCAATTCAGAGAAGCAGACGCCCCGGGACCGTTAACTATGCCGAACACGATTAGCAAAGATGAGTTCATCCGGACCCTCATTGCCTTGCTTAAGCGAGAGCTCTTTGGGCTCTTCATAATTGGGGGTGTAGTTGGGGTTTGAATCCTCCTGTTTCGAGGAGTGCTCGGGTGATGTAGTGGGTGAGGTTTCGCAAGTCCGAGTGCGGATCCGCGTAGGTGTTCGAGGTGGCCGTTGATGGCTTCGGTGGGGCCATTGCTGGTGTCGGGGTGGTCGAAGTAGGCCAGGATGTCCCCGGATCGGTGTTTGAGTGTCCTGCCCGGTGTGACGATCTCTGTGAGGGAGCGAGGGACGCCCGCGTCGCTGAGACGGTCTATGTCGGTTTGCATCAGGGCCTTACCGTGGATTTTGTTGGGATCGCGGCAGGCGCCTGGTGATGTTCTGGTAGACGCTCCAGGTGACCTCGAGGGCGACGCGGCAATCGCTGGCGAACAGGTCGAGGATCCGCTGTTGTTGGCGTGGGGTGAGCAGGCAGGATCTGGTGTGGAGTATACGGCGGGCATTGTAGAGGGGGTCTGTGGCCCGGCCGCGCCGATGGTGGAGTTCTTGCTGGATGCGCCTGCGACACTCATCGAGAGCATCACCGGCGAGGTGTACGACGTGGAAGGGGTCCATGACCGCGGTTGCATCTGGGAGCTCGTCGGCGGCTGCGCTTCCCGCCCAGGATTCACCAGGGCAGTAGAATCGAGGTAGTCGATAGCGCACGCTGAGGAGGAGTAACTCTCGCATGAACGAAGAACTCGCCGCATACATCACCCGCCTGTGCGAACTCTCCGGGCACACAACGCGGATCGATGATGATGTGATCCTGGTCAAGCCGGGTGAAGGCTACACCGATGTCTACGAGGCATTCACGATGGTGAAGGATTACTACTCCTTCGGATATTTCGAAAGGTATTCATTCGGCGGGGCGGATTTCAGCTCCGCGTCCTTCGAGATCTTCAAGAAGTTCGCCATCATGCATTTTGCCGCCGACATTCGTGCAGCACGCCAGCTCCCGCCCCTGAGTGTCCCACCAGTGACCGACGTTCACCCCAGCTTTTCCATCGAATTCCGCGAACCGATTAGCTATCTACTGACAAGCAAAGCCTCGCCCATTCCCAAAACATACACAAACCTCTCCCCCGATGCCCTGGTGCCTCTGTCGTACCTGATGGGCACATCAAGCGAGGACCTGCTCTCCCTGGTCCTCGAACCGTCGGGAGCCGGATACGCCGCGCTGTACCAGCAGAGCTGACACCCCTCTCTCCCGCCTTGTGCTCACGGAGCACAGGACGAGAGCGTCGGTCACACCTCCTCCCCTCGTACGACGGGAGGAGGTGTACCATTTCGCGCTCGCCCGTCAGTTACGATGTCCGCAGAGGCAACGACCCGAAGGAGTGAGTACCCATGCTGAAAGAATTCGACGATCTCATATCCACGCTCTGCACGGACTCTCCAATCATGCGCAAGGAACGAGACGGCAGACTGTTCTTCACTGTCGATGGAATTCTCTTTGATTCTTTCTGGTACTCGACAGACAACTACCGCTTCGGCACGAGCGAACGCCCAAGCCATGTCGGCGTGACACTGCGAACCCCGAGTTCGACAGTTGCGAGATATGAGTTGCTGCGCCTTCTGGGCGGCTACAACCGATGGTCGCATGGGCGGCAGGCAGTCGAGCTAGCGACTGACCCGGAATCCCTCCAAGCAAGCTGGACGATAAGCCCCGGACAACTGTTCGGCGAGCAGATCCTGTCAATGCGCAGTTGCCCCGACATAGAGTTCACCTCGTTCGACGAACAACGCGCATACCAGCTTGCACATCTCATGCAGTATCCCTTTGAGGACGCACTAAAACTCTATCTGGGTGAGTAGAACCAACGCACCTAACAGGGGCTGCGTGCGCGGCTTCGTAGTCGATCGCTCTCGCGACCACCGCTTCAGCACACCGCACGTAGGTAGGATGGGGATAGCCTGCCTCGATGACACAATCGGCGTAGGCCCCAACCTAGCGAAGGGAGCCAGTCATGTGGGAAGAGTTTCGCAGCCTCGCGCTCCCACTCCTCGGCGAGCACTTTCCCCCGAATCTCGTCAAAGATAACGGTGACAGTATCGTCTTCGTTGATAGAAGAGAACGTCTACGTTTTTTTCTCACCGAGAGCGCACAAGGAATTACGATCGGTGACTACGAAGAACGCAATACCGTCGGTATTATCTTCACGAGCCCTTCCATTGAGTTGGCGACCATAGCACTGACGCTCCTCGTACGCGAGGGGCTCGGCGAGCTCGTCGATATGGACTATCCTCCGGACGAGCTGCTAGGCCCTGTGCCGGGCACCGACTACAGCATCACGGAAGACAGATCCAGAGGATTTCACCTCACCCACAAAACTGACAGCTCACTGAGCGCATACTGCGACTATTTTACATACGCTCGCGCAATTGCAGTCGCAGCTTCGGCACGCGGTGCGTAGGTAGGATGGGGGTGGCCTGCCTCGATGACGCAATCGGTGCAGGCTCCAACCTAGCGAAGGGAGCCAGTCATGTGGGAAGAGTTTCGGAGCCACGCGCTCCCACTCCTCGGCGAGCACTTTCCCCCGAATCTCGTCAAAGATAACGGTGACCGTCTCGTCTTTATCGATAGGCGTAGTCTGGCAAGCTTTTTCGTCACCGAGAACGCACGAGGACTTACCATCGGCCGCTACGAAGAACGCAATACCGTCGGTACGTTCTTCACGAGCCCTTCCATTGAGTTGGCGACCATAGCACTGACGCTCCTCGTACGCGAGGGGCTCGGCGAGCTCGTCGATATGGACTATCCTCCGGACGAGCTGCTAGGCCCTGTGCCGGGCACCGACTACAGCATCACGGAAGACAGATCCAGAGGATTTCACCTCACCCACAAAACTGACAGCTCACTGAGCGCATACTGCGACTATTTTACATACGCTCGCGCAATTGCACTCGCAGCTTCGGCACGCGGTGCGTAGGTAGGATGGGGGTGGCCTGCCTCGATGACGCAATCGGTGCAGGCCCCGACCGAGCGAAGGGAGCCAGTCATGCGGGAAGAGTTTCGCAGCCACGCACTTGCGCTCCTCGGCGAACACTTTGCCCCTGAGCTCATCAAAGATAACGGCGACAGCGTTATTTTCACCAGCAAGCGTGACAGACTTAAATTCCGACTTGCCGAGGAAAACGGAAAGATTAACATCGGGTACTATGGTGAGCGCAACACCATCGAGACATTCTGCTCAACGCCCTCACATGAGCTTGCTACCGTATGCCTCAAGCTCCTTGCACGCGACGGCATGGACGAGTTTGTGGATATTACGTATACGCCACGCGAGTTCTTAGGCCCAGTGCCCGACACGGAATTCAGTATTTCTAAAGACCATCTGCCACTTTTCCAGCTCACCTCGACTATCAATCCCACGGTATCCGCGACATGCCAATCATTCGCACGCGCTCAAGCTATCGCCGAGGCCTCGACCCCCTCGCTGGGTTCACCGCGGCCGTAGAATCAAGACAGTCGATACCTCGCCTCGAGGAGGAGCAACCGTCACATGAACGAAGAACTCGCCGCATACATCACCCGCCTGTGCGAACTCTCCGGGCACACGACCCGGATCAAGAAAGACTTAATCCTGGTCGAGCCGGGTGAAGACTTTATCTACGACGCTTTCACCATGGTCGAGGAGTACTACGCCTACGGCGAGGTCGATAAGTACTCATTCGGCGGGGCACGCTTCAGCTCGGTCTCCTTGGAGATCTTCAAGAAGTTCGCCATCATGCACTTCGCTGCCGACATTCGCGCAGCACACCAGCTCCCACCCCTCAACCTCCCACCAGTGACCGACGTTCACCCCAGCTTTTCCATCGAATTCGTAGAGCCGATTAGCTACCTCCTGACAAGCAAAGCCTCCCCCATTCCCAAAACATACACAAACGTCTCGCCAGCTGCGCTGCTCTCATTGTCATATCTGATGGGCACGTCAAGCGAGGACCTGCTCTCCCTCGTCCTCGAACCGTCCGGAGCCGGATACGTTGCTCTCTTTGAGGATCTACCCGCTTCCACGCCCACTGGCGCAAAACTCCAGAACAATAGCAACCACGTAGGCATCCTCTGATCGCAGCGGGAGGACCACCACCATGCTCGAGCAGCACACTGAGCTCATCGAACGCCTTTTGTGTGGCTCATTGACCAGGACACGGGAGTTCAACCAGGCGCTGTCTTTCACGAATGATGGCACCCTCTATTTCACTGTCTGGGACAAGGATGGAACCACGTTCTTCTCATGGTCGGAAAGAGAACCATCGACTAGTGCTGATCCTCAGACTGATTTTAATTCCGTCGCTGCCTACGTATTAACGACGGAGCTGGGATCAATGCGTGCCATGGCACTGCATTTCGACCTCCCGAGATTCCCGAGAAAGATCGATCAACTCCACCCATCATGGGTAGCCGACAAGACTCAGTGGCCACCCACCTTATTCTACCACCGCATCGACGATCCAAGCGTCCGCTTTTATTCGAACATTCCATCCATTGCCGTGCCCATCACGCATGCGATGCAAGACGATCTCGAAGACCTCCTGAAGAAGTACAAGGCCTAAGCCAACAGTCGGAGCACTTCGGAGCTCTCTCCCTCCAGCGCACACGCATTGTCGGGCCAGCCAGCCTCAAGCCCTCGACAAACGACTCAGGAAAGCATGAGACACTACGGACTATGACAACAATCAGCGACGACGAGTTCATCACGAACCTGACCTCACTCATGAACAGGCCTTTGAAGGCATTGAGCGAGGATCACGTCTACTTCCACGGTCCAGATCCTCAAATCATGATGCACGTCTGGCACGAGGACGGCTTTTATTTCGGCGGCACAAGCGAGCGCTCGTACAATCCGGGACCTGAAGTTCGCGCCAACGACCTCATCCCAGTTAAACAATGGCTCGTGATGGAATTGTTTGACTTTCTCCGAATGAGCCAGCACCTGGACGCTATCGGGATCGCATTCAGGCGCCTATCTCCCGCCCCAAGCTGGTCTCAAAATCTCGAGACAGGGGAACTATATTACGAGGGCTCATCCACGGGGATCCTCACGGATGACTTATCACGTGCCGCCGCGAATCTTCCTTGGTTCCTCAACCACTCGCCCGAACGACTCCTCGAGATCGCACACATCGAAAGCACCAAGGAAGCCTGCCAGGCCCTGTTCGGCATGCCACGCGTCCCCTTCGCTAAGCCCACGGACAGACGGAAGTAACACATGCTGTGGGAAGAGTTTCGTAGCCTCGCGCTCCCACTCCTCGGCGAGCACTTTCCCCCGAATCTCGTCAAAGATAACGGTGACAGTATCGTCTTTATCGATAGGCGTAGTCTGGCAAGCTTTTTCGTCACCGAGAACGCACGAGGACTTACCATCGGCCGATACGAAGAACGCAATACCGTCGGTACGTTCTTCACGTGCCCTTCCATTGAGTTGGCGACCATAGCACTGACACTCCTCGTACGCGAGGGGCTCGGCAAGCTCATCGATATCGAATATGCTTCCGACGAGCTTCTAGGCCCCGTGCCGGGCACCGACTACAGCATCGCTGATGAAGGTACCGATGGTTATTATCTGACGCACAAAACTGACAGCACACTGAGCGCAGATTGCGACTATTTTACATACGCCCGCGCAATTGCACTCGCAGCTTCGGCACGCGGTGCGTAGGTAGGATGGGGGTGGCCTGCCTCGATGACGCAATCGGTGCAGGCCCCAACCTATCGAAGGGAGCCAGTCGTGTGGGAAGAGTTTCGTAGCCTCGCGCTCCCACTCCTCGGCCAGCACTTTCCCCCTGAACTCATCGAAGACAACGGTGACAGTCTCGTCTTTACTGATAGGCGTAGTTGGGCAAGCTACCTCATCACAGAGAACGCACGAGGCATCACCATCGGAAGGTACGGTGAACGCGATATCATCGACCCGATCTTCACGAGCCCTTCCTTAGACCTAGCCACCGTGGGTCTTACCCTCCTCGTACGCGAGGGGCTCGGCAAGCTCGTCGATATGCACTATGTTCCGGACGAGCTTCTAGGCCCCGTGCCGGGCACCGACTACAGCATCGCTGATGAAGATACCGATGGTTTTTATCTGACACACATAACTGGCTCATCCCAAACGAGGGTGGGTGGCGGGGGTGGCGCGTCGGTCTCGGGGTAGGCGTCGAGGTCTTCACATGATGGGAGTTCTCACGCTCCCCATCAGGAAGACCACGACATGCCCGACGGTACCTTCACCACGCCCGATCTGACGACGTTCTGCCGCCTGGACGGTCTCGGGTTGGAGGTGACCGGGCAGCGCCTCGAGCCGGATCGTGCAGTGCTGGCTTGCCGGGTTGTCGATGATGACCGGTGGTGCCGGGGGTGCGGCTGTGAGGGCAGCGTGCACGACGTGGTCACGCGCCGGCTGGCGCACGAGCCGTTCGGGTGGCGACCCACGACGCTGCTGATCGCCGTGCGCCGCTACCGGTGCACCGGCTGCGGGCGGGTGTGGCGGCAGGACACCACAGCCGCGGCCGAGCCGCGCGCGAAGATCTCCCGGGCTGGACTGCGGTGGGCCCTGCTCGCACTGGTCGTGCAGCATCTGAGCGTGGCCCGGATCGCCGAAGGGCTCGCGGTCGCGTGGGATACCGCGAATGAGGCCGTTCTGGCCGAGGGCGCGCGGGTCCTGATCGGCGACCCGGCACGGTTCGACGGGGTCGCGGTCATCGGGGTCGACGAGCACGTCTGGCGGCACACGAGGAAGGGCGACAAGTACGTCACCGTCGTCATTGATCTCACCCCGATCCGCGACGGGACCGGCCCGGCACGGCTGTTGGATATGCTCGAGGGCCGCTCCAAGGCCGCGTTCAAGACCTGGCTCGCCGACCGGCCCCAGGCGTGGCGTGACGCGGTGGAGGTGGTCGCGATGGACGGGTTCACCGGGTTCAAGACCGCCGCCGCTGAGGAACTCCCGCGCGCGGTGGCGGTCATGGACCCCTTCCACGTCATCCGGCTCGCCGGGGATGCCCTGGACCAGTGCCGGCGCCGGGTCCAGCAGGACCTGCACGGCCACCGAGGCCGCAGCAACGACCCGCTGTACCGGGCCCGGCGGACCCTGCACACCGGAGAGGACCTGCTCACTGACCGGCAACGCGAACGACTCATGGTCCTGTTCACCAATCCCGAGCACGTCGAGGTCAAAGCCACCTGGGGCATCCTCCAACGGATGATCGCCGCCTACCGCCACCCCGACAGGGCCACCGGCCGGGCGGCGATGAGCGCCGTCATCGCCGCCCTGCGCGACGGCGTGCCCGCGGTCTTGGCCGAGCTCCGTCGCCTGGGTCGAACCCTGAACCAGCGCGCAGCTGACGTGCTGGCCTACTTCGAGCGCCCGGGGACCTCCAACGGCCCCACCGAAGCCCTGAACGGGCGGCTCGAACACCTCCGCGGATCCGCTCTCGGCTTCCGCAACCTCAACAACTACATCGCCCGCTGCCTACTCGAGACCGGCGGCTTCAGAACCCACCCTGCATTGGGATGAGCCACATAACTGACAGCACACTGAGCGCAAAATGCGCATATTTTACATACGCCCGTGCTCTCGCCGAGGCCTCGGCCCCCTCCCTGGATTCGCTACGGCCGTAGAATCAAGACAGTCGATAGCGCATGCCGAGGAGGAGCAACCGTCACATGAACGAAGAACTCGCTGCATACATCACTCACCTGTGTGAGCTATCCGGGCACACAACCCGAATTAAGAATGACTTGGTCAAGGTCGAGCCGGGTGAAGACTTTGTCTACGACGCATTCACCATGGTCGAGGAATACTATGCCTACGGCCACGTCGAAAGATACTCATTCAGCGGGGAAGAATTCGGATCCGCGTCCTTCAAGATCTTCAAGAAGTTCGCGATTATGCATTTCGCCGCAGACATTCGTGCAGCACGCCAGCTCACACCCCTTGAAGTCCCGCCCGTGACCGACGTTCACCCCAGTTTTTCCATCGAATTCCTCGAACCGACCGCGTACCTGCTGACAAGCAAAGCCTCGCCCATTCCCAAAACATTCTCAACCTTCTCGCCAGCTGCGCTGGTGTCTCTGTCGTACCTGATGGGCACGTCAAGCGAGGACTTGCTCTCCCTTGTCCTCGAACCGTCCGGGGATGGATACGTTGCTCTCTTTCAGCGGTAACCCACATGCTGTCTCACCGTTGCCAAACGTTTATGCCCAAAGAATGGATCTCCCAATGCTAGAACAGTTGCAATCCCTGACGCAGAGGATCTCGCACGCAGACTTGAGCGTACAAAACATCGGAAATTGTGATTACGTACTTGACGCGCCTTACGCGCGGTACTACCGATTCCGATTCGCTGATGGATTCTACGAAGTAGGTTCATATGAGCGACACGCTCCCGATAGCTTCAGTTTTCAGACGCGCAATGAAACTATTGCCCTCTATCAATTCACACGAATCATTGGAGGATTGTACCGAAGCGCCCAGAGTTACAAACAACTGGCCACACCGTCCGGCTGGGCTGCCCTTCAGCTGGGGTGGACTGTTGAGCGGCCAGACATAGCATTTAGGTCTTTCAACGTTACAGAAGATAATGATCCGTCAATGCACTTTTCTACCTCTGAACCAGAATCCCACATTATTTTGACGTATTTCATGTCTTTTCCTCTCGATTCACTGATCGATATTTTCCTCGATCCATCTGGCGGCAAGCTGGGTACCGATCATAAACATATCCACGCTCTCTCGTTCTAGTGGCCACCTATCACAGACGAGTATCAGCTCAACCATCAGGGAACCGACTCCAACGACCACACGACGAAAGAACAAAGCATGAACCCCGCGACGATCATTAAAACACTAACGAATTCTGCAGCATTCCGTGCTGACATTGCTTCAGAGACCTACCACATCACCTGCGAGACCGACACAGCTACATCCATTTATATTGATCTGAGCTCACAAAGCGTCACCAGTACTGATGACGACAAGCAAACCACGGTGAGCACACCGAATACCGCCGTCTTTTGTTTCGCCATCGTTTTTCGCTTAGCACCCTTGTGGCGCCAGGCAGAAGGACTGAAGACAATCCGCGGAATGCACACCTTCAGTAATCTTGAAACTGAATGGATATTGTGCCGAGAAACACTAGAAGACCCCCGTTTCCTCTTCCGGAACGCCAACGATCCATCGCTCGTTTTCTCGACGACAAACCCAAACATGGACGCCGTCATTACGAAAGCAAGCTCACTAGATCTCAGCGCTCTCCTCACCGCCTACACGCAGCCCGAACCATCGCACGTCTACGCACTGATGTGAGCACACGGTCGAAGCGCATAGACTCCTCAACGAAGCACCACACGACGCCCCCAAGAAGGACCACCACCATGCTCGAACAGCACACCGAGCTCATCGAACGCCTCCTACACGGCTCGTTGACCAGAACAAGTGAATTCAACGAGGGTTGGACTTTTACAAATGATGGCACCCTCTGTTTTTCCGTCTGGGACGAGGACGGGAACACCTTCTTTGCATGGTCGGAGAGACAACCGAACACCGCTGCTTCCGTGTACACGGATAGCGACACCGTCACGGCCTACTTGTTGACGACGGAGTTGGGATCGAGGCGTGCCATGGCACTGCATTTCGACGTACCGAGGTTCCCGAGAAAGATCGATCAACTCCACCCGTCATGGACAGCCGATAAGACCCAGCAGCCACCGACCTTGTGCTACCACCGCAACGACGATGCACGCCTGCGCTTCTACTGCTCCTCGGAATTCTACGGTGTACCCCTCACCCACGCGATGCAGTACGACCTCGAAGACCTCCTGAAGAAATACATGGCCTAAGCCAATAACTAACACCACGCGCGCCGACGAGACCACCGGCCTCGGGCAAGCCAGCCTCAAGTTCTCGACCAACGACTCAGGAAAGCATGAGACACTACAGACCATGACAACGATCAGCGACGACGAGTTCATGACGGCCCTGACCTCACTCATCGATAGGCCTTTGTGGGCACTGAGCGAGGAACACGTCTATTTCAACGGTCCAGATCCTCAAATCCTTATACACATCTGGCATGAGAACGACTTCTATTTCAGCGGAACAAGCGAGCGATCATATAATCCACGAGGCGCAATTCGCACGAAGGACATAACCATAGTTAAACAATGGCTCGTGATGGAATTGTTCGACTACCTTCGCCTTAGCCTGCACCTGGAGGACATCGGCATTGCGTTCAGATGGCTCTCTCCTGCTCCAAGCTGGTCACAAGATCTCAAAACAGGGGAACTTCTCTACGAGGGGGCACCTACGGGTATCGTCGCGAATATCTCAACACGTGCTGCCGCAAATCTACCCTGGTTCTTGAAACGCTCGCCCGAAAGACTCCTCGAGATTGCCCACATTGAAAGCACCAAGGAAGTCTGCCAGGCCCTCTTCGGCATGCCGCGCATCCCCTTCGAGAAGGAATGAGCAGTGGTGGCAGATCTTGAACGACAGCGTTTTAAGATCAACCGCTACACGCTCAACGCTGCATCGAAGGGCATGAGAGCTCTTAGCCAACTCTCATCGCGACGTATCGTTCACCTAGCTGAGGGTTCTACGCAATTCACAGAGCACACGATGTCACGACAGGTGGCTCGACTACATCACCGGGGAGATGACCCCCGCCGAATTTAGAGACTGATACAGTACCCCTGAGCATTATCGCGTTGAGCATCCAAACACTAATCGCAGCCACAAGTACGAAGGCCTCGACAAATGAACATCTTTCTCACGGCGAATATGAAGACATTTGAGGACTTTGTCGCCCTCTACTCCGAGGGGGACGAGGCGCGCGCGAACCGGGGGCGTTCCCTGTTCAGTTACGCTCTCGGGAACAGCAAAGCGGAGGAGCGATACAAGATCGTCGACTTCCTGCTTGAGCGCAATCCGTCGTTCGCCCACAAGTCCGGCGACGGGGCGTCACTCCTGCACATCCTGCTGGGCGCCGTCAAGCACGACCCCGCGCGCGACGCCGCCATCGCACAGGTCCTGGTCGACCACGGGGAGACCTTCAACTGCCTCGATTATCGTAAGCGCCTCCCCCTCCAGTACCTACTCCCACTCCACCGCTACTCCGACGAGGACCTGACGCCCATCTACGACGTCGTCTTCGCGTCCCCCGACCCGGGTTTTACGACCGTCGTCGACGGAGGCAAGCCCTTCCATGAACTCGTCCGCGCATTCGAGGACCGGCAAGCCCTCGCCGACCGCATCGACAACTACCTGCGCGCGCAGGGTGACACCCACTGACAGGAGGAATGATGCGTCCCACCTACATTCGCGGCGCCGGCGCCGCCATCGTCTCGCGGAAGATTGTCGAACGAAGCGGCAACATCAAGTGGCTGAATCGCGACGCACCGCTTGCACCGGAAGACTCCGGCTGGCGCGTCCTGTCCGACCGGGACACCGTCGAGTACCTGGACGATCCTAAGAACATGACCGTCGTTGACTTCAACGATCTGTGCGACATCGAGCCAGCCTGCATCGGTATCTACGACCTGCCGATCGGCTCCGACATTCAACTCGTCGTCGAACCTGACGGACGTCGGCGATGGTTCGATAACAAGACCATGAAGGAGATTTCCTTCCGCTAACCCACGCAGCGGCCCTGCCCTCACTGGTGAGAGAGCCACACGAGGGTCGCATACGGGATCGTCACCTGCTCCCCCGGCGCGTAGCCGAGGTGCTCGTAGAGGTACCAGCGCAGATTCGCCTGCATGCGCTCGCGCCCGGCCGGGGACGACCTGATGTACGAGGAACGCGTGGTCCCCAGGGTCAGGATCTGCTCGGGGGTCATGACGTCCTCCCAGGCGACCTGGGTCAGGCGCATGGAAGCAAAACCACCCCCCGGCGTGGGCGGCCTGTCGGGGCGGTGCACGTCGCCCGAGCGCATGATGCGCGTCAGGCGATGCACCCACGGGATCGACACGGCCATCTGATTCCACACGATCGCGAGCACGCCTCCGGGCGCGAGCATCCGGGCCGCCTCGATGCCCGCACGCTCGGAATCCACCCAGTGCCAGGACTGGGCAAACACAACGATGTCGTACATGCCATCCGGCAACCTCGTGTCCTCCGCGACGCCCGCGTGCCAGGTCACGCCGGGCACCGCCGAGGCCTGGGATCGCATCACCTCCGAGGGCTCCACCGCGTCAACGAGGACGCCGGCGCGAGCCAACAGCTCGCTCATCTTGCCGGTGCCCGCCCCAACGTCGGCGGCCCGCAGGGGGACTCCGGCGCGGGCCACGCCGCCTCGCGCGGGTACGGCCTGCCCGGCCGCACCCCGGCCCCGCGAGCGCGACGCCGCCCCCAGCAGGGCGGCCACGGCCTCGTCCGGGTAGGCGGGGCGCACCGAGTCGTAGGAACCCCCCTCGCGCGCGAAGGGATTTCCTCCATCCTCGGCTGACACCGCGTACGGCAACGCGGCCGCATCGCTGGCGCGCGACCGATCTGCCGTCTCGCCCGGCCCGCTCACAGGAGCGAGCTCCCCAGACGACACACGTTGTCGACGTAGTGCACGTGCCAGGGCTGGCCGCGCCACTCCTCGTAGGTCAGCTCGCGAGAGCGCTCGCGCGTGCGCTCATCGTTGGCGAGCAGCAGCTCAACCAGACGGGAGCTGTCGGCGACCAGCGTGATCTCGTAGTTGAGGCCGAAGGAGCGCACGTCCATGTTCGACGAGCCAATCGCGCACAGGCTCCCATCAACGACGACGTACTTGGAGTGCAGCATCGTGGGCTTGCGGTACAGGTGGACGCGCACGCCCGCCTTCAGGAGGGGCCCGTAGTAGGAGCGCTGCGCGTGCCCCACGAGGAACTGGTCGAACTGCTCGGAGACGAAGAGATCGACCGTGACGCCGGACAGGGCCGCGTTCGTCAGGGCGGCCATGAGGGCCTCGTCGGGGATGAAGTAGGGGCTCGTGATCGACACGTGGGTGCGCGCCGAGGACACCATGGCCACGAAGGCGCGCAGGTTGGGCTCGCCCCTGTAGGGCGGCCCCGACGGGACGATCTGCATCGACGAGGCCTCGGCGTCCTCTCGCCGGGCCTCGGCCCGCGTCTCCGAAGGGTTCAGGAGGGCGGGCGTGAGGACCTCTTTGCACGCGTAGTACCAGTCGACGGCGAAGACCGCCTGAATCTGGGCCACGATCGCGCCGGTAACAGCCACGCTCGTGTCCTCATACGTGATGCCCGCCCGCGCGAAGGCGGGCGTGTCGTAGTCCGGCGCGACCAGGTTGTGGGAGCCGACGTAGGCCTCGCGCCCATCGACGACGAGGAGCTTGCGGTGATTACGCAGGTCGGGGCGGCGTATCTGCCCGCGCAGAGGCGCGAAGGGCAGCATCTCGTGCCACTCGATGCCCGCCTCGGTGAGGCGCCGACGGAAGTCCCGATGCCCGGGGATCGTGCGCATGCCGTGGTGGTCGACCAGGAGGCGCACCGTAACCCCGCGCCCCGCGGCGCGCGCGAGGGCCTCGTAGAAGGGAGCCGTGTACTCGTCCCACGAAGTCTGGTAGTACAGGGCGTTGACGTGGTGGGTGGCGCCGTCGACGCTGGCGGCCATCGCACGGAAGGTCTGTGCCGTGTCGTTGTAGAGGCGGGTGACGCGGCCGCTGGAGGCCGGGAAGCCGCTGAGCTCACCCGTCATGCGCATGAGGGCGCTGGCCGGGCCCTCGACGCCGGGCGACGCCTCGTCGGACTCGGGTTCGGGGGGAACCGAGGCGGCGAGGATGCTATCGACGAGGGAGCGGGCCTCGGGATCGTCGTCGAGGCGACGCCCCATCGCCCACCACGAGCCGAACACGACGTAGAGGGGAACGCCCACGAAGGGCATCAGGAAGATGAGGAGCAGCCACGCCGTCGACGTGGCGGCGCGCCGGTGCTTCGGCACGACACCGAGGGCGACGACGCGGATGGCAAACTCGACGGCCCCGAGGAGGAGCCACGCCCACAGCGGCGGTTCGGGGGGTGGCGCAAACATGTGTCTATGGTACAAAGCGCGCCAGGTCCTGGGCCGCCCAGCGCTGCCAGTGCGGGGCGTAGGTCGCGCCATCCCGGGCGAGTGCCCGGCGACGACGCTCGGCCTCGCCGGGGTCGGCCAGCCAGATCGTCAGGTCCGCGTCCGCCTCGACGGCGCCGCAGCCCTCAATGATCGTGGGCCTGGCCGGGACCCTCCTGGTCCGCCCCACCGTGTCCGCCTCCCAGTCCCATGCGACGTAGGAGGAATCCCTGCCCGCGCGCAGGTCGGCCGCGATGGCGCGGGCGACGCGCGCGCCGGCGTCCAGGCCGTCCCAGCCGGGGTACCAGTCGTCCATGTGGAGAACCTGCCACGTCGAGTCGGCGGCGGCGAGGGCTCGGGCGAGGGTGCTCTTGCCCGAGCCCGAGTATCCGTCGACCGTGACGACGGGGACGCGCATCACAGGCCCGGACACGCCCGCAGGCTGCTTTTGCGCGACCTGGGCGCCGAATCGGCGACGGAGCGCGCGCAGGAGCGGGGCGAGGCGGCGCGAGGCCTCCTCGGGTGCGACACCCACCGGGATGGTGATGGCGCGCCTGCCGCCAGAGCGCGAGCTCGTCCACGCCTGAGGTGTCATCGGCCTACCGGGGCGAAGGTGCCCGTCCAGATGCTCACGCCGAGCGCGATCACGGGAATGGCGAGGGCGACGACCATGAGGACCGCGTCGGCGCCGCGCATGCGGGAGGGGCGCGCCCACGTGCGCGCGCCCGCCGCGCCGAAGCCTCGGGCCTCCATGGTGGTGGCGAGCTTGCCGGAGCGGCGCAGCGCGAAGACCAGGAGCGAGAACGCTCCCCTGAGGAAGGAGCGGACGCGGGAGGCGTCCCCGACGCCGCGGGCGCGCCGCGCACGCTCGAGGGCCTTCCAGTCGGCGGCCATGAGGGAGGTCATGCGCGCACCCGCGAGGGCGGCGAGCACGGGCCGGGCGGGCAGGTGGAGGATCTGCGCCAGCCCGTCACCCATGTCGGTCGGGTCGATGCGGTCGAGAAGCCCGATCGCGGGAACAACCATGGCGCACATGCGCAGCGCGATACCCAGGGCCAGCCAGGCGGAGTGCTCGGAGACCACGGCGGGCCCACACTCCCAGAACACCCGTCCTCCCGGCGCCCCATACAGGAGCATGGAGAGGGCCGCGAGGGGCGCGGCCACCAGCAGCGGCGTGGCCTTGAGGGCGAAGCTGCGCAACGAGACCCCCGACAGGGGGAGCAGGACAAGCTCAAGGGCAAGGGCGAGGGCCGCGCTGACCGGGTCGATCGAGGCGAGCAGGGGCGTCGTCGCAACCAGGAGGGCGAGCACGCGGGCCACGGGGTTCGTGTGACGCAGCAAGCCACGAAGCCCGCTCCGCCGAGTCTTCGCCGATTCTGCGCGCCCACCACGGGCGTTGTCGGCGGGGGAGGCGTCGGCCTCGTCCCCGGATTCCTTGGACGCGCCGCGGCTGCCCAGCTCACCCAGGTCGATGACTCGGTCACCCATGGCCGCCACGAACGCGGGATCGTGGGTGATGGACACCAGGGTGACCCCGCGGGCGAGGGCTCCGCGTAGCAGGCGGACGAGGCCCAGCCACGTTCCCCGGTCCTGCCCGAAGGTGGGCTCATCCAGGATGAGCAGCTCGGGGGCGCTGATGAGCGCGGTCGCCACGGACAGGCGCCGCTTCTCGCCGCCGGACAGCGTCATAGGGTTGGCGCGGGCCAGGGCGGATAGGCCCAGGGCCTCCAGATGTTCCTCGACGAGGGGGCCGATTTCCTCTTCGTCGAGGCCCGCCGCGCGAGGCCCGATCGCGAGCTCGTCGGCGACCGTGGAGGCCAGGAACTGGTACTCGGGCTCCTGAAAGACCATGGAGACGCGCCCGAGGAGGCGGCGGCTGGGCCACGCGTGCGGGTCGCCGCGCTCTCCGTCAGCGGTTGCTATCTCGACGGCGCCCGCGATGGGGGGCAGCAGGCCGGCGAGGGTCAGGGCGAACGTCGACTTTCCCGCGCCGTTCGCGCCGACGATGCAGGTCGACACCCCGCGTTCGATCGACACGTCGATCCCGCTGCGCACGGGGGCGGCAGGGTCGTATCCGATCGTCAGATCGTTCGCGCGCGCAATCGTGCGTGCGGCCGCCGACGACGGGGGCGCCTGCCGATCCCCCGATTCCGGGGAGGGCAGCGGCCCGGCCTGGGCGGCGACGTCATCGCCGGGAAGCCAGATGCCGCAATCGCGCAGCTCTCGACCGCGCTGCTTGAGGACCTCGTCCAGGGGTCCGTCGGCCGCGATCCGGGAGTCGGCGACGACGATCACGCGATCAACCAGGGAGGCCCACACGTCGACCCGGTGTTCGACGACGACCAGGGTTGCGCCCGTGCGCTCCACGACCGACTCGACGGCGCGGCGAACCTCAGCAACGCCCACCGGGTCGAGGTTCGCGGTCGGCTCATCCAAGAGGAGGAGGCCCGGCCCCATCGCCAGGATGGACGCCAGCGCGAGGCGCTGCTTCTGGCCCCCCGACAGCTGCGTCGTCGGATGGTCGAGGGCGACATCCAGGCCGACGGCGTCCAGCGCGTCGCTCACGCGCGGCCAGATGTCGGCGCGAGCCACCCCCAAGTTCTCCATGCCGAAGGCCACGTCGTCGCCGACACGGGCCAGGACCACCTGGGCCTCGGGGTCCTGCATGAGCAGGCCGACGCGTCCGCGCGCACGCTCCGGAACAACGCCGTCGACGGTGAGCGTGCCGGTGGCCTCGCCCTCCTCGGCGCCCCCCAGGAGCCCGGCCAGGCCCCCCATGAGGGTCGACTTTCCCGACCCGGACGGACCCAGCACGAGGACACGCTCGCCGGGCGCAATGTCGAGGTCGACGCCCGATAGCGCGGCCCGCTTGCGCCCCGCGTGACGCCACCCCCAGCCGCGTGCGCGCACGCGCGCGCCCTCCCCGGGCGCGGCCGACGCGTCGAGGGAGGGAAGGCGCTGGGCGGAGGCGTCCACGGCCTCGTCCCCGGACCGAGAGTCAGACAAGCTCGCGCGTCCCCCGACCGGAGGCGAAGGCATTGAGGGCGCCCGTCTTCGCGAGCGCGCCCGTCAGCGCCCAGGCGAGAACGCCCGCCAGGAAGACACCGGAGACGACTCCGCACGCCAGGTAGGAGGCGTTGTAGAGGGCGCTCTTGGTGAGGTGCCCGGCGGTGAAAAGCTCGAGGACCCACTCCAGCGCGAAGGACGCAGCGCCGGCACCGGCCACGACCCCCACGTTGTAGCGGCGGTAGGCGACCAGGGCGAAGACGATCTCGGCGCCCAGGCCCTGCGCGATGCCCGAATACAGGGTCTCCACCGCCCACTGGGAGCCCAGCCCCATGGACACGGTGGCGGCGAGCACCTCGACGAAGAAGGCGGCGCCCGGCTTGCGGATGATGTAACCGCCGAGGGTTCCGCCCAGCAGCCAGATGCCGGTGAGGAGACCGCCCAGGCCGGGGGCGATGGCCTTGAGGAACTCGTAGCCCGCGTAACCCACCTGGTTCCAGGCGACGAAGATGAGGCCGCACGCGACGCCGAGGACGGCGGCGGTGACGATGTCGATAACCCTCCAGCGGAAGGAGGTGGTGGTAGCCATGCGAATGTCGTTCCCTTCGTGTTGCACAGCGGCCACGAGGAAAGAGCCTTCCTACGCCGGTACGACCCGGATCAGGTTCTACGGTCGGGGCCTATCCCCTCTCAGCTCCCGCGGAGCTCCCGTGGCACGAACGCGAGCATAGTCACTCGCCATGCGTTCCGCTACTCATGCAGGTGAGGGCCGGTATGGGGGCCCTCGCCCGTGCCGCCGTCGCCGAGAATGCCGCGGGACGCGCGACGCAGGAGGTAGTGACGATTCGCGAACGCCGCGCCGACGATGAAGACAATCCAGATGATGGAGTAGATCAGGCCGGGCCGGGTGTCGTCCCAGGCCGCCAGGATGACGCCCATGGCTCCCATGAAGGCCAGGACCACCCAGGCGCTCAGCGCGCCGCCGGGTGCCTTGAAGTGGGACGTCGCGTGCAGCTGGGGGCGCTTGTGCAGGTACACCAGGTAGGACACGACGATGACGACCCACACGCCCATGAAGAGGGTGGCGGACACGGAAGTCACCAGGGTGAAGGACCCCGAGATCGATTCGCCCATCCCCATGATGACGATGCCCGACAGGAGGCACACGCAGGACAGGAACAGGGCGTTGAGGGGGACGTGATGCTTGGACAGACGCGAGAACACGCGCGGGGCCTGCTCCTGGCGGGCAAGGCCGTAGAGCATGCGCGAGGTCGAATAGATGCCCGAGTTCGCGCTGGAGGCCGCCGAGGACAGCACCACCAGGTTCACGATCGTCGCGGCGGCGCCGAGGCCGGTCAGGGAGAACATCGTGACGAAGGGGGAGGACTCGGGACTCACCTGGTCCCAGGGGGTCACCATCATGATCGCGGCCAGGGCGGCGACGTAGAAGAGCATGATGCGCACGGGAATCGAGTTGACGGCCTTGGGGAGCGTGCGGTCCGGGTCGTCGGTCTCTGCGACCGTGGTGCCCACCATCTCGATCCCGATGAAGGCGAAGAGGGCGATCTGGAAGCCTCCGAGGAATCCCGTGAAACCCTGGGGGAAGAACCCGCCGTGGGACCACAGGTTCGAGACGGCCGCGCTGGTGCCCGCCTCGTCAACGGTGCCCATGGCGACCATCGTGAAGCCGACAATCACGAGGGCGACAATGGCGACGATCTTGATGAGGGCGAACCAGAACTCCGTCTCCCCGAAGGCCTTGACGGTCATGGCGTTGAGGCCAAAGAGGAGCAGCGTCGTGGCGCAGATGGGGATCCAGGCGGGCAGGTGCGGCCACCAGAAGCGCGCGTAGCCCGTGATCGCGACCATGTCGGCGACGCCGGTGACGACCCAGCACGCCCAGTACGTCCACCCCGTGACGAACCCCGCCCACGGGCCGATCAGGTCGCGCGCGATGTCCGCGAAGGTCGCGTACTTGCGGTCGGAGAGCAGGAGCTCGCCGAGGGTGCGCATGAAGAGGAAGAGGACGACGCCGATGATCGTGTAGACCAGCAGGATGGAGGGACCCGCGACGGAGATCGTCTTACCCGATCCCATGAAGAGACCCGTGCCGATCGCGCCGCCGATGGCGATCAGCTGAATGTGGCGGTTCTTCAGCGTGCGCTGAAGCTTCTCCCCGCCGCCCCTGTCGGTATCGCTGTGCTCGACGTGCTCACCAGTCATCGTTTCCCTTTCCGCCAGGTTCCACCCACCGGGGGTGTTTTGCGCGGCCTTTGCGCGCTCTCGCGAAGTGTTTGACCCTCCAACGCTACCCTACCGGTCCGGGCGGGACCGTATCTGCCACCCCATAAGACGCGCCACCGCCCCGCCCTGTGCGGCGGGCGCGGACCTCGCGTGGCACTCCCCCACCATTCAGGTTAGGTTGACCTTATGACACGAGATCGAAAGCTCGCCACCACCGAGGAGGCCTCCGCTTCCTTCCCCCTCGTCTCGACGGCGACGGTTCCCACTGCGCGCCCCACCCGCTACGGCAAGCAGCTCGTGACCCACATGGCTCACAAGATCACGGGAGCATGGGACGAGGCGTCCTCCACCGGTTACCTGCTCTTCGACCGGGAGGGACCCGCGGCGGGACGCGTCGATGTTTCGTGCTCTCCGGACTCGCTGCTCTTGCGCCTGGCTTCGACGAGCGAGCGGGCGCAACACCTCGAGCACGTCGTCGGGATTCACCTGGCTCGCTTCGGCGCGCGCGACTCCCTGGCCGTCTCGTGGCAGCGGATCGACGGCGGAGAGGGGACCCACCAGGGGCCCCTCACACTCGAGGAGGTCGAGGCTCACGCCCGCGCGCGAAAGGCCGCACGCCAGGCGCCGGATGGGATGCCCGAGCGGTCCGCGAACTCGGAAAGCAACTAGGGCGAGGCGCACAGGCCCCGCGACGTCGCGGCCGCGAGGGTCTCATTCCGGCGGGGATTCCCGCGGGAACTGGCGCGGGGGGAGGGCTAGCGTCCCTCCAGGTAGTTCTTGGCGGCGACGAGGACCTGGTCCCACATGCCGATCGCGTCGTCGTACGCCTGGGAGGCCACGGCCTCGTCGTCGGACACCGACGCAAGCCCAGACTCCTCGACGTGGATGCCCACGCCGCCTCGCTCGTCCGACAGGGACACCTCGACGCGCGTCGCGTGCTCCTCCGGCAGCTCGTCGTCGGCCAGCGGATACCAGCGGAAGGCCACCACGTCCATGGGGTCCTCCTCGGCCTTTTCGATCAGCCAATCCCCCGCGTCAGGGTCGCTCACTCGGTACAGGCCGTCGTCCCCGAGGCTCACCTCGTGGTCGCCGAGAGGCCCTTCATTGACCCACCAGCCCGGCTCCGACACGAGCGCCCACGCGGCCTCGATGTCGCAGTTCACGACCACGTCGGCCTCGACGCGATCCCGGTCGTCCTCTACGTCGGCGTCGGACGTCACACCAAAGATGCTCATACATCAACGGTACCTTTTTGTGCGCTCCCCGTCACGCGAACAACGCGGGGAAAACCACCTCACGCCACGCGGAGCGCGCGAGGCCGCGGCCGACCCAAGGGAGGGGAATGCTGGCCGCGGCCTCGCGTGAGAAGGGTCAGGCAAGCCGCGTGATGCGGTAGCGCCAGTCGACGGGGCCCACCTCGAGGGTCTCCACGCGGTAGTGCTGCTCGGAGTCCTGCAGGTGAGCGAACAGCGGCTCAGGCTGGTGGGGCGCGCAGATCTGCAGGTTCTCACCCACGGGCAGCGCGTCAACCGCCGCGAAGAGGACGGCGTGCCGCACGACGCGGGGGATCGAGTGGATGACCAGCTCGTCGGCTCCGGGAGCGTGGATCACTCCGGCTCCGCCCGGGTGCGCGTTGCCCTCGGCGTGTCCGCCCCCGCCGCAGCCGCAGCTTCCCGCCGTGGAGGCGATGGGTTCCGCTGCCATCTCGTGGGCGCGCTTGCCGTGCCCGTGGCCGTGGCCGCCACAGCCGCAGCCTCCCTCGGTGGGAGTAGTGTTCGCGTCTACCAGTTTGAACGTCTGGCGGTCAGTCATGTCTCTTCCTTCGCTCGTGCGGCCCCCGCGAGGCCATGTGGGTAAACCTCACCCAGTGTAGGGTCGCCTCATGGGCGGGCGCATGTTCTTTCCCGCGGCGCACGGTCACCTGATGAGGAACTCAGCCTCCACCTCGACGCTGACGTTGAGTGGCAGGGCAGCAACGCCGACGGCGCTGCGCGCGTGCTGGCTGCCGAAGACCTCTCCGAAGAGCTCGGAGGCGCCGTTGATGACTCCGGCCTGCCCGTAGAAGTCGGGGCGCGAGGACACGAAGCCGACGACCTTCACGACGCCGGCGAGGTTGTCAACCCCTCCCGCGACCGCCGCCGCCGCGGCAAGGGCGTTGAGCGCGCAGACGCGCGCCGCGTCCTTGGCGTCCTCGGGATCAGCCCCGTCCTCGCCGACCGCGCCGATGCACACGGCTTGGCCGTCCACGACGGGAATCTGGCCGGATGTGCGCACGACGCCGCGGTCGATGACGGCGGGAACGTAGGCGGCGACGGGCGTGGCGACGGCGGGCAGCTCGATGCCGAGTTCGGCGAGCTTCTCGGAGGGGAGCATGGAGGTCCTTTCGTTGTCCGTGACGAGGCGCGGGCCTCGTCCGTTGCATCCAGTGTAGGTGCACTCTTCCCGGGGGGCGATCAACCGGGGTGCGGGCGTGAGATCACGGAGCGGGCCTCGTCGGTGAGGACTCACCGCGCGCGCCCCGCGTGTCGACAATCACGCGGGGCACACTCTATTCAGGAGGCTTCAGCCCTGGGGTGCGGCCGGGGGTTGACCACCCTGACCCGGACCGCCCGCCGGGGGCTGTCCACCTGCCGGGGGCTGTCCACCTGCCGGGGGCTGTCCACCTGCTGGCGGCTGTCCGCCCATCCCCATGCCGCCCTGGCCTGCGGTCGCCTCGGTGGCGTTTCCATCGACGCTCACCGTGTAGGTGGCACCGTTGGTCATGCCCGAGGTCGAGTAGATGACGTTACCGAAGGCCTTGAGCGAGGTGTACGCGCCGAGCGTTGTGCCCGACGAGTCGGTGATCGTCACCGTGGATCCTGCGGACCCGGTCGCGGACGCGGAGACCCACCCCTGGCCGTCGGTCGTGGTTGGCGTCTCAACCATCTCATTGGTGGCGAAGGCGATGACCGTGCCACCCGTGATGCTCATGGTGCCGTTGCTGTCGAGGCTGGAGTTCGCGCCGGATGCCGGACCGTACACGGTGGTCTCTCCGCCGCTGATGGTCAGCGACCCGTTGGAGTCCAGGCCGTCCCCGTTCGCGTTGACGGTGATGGTGCCGCCGGTGATGGTCAGCTGCTCGCCGGTATCCTCCATGGTTCCGCCGCCGTCACCCATGCCACCGGGGCCCGCCTGTGCGGCCGCGTCGCCCGAGGTCGTGGCCTCGCTCGTCTCCGCGCTCGCCGTGTCCGAGGCGGTCTCGGCCGTTGCGGCCAGTCCCTCCTCGACCGTGATCGAACCCGAGGCATTGATGCCGTCGTCTGTGGAGGTCAGGTCGATCGTGCCGCCCGCGATCGTGATGAGTCCACCTTCGAGGGCCTCGTTCGACTGCGTGACGGTGACATCCGCGCCATCCAGGACAGCGGCGACCTCGGTGTGGACGCCGTCGTCTCCGGAGGCGGCGGTGATCGTGCCGGAGCTGAGGCGCAGGGCTCCGTTGGAGTGGATGGCGTCGTCCCCGGAGTCCACGTCAATGGTGCCTCCGTCGACGATGACGTACGTTGACGCCTTGATGCCCTTGGTCGAGCCCGTGGACGGCTTGCCGCTCGCCGCTCCCCCGCCCGAGGTGATCGACAGGGTTCCGCCGGTCACGATGGCGTCGGTGGAGGCGTCGATGCCGTCGCCTCCCGAGGTCAGGGTGAGCACCCCGCCCGAGATGTTCACGTAGCCCTTGGTGTCGTCGTTGTCCTGGTCGGACTTGAGGGCGTCGCCACCGGAGGTGACCGCGACGGTGCCGCCCGCGACCGTCAGAGAGTCCTTGCCGCGCAGGCCATCATCCGAGGCGGTCGCGTTGATCGTCCCACTCAAGACATAGAGGTCGTCCTTGGAGGTGACCGCGTCCGAGGCGCCGGAGGTCACGTTCAGGGTGCCGCTGCCGGTGATCGTCAGGTCCGTGTCCGCGTAGATCGCGGCATTGGCATCCTCCGTACCGTCGTAGCTTCCGTCGGTGACCGTCGAGGTTCCCTCCAGGGCCAGGACAAGGTCGTCGCCGCTGGTCGCCTCGATCGCCGCACCCGTGGAGGAGGTGATGGTCGCGTTGTCCAGGATCAGGACAACCCGGTCCTTGGAACCCGCGGCGACGACGACCTTTCCGTCGAAGGACCCGCTCAGGCGGTAGACACCGGCCGAGGAGATAGTCAGGACGCCGTCGCTTGCCGACACTGCCGCCGACGACGACGCGGCGGTCGTGCCGCTCAGGGTCACGTCAACGGCGTCGGAGGCCTTCCAGTCGCTGTCTTCCACGTGCGAGGCCTCCGCATTGGCCGCCAGCGCGTCGCTCGCCGTGGGGGGCGCGGTCGTGTCGCCGTTGCTTCCGGCGGCCGCGGCTGTGGCCGTGGCGGCGGCGTGCCTGGAGGAGGCCAGGCCGGAGGAGCCGCAGGCTCCGAGCGCGAGCGCGCCAACGAGGGCGATCGCGCCGATCGTCCGCGCGGGGGTCATGGTTTTCTTCAGGGCTTTCATTGTCTGTCTCTTCCTTCACTCAATCGGTCTCGTGTCGTGGCAGCGGGGCTCGGGCCGGCAAAGGCTCGGCCGGATCGCGCGTCTGGGTCGCGTCGCTCAGGCGGCAGCCGCCAGAGGCGAGGGGCGGGTGGCCGCGCGGTCGATCACGTACTCCGGGAAGTAGCGCTCGAGGGTGCGGTGCCACTTGTTGGCGGGCAGATCATGCATGGCGGCCATCGCGGTGCCGTACTTGGAGATCTTCACGGGGCGCACTCCCTGCTCCCACAGCAGGTGGTCAACGACCGATGGGGTGGCTCCCGACTTGGTTTCGATGATGACCAGGTCCCCTCCGCTCACGCGGGTGCCATCGGTGCGCAGGGAGTGCCACTCGAGGCCGGTATCCACGGTTGCCCGCCCCTCCCCGTTGGGTAGAAGCAGGGTGTTGCGCTCATACGAGCCTTCCAGGACCGGTTCCAGAACCGGGACGAGGCTGGCATAACCCGTTGGTTCGACCCTGTCGGTCACCCACCGGCGCCGCTCTCCCGCCAGCGGCGCCCCGGCCTCGTCGGGCGAGATCGTCATGCGCTTCTTGACGGTCGTTTTGCGAGCGCCGCGAGTCTTCACCTCCAGGAAGGAGGCACCCGAGGAGAGGTAGCGGCGGGAGCGGACCTTGAAGCGGCGGCGGCGCTTGAGCGCGGTCAGCAGGTAGGAGTCCATGTTCGGCGTGTCGTAGTAGGTGGAGGCGTACCCCTGGGAGACGCGCCCGCCGACCTGTAGGACCCGCGTGGCCTCGGGCAGGTGGCTCAGGATAGCCGAGGCACGGTCGTGCTCCAGCGCATACTTGCGGTCCACGCGGGTGAGCATGGAGGCGCGCTCGTTGAGTTCGGTCAGGCCGATTGTCTCCAGGCGGGCGAGGATCGAGTTCAGGGCGGCGTTCATCAGGTGTTCCTCTGCGGGTTGTCTTGGGGGTGGGGTCGTGGGTCAGGCGACCTTGGATCGGACGTCCACGAGCGTCAGGTCATTCACGAGGTCGAGCTTGACCACGCTCACCGACGCGACGGACGCGCCCAGGCGCTGTGCGAGAACCTCCTTCAGCTCGTCGGGGTCGGCGATCGCCCGATCAAGCTGAACGGTCTGGGAGGTGTAGCGTCCGAACACGAGCTTCGAATCGCCGAACGCCAGGGCGGCCAGGATCAGCGCGATGAGCCCGCCCAGCAGCGGAGTGACCGAGGAGGACATGCCGGTGAGCAGGCCCAGGGCCAGGGACGCGAAGTAGTAGGCGATCTCCGTCTGAGAGATCTGGTCGGAACGCAGACGGATGATCGACAAGACGCCGAAGAGGCCGAGCCCCAGGCCGGCGCTCACGGTCGAGTTGGCGAGGATGATCGTCACCGCGAGGACGCCCACGTTGACGCCGAGGAAGGCGGCTACGAGGTCGGCACGCCTGTGTCGAGGGAAGTAGAGGCCGAACACGAGGGCCGCCATGGCGGCCAGGTCGATAGCGATGAGAATCGGGGCGGTCATTGGGATCTCCTTATGTCGATGCCCCCATTTCCCCACGCGACCCTATGAACCACCTATGAACCCATCATCCATGCCTTATGACTTTCCTGAGAGGTTACTGAGTGTCGCGCTCGCGGCTTTCGCGACGCGTTGCACAATGGGAGCTATGCGCACCCGACCCGAGGCGATCGGCACCCCCACCGACCGCGAACTACGCGAACTGATGGAATCCACCCCGGCCTCGGGACCCACGCGTTCCGTCAAGCTCTTGGCGGCCGTCGCGACCTTCGGCTCCCTCCTCTTCGGCTACGATACCGGCGTCATCGCGGGAGCCCTTCCCTACATGTACATGCCTCGCGTCGCCGGTGGCCTGGGCATCAACGAATTCGAGGAGGGACTCGTCGGCGGCATCCTCGCCATCGGGGCGGCCCTCGGCGCCATCGTCGGCGGCAGGTTCTCCGACAGGCGCGGCAGGCGTCAAGGCATTCTGCTCCTGGCGCTCATCTTCATCGTCGGCACGATCGGCTGCACGTTGGCCCCGAACATCCACCTGCTGCTCCTCTTCCGCTTCGTCCTCGGCATCGCCGTGGGCGGGGCCTCCGCGACCGTCCCAATCTACCTGTCCGAGTCCGCACCCACCCGGATGCGCGGCGGGCTCGTCGCCCTCGACCAGTTCATGATCGTCGCGGGCCAATTCCTCGCCTACTCGATGAACGCCGCCCTCTCCCACGCGCACGGCGGACCCCGCGTCCTGGTCTCCGCCGACCCCTCCGGCACGCTGAGCGTCGGCCAGTGGTACTCGTGGGACGAGGCCTCCCGGGTCGCGACCGCAGTGGTGACGGACGGGGACGGGGCCGCGTGGCGGTGGATGCTGGTGCTCGCCACGATTCCGGCGATCCTCCTGTGGATCGGGATGCGCCTGATGCCCGAGTCCGGCCGCTGGTACGCGTCCAAGGAACGCTACTACGAGGCCATCGGAGCACTCAAACGAATCCGTGATGCCCGCGTTGACGACGTCGCAGCCGAGGTGCGGGACATGATCGCCGTGCGCGCCGCCGAAACCAGCCAGGGGCACTGGAGCCTGCGGCGCACCGTCTCCGTGAGGTGGACGCGCAGGCTCCTCCTCATCGGCGTCGGCCTGGCCTGCTTCGACCAGCTCACCGGCATCAACACGGCCATGTACTACCTGCCAAAGATCCTCGCCGCCGCCGGCTTCAGCTCCGCCGATTCCATCACCCTCAACGTGATCACGGGCCTCGTGGCGTGCGTCGGCGCGGCATTCGGCCTGTACCTCGTCTCCCGCCTGGCCCGCCGCCACGTCGGCATCTACCAGGAGAGCGGCGTCACCCTGTCCCTGTTTGCCCTCGCGCTCACCTTCGGGCTGGGGATCGCCCCCTACACGCTGGCCGACGGGACCATCTCCGACTCGATTCCGTCGTACCTGCCGTGGCTTGTCGTCGCCCTCGTGTCCCTGTTCGTCTTCGCCAAGCAGTCCGGCACGGTCAACTGGGTGCTCGTCTCGGAGATCTTCCCGGCCCGCATCCGCGGCGTCGCGCAGGGCTTCGCCGTCGGCTGCGGGTGGATCATGAACGCGATCGTCACCTGGCTCTTCCCCATCATGATCGCCCACCTGGGTGCCACCTGGACCTACGTGGCTTTCGGCGCCATCAACGTCGTTTCCCTGTGCTTCTACCTGTTCATCGTGCCGGAGACCCGCGGGGTTTCCCTTGAGCAGTTCGAGCGGTCCTTCTCCTCCAGGCACGGGGCGTAGCGCCCTCTCGGGCTCGCGGTTGCCGCGTTCCGCGAGCTGCTTTCCTGCGCGACCCTGGGCCTGCGGCACCCTTTCGCCGGGCCGCGTCCGCCGCGGCCTGTCCGCTGCTTCCATCCAGACGAGCACTCAGCCCTCCGGTTTCCGGCCGCCGCGTGGCGACCCCCACCCAGGAGCCCACACGCTGGCACTCGCAATGAAACCGACATCGCCCCGGCATGGGCACGCCAACGCTCACATGAAACCCGCACCACCCCGGCACACGCCAAACACCCCATTTTGTGGCCATGTCACCCAGGCAGGGGCGGCGGTAGTTTCAACACGCGGCAAGCCACCCCCGCACCGGGGCGTGCGCGGTTTCACGCGCGCCGCGCCCAACCGGACCAACCGCAGTCCCCTGCTTCGTAGCCACGACTGGCCACCGCCAACCAGCTACGGAGGGCAATGACCGTGTTTGTCCCGGCCATCATTCCCCTGGTAGCGTCAGCACATGGACACCATGTCACGGAACACCCATCCACCGGTGCCCCCATCCACCCGACAGGTTCCAAACGACAAACGTATCGACAACACCCTGCGACACTGGCCCTACTACATCGGAACGGGGCGGTGACATGCGCTGGCATCCTTACGTCCGTTTTCCCCGTACCGAGGTATCGCCAGATCCTCTGAGCCACGACAGACATGCTCGACGGTACTGGATGGGCGTCGTTATCCTCGTCCTTGTCAGCTTGGCGCTGCCAACAGGTGCCTACGCCTTCGGGCTCGCAGACCCCACCTACCCGCCTACCGTGATGCTCCTGTTGTCCTTCCCTGGCGCGGTGGCGGCATCGCTCCCGCAGCTCACCGAAAGGAGTGTCCGCCCCTTCGCTTCCTCCCGGCCTCGATACGTCGATAGCGCGATCGTCATACGAGGAAACCACGACTCGATCGCCCACATGATCAGCGTTTACTTGCTGGGAATAGCGGCCGCAGCACTACTGATATACGGCTTGATCACCCGATACCCCCTGCAGGCAGCAAGCTACGCCGGATTGGTCGTCTTTGCGCTGTACTGGGATGGGATCCAACGCCCCTTCTCGGACCTGCCGATGACCCTGCGCGACAAGCAGACGACCACGCTCACACCCGAGGGAATCGTCTTCCGCTTCCCTCCGCGCCTATCGTTTGAAAGCCACAAGCGCGACGCGGAAGTGACGATCCTGTGGAAGCAAGGCATCCACATTGGGTCAGTCGAGGAACACATCATCTATCTCAGCAACATCTCGCGCGAAGGACCATGGGACCTCTGCGCCGACCACATCGGCATCACCTACACCGGGCTCGACGCCCTCATGCGCCACTTCAACGACCACCCCGAGGACCGCCCGCTCCTGGCCACACCCGAGGGCGTCGACCTGGTCAACCGCATCCTCACCGACGCCCACAAGACCCTCACCTCCTCCACACGCAGATAGGTCACCACGTTGAGCACCAAGAAACGAGTCCTCATCGTCATCATCGTCGCGATCCTCGTCGGAGTCGTCGTCTTTCCGATGCTCCCCCTCGAGTACCGCGAGCGCATCACCGCGATCCTCGCCCACCCCCTTTACTACCTGGGCCTGGGGCGCTGGTAGGCACACCCACCCCCCAGACGTGCCGTTTGCAAGCCCAGCAAGGACCTTTGGTCTCGGCGGGTCGCCTCATCTGTGAACTCACCTGGGCGTTTTTCTTGGAAGGGAGCCGATCGCCGTGGGACACTGACGCCATGACGGACACGAACACGACCCACGCAACCCCGGCCTCGCCCCTCCCCTCCCTCGCGGTCACCGGCGCCTCCGGAAACGTCGGCGGCGCCGCCGCCCGACTGCTCGCCCAGCGCGGCCTGCCCCTGCGTCTCCTGGCCAACACCCCATCGCGCGCGCCCCGGAGCTGCCGGGTGCCACCGCGGTGAAGTGCTCGTACGAGGACACCCTCACGACGCGCGCCGCCCTCACGGGCGTTGACATCCTCTTCATGGTGTCCGCGCCCGAGAGCGAGGACCGCCTGGCCAAGCACCTCGCGTTCGTCGACGCGGCGGGCGCCTCAGGGGTGCGGCACATCGTGTACCTGTCGTTCATGAACGCGGCGCCCGACTCGACGTTCACGCTGGCGCGCACGCACTTCCACACGGAGGAGCACATCAAGGCATCGGGAATGACATACACGTTCTTGCGCGACAACTTCTATGCGGACTTCTTCGTGGAGTTGCCGGACGAGGAGGGCCGCATCCTTGGGCCCGCCGGCGACGGGCGCGTCAGCGTGGTCGCGCGCGAGGACGCGGGGCGCGTGGCCGCCGGGGTTCTCGCCCGGCCCCACGAGTACGAAAACCAGACCCTTGATGTGACGGGGCCGCAGGCCCTGACCCTCGACGAGATCGCCGCAATCCTCACCCGCGTGCAGGGGCATCCCGTCACCTACGTGCGAGAAACCATTAAGGAGGCGTACGAGTCGCGCAAGAAGTGGCCGGCCGCCCAGTGGGAGTACGACTCGTGGGTGTCGACCTACACGTCAATCGCGCGCGGCGAGATGGACGTCGTGTCCACGGCCGTGCGCGACGTGACGGGCCGCGACCCGCTCTCCTTCGGGGAGGTCGCCCGGGCGGCGCTCGCGTCTGGCCGCTAACTGTCGCATTTGAGGCTTCGTGGGCCCCGGCTTCGCTTCTCTTCTCAGAGACGAGGACGGGGTCGCTTCATGCGCTCATGCTTGCTTGCATCCTTCGCCTATACTTGCGTCCCCGATCACATGCCTGCTAGCGTCAAGTCATGGAACACATGTCCGTGAACACACATCCCGAGGTCGCACCTCCCGTCCTTTACGTCCCAATCGACCAACGGCCTGACGGCGAATACGGTTTTTCTTTGCTCACATGTTCAACGAAGCACGCGTACTTCTAGCGTACTCGTCCCTCGATCGTCTCCTTGACGGACTGGGCGAAACGCAACCATGGGGCCTCATCGAAACGAAGCGTCTCCCAGAACTCAAAGAGGAAATAGGATTTGACGCGATCGAAGTAGATCGATATTTCGAGCCCGAAGCGCGCGAACGGAAGCCACAATGACAGCAGATCTCGTCATCACCGAAGACATGATCTTCAACATGGCAAGGAAGTACGAGGAGTTTGCGGATTCATCCAGAAGCATCCCACCGGAACTACCCATATCTGTTGATGCCGGCATTGCCACTGACATCATCATCGACATATTAGGCACTCTTGATTTTGCAGCAACAACATTCACCGAGAAATGCCAAGGCAGTGCCGACAATCTACGATCCTTGGTGGCACAACATAAAGAAGAGGAAGAAGAAGTAACAAATTATTTCTTAAATTTGAAAGAGGAGCTCAGCTAATGGGAATGGTAGCAGGAAACGGAGGACATCCTCAAGATGCCGTCGGCCTCATTGACACGAGAATTTATGGAAACCCCGAAGAGATCCGCGAAGCTGCGGCAGCCATCGAAAAGCTCCATAATACCTTCTCCGATGCATTTATCGAGATGATGAATTCCCTCGTTCCCATGCCCGAATACTGGGCAGGAAAGAGTGCTGACGCCTACGAACAAGCACTATTTGATTTTCGTTTAAAAACCGAAGAAAACTCCGATTTTGCATACAGGTCATGGGAAGCAATGCGCGCATACGCGCAACAGCTCGACTACCACTACCGCGACATGGAGACGATCCGCACAAATGCCAGAGCATGCGGACTTGACGTAATTAATGAATACGATATCGCTGCCCCTCCACTTCTCGGTCAAGAACCACCAATGCCCGCACCCAACGCGTCGATGCATGAACAAGACCAATACCGTGCTGACATTTACGAATATGAGCAGCACAAGCAGCGCTTAAGGGACTTTGCTGAACTCCGCGAGAGAGCTCGCCTCGTTCGATACGATCTTGAGCAATGGGTAATTAAACATCTACAGAGCGTGCAAGTCAATGCCCCAGAACCTTTTATGAAAGAAACACAGGACGGAACACTGGAGAAATTGAAGACCCACTGGACCATAGCTTCTATGGCGACCGAAACTTCAATGAAGACACGCCAAAAGACAAGACTGGAGAAGCTTGAAAAGGCTAATTCACGCTTCACTAGAGTAGCGCAGGATCCGTCAATGAAGAGGGTTCCACCCCTAATGAATCAGAGCTTGTCAAAGGCTATGGAAGCAAGGAAAAACTACCGCACCGCTTCCAATGTTGCGTCTACAACCGCAAAGAACATCAACCGAATCAATAATCTATTGCTTGCGTACGAAGTAGCAACGAGCGACGAGCCATCTGCGACTGCAGTATCTGGTGTTGCTGGCATCGTTGGGGGATACATCGGGTCATCGCTTGCAGCGGAAATTACCGTTACACTCACTGCTCCTGCTGTCGTTCTAGCTGGCAGTGAGGTAGTGGCTGCCGCGGCCGCGGCGGCCGGTTCCGCCTATCTAGCCAACGTTGCTTACAAACAGGTACCTCTTGAATATCGTGAACGCATCGACAACACTCTCTGGCATCTGCCGTACTACGTCGGATTAGGCTGGTGACCATGACTCGATCGCGACGTCGGGGGATCAGCGGATTCCTCTCCAGCATCTTTTCCAATCGCACCGAGTCGCTCGTGGGTGAAGACAGATGGCGGCGCAACGAGTGGAAACGCGCAGTAATTGCGACCGTGATCCTCGCTCTGATGATAGCGATCGTTGAAGGAATCTATCGCCTGACACACTACGGGGATTTCCGTTTCGCCGTCTATCTGGCTTCAATTCCGCTAGTAGCTGGAGTGCCCCAGGTGACATGCGACTCGATAGTTCCCTATCTGCGTCCCCATGTTCGATTCGTCAACAGCTACGTTGTCATACGAGGTGAGCGTCTCACCAACATCGGATACCTCACTAGCTACGCGATCCTCTGCATGACCGTCGTAGGAGCACTCATGCTCGGTTTCTTAACGCACGCCTTCAAGACAACTATCGGTATTGCGGTGGTAGCAGCATTTTTTGCCTATCATCTCTTTTCTGAGAATCCAATGGAAGACCTGAAAAACACCATCAAGGATCGTTCAATGACGGTGTTATCCCCAGATAGCATCGACTTTCACGCGGCTCCTCATCTGTCAATCCATAAGTATCTGGAGTCCGCCTCTGACGGATGCGGCAGCGACGCCTCCTTCCGATGGGACCAGAACGTGCGAATATTTGACATCGACACCGACAGGCATCATGTTGATCTCCTTGCTGACCCCGACACGTATGACGGTCCATGGGGATTATGCTGCCGGACGATCGGCATCCCCTTCACCGGCCTCGACGCCCTCATCCGGCACTTCAACGAGCATCCCGAGGACCGTCCACTCCTGGCCACACCGCAGGGCGTCGACCTCGTCAACGACATCCTCGCCGAGGCTCGCGCAGCACTCACCACCCCACAAAGGAGGCGCCCATGAGCGGCAGGAAACAGGCTTTGGCACCTTCCGGTCTACCCGGCACGCTCAGCCAGGTTTCGCTCAACAACCGCGAGCATGTCTCTGCTCCATCGTGGCACTGGCCGTACTACATCGGCCTGGGGTGGTGAGCGTGGCTCGTCTTTCCTCATTTTTGGCAAGAAGACCCCACGACAGTTCTCCTCGAGGCGTGGACCTGGCGGCGCGAGACTTCTGGAAGCTCACTGGTGTCGCCATCGTTTTCAACGTAGTCGTCGCTGTGTGCGCCTACTGGATCTTCTTGTTCATTCACATCGGCCCGCTCCAGCTCCTTTTCATCTGGTTCCCCCTGTACCTGGCCGCGGCGCTTCCCCACCTCATCGAAAAGAGTGTGCGCCCGTTCTGGTCATCGCGTCCCCGTTTCGAGGACGACTCCATCGTCATTCCGGGCAACCATCAATCCATCGCGCTCATCACGACCGGATTGCTGCTCTACGCCTTCGCGGGCGGCACGATGGCCGCGGGTTTCACGACCGGACAGCCCTTCCATGCCGCGATGTATGTTTTCGCCGTTGCATCCATGGCCTATCTTGAGTGGACACGTAACCCCGGCAAGGACCTCATCATTGCCCTGAGTGACAAGCAGACGACAACTCTGACGCCTAAGGGAATCTCCTTCCACTTCCCGGAGCTACTGTCCGTCGAGGAAGATCCAAACGACCGGGACGTCACCATCCTGTGGGCGGATAACGTCACCATCGATGACATCATCCATCCAACGATATTTCTTCACGCTGACCCCGACATATACGACGGACCATGGGGGATCTCGTCCGAGCGCATCGGCATCCCCTACACGGGCCTGGACGCCCTCATCCACCACTTCAACGAGCACCCCGAAGACCGCCCACTCCTAGCCACACCGCAGGGCGTCGACCTCGTCAACGACATCCTCGCCGATGCCCACGCAACACTCACCACCCCACAAAGGAGGCGCCCATGAGCACCAAGAAACGCATCCTCGTGATACTGATCGTCGCGGTCCTAGCCGCCATCGTCATCTACCCAATGCTGCCGCTCGAATACCGCGAGGCCATTGCCTCGTTCTTTGCCCACCCTCTGTACTACCTGGGATTGGGCGACTGGTGAGCGCTCCGATAGAACGCGCTTAACTCAGGAAGGCGGCGGGGTCGTCCACAAGCGAATCCAGCACTCGGAATGCTGCACCCCGCACCGTCAGCGACGCAGAATCCGTTAATACTTCAACGATCGGCGACGACCACGGGGCCTGCAGCGTCCGCGTCTCAATTTCTTCGCGGGCCAGATCCAGCAGGGCACTACTCAGTTCAGCAACCGCGCCACCCAGGACGACGTGTGGAATGTCCATCGCATTAATGACGCCCGACAACACGCGCCCGAGGGCTGCTCCGGCCTCCGTCAGCACGGCGCGCGCACGCTCCTGCACTGCCGCCTCAGGAAGATACTCGGAGGTCTCGAATCCAGCGTCGTCGACGAGACCCGCGCAGCGCAAAATGTCACGCGCCCCGGACCCCGCGGGAGCGCCCACGTGCTCGGCGAGGGCGCGCACGCCCAGGTACGCCTCGAGGCATCCCCGCGCCCCGCAGCGGCACAGGGGTCCGTTCGGATCGGCACACATATGCCCAATTTCGCCAGACCAGGCGCGCGCCCCGCTCATCGGGCGGTGATCGACGATGACACCCGCGCCAACGCCCACCTCACCCGACACGTACACGAAGGTCGAGGGCCCGTCGGCCACACCCGGACGCGTGTATGCGACCGCGTAGGCCGCCAGGTCCGCTTCATTCGCAACGACTATCGGGTTGAGGTCGGCGAGGGGGGCCAGCAGCTGAGCGTGCGGAATGTCGCGCCATCCCAGGTTTGGGGCAAGCGCGAGGCGGGTCGGCGACACGAGCCCCGGCAGCCCCACTCCCATGCCCAGGAAGAGGGCACCGTCAGGCAGGGTTTCTTCGAGCAACGTGCGGGCCTCGCGGGCCGCGAACGCCATCGTCTCAGCCGGTGCACTGTCGGCGAGATCGCGCTCGATCCGGCGGTGCCCAAGCTCCCGTCCAGCAAGGTCAACGAGCATGATGTCAAGACTCGTAACGTCCACTTCGACGCCGAGGGCGGCTGCGCTTCCCTCGGCGGGGGTGAGGCGGTTGGCCGGGCGGCCTCGGCCGCCGCCGTCACCGGGTTCGACTTCTCGCACGAGGTCCGCACCCACCAGGTCGTCCACGAGACGCGAGATCGTTGCGCGCGTCATTCCTGTGCGCAGCGAGAGGCCAGCGCGCGTAACCTCTCCCGGCGAGACGAGGATGTTGCGCAGCACCGTCGACATGTTGGAGGCTCGCACGTTTTCCGACTTCACGCCGCGGTTATCAGCGCTTATCCTCCGCTCTGAGGCGCGCGGCGAGGCGATCGGGACGCGGCTGATGTGGGCGGCCTCGTCGACGCTGTCGGAATGGGTCGGCATGGACCCAGGCTACCGCGTCGGGGCAATGGTTCCGCGAGTTTGACGAGTTGACAGCTGCAACTGTTACAAACGTCGTCAATCCGAAGCATTGTCGGTCAGTCTCTCGGGCTGCATGTTACAAACGTCGTCAATCCGACGCCAAAAACACCAAATTGAGCCGATTCTCGCCATAGAATGACGACGTTTGTAACACCGGCAAACAGAGAGACGTTTCAAACGGTGCAGATTGACGACGTTTGTAACAACGACACGGCGAGGCACCTCAGCAAACTCCCTTCACAGGCAGGTTTCCCCAGGACGCATCGGCTTTTCGCGTTATCCACAGGCAATCGCACACTACTTGCTCGAAAAGACATGACGCAACACAGTCAGATCATCGCGAGATTTCCAACCTTGGGAGCGCACCATGATCGACAACGAAGTACCGTCGCTGCAGGCGATTCGGGAGTCTCTCGTCACACCAGACCATGAACCGAATCGGATGCGCATCAGCCGAGCAGCTCGGAGCGGAACCCTCGCCAGGATCGCGCGGGGAATCTACCTCCCCACTTCAACTCTTGAGGGGCATCCTCTGTGGCTCCAAAAGACGATTGTTCGCGGGTCTCGCATCTGCGCCCTGAGCATGCGACGGCACGATCATATTCTGACTGGCGAGTGTGCGGGATGGATCCTCGGCCTCCCCGTCATCACCGACAAGGGGCCTATTACCGCCTATGCACCGATCAGCTGTGGCGAGCGGAGGCTCTCTTTCCATGCGGTTCACATCGGCTCCAAACTGATTATGCCGGCGGGACAAGCCTCAATCGTCCGAACATCTCTTCCTGCACACCAGATTGCAGAAGGCTTCGCCATCCCTTTCGCTCCGCGCATCGTGGTCGACTGCGCGCGGCTAGCCGCAGAGGAGCAGGCCTTTGCTCTGACGTGCGCCGGCATAGCTCAGCTGGCGAGCTACTCGCGCTTCGACCAGCTCGCCTCACGCGAACGAGCCGAACAGGCACGTCACGATCTTCTGCGGGAACTCGCGTCACTCCCCCGCTCGAGCCGCGGCACAAGCCAAGCGCGGTGGGTCATTTCCCACGCGGATGCCGGATGCGAGTCCCCTGGAGAATCTCGCGTTCTCCACGCTTTGATCCTGGCAGGAATCAAGGGAATCACCACGCAGGAAGAAGTACGCTGCAGCGGGCACACCTTCTTCATTGATATCGCGCTTCCCGGTCTGAAAATCGCCATCGAGTTCGATGGGCGCATCAAGTACGGCGACAGCGTTCAGGAAGTGCACGAGACTATCGAGGCGGAGCAGCGTCGAGCTCGCCTCCTCCAACTGGCCGGGTGGCGCATCATCCGCATTCGCTGGTCCGATCTGCGACGTCTCGACGAGGTTGTCGCGCAGGTTCTCGTTGCAATCCGCCAGCGCGCCGGCCGCTGAACGCCACATCTCACACGCCCGTCGAACGGACTTTTCGAGTGGCCTTGACGAGAGCGCGCACAGGTATTAAGTTTTACCCCACAACAAATAAATTGTGACGACGCAAACACGACGCGCAACGGCCGCACAGTCGGCCCGATGCCGCGCCCGCACGACAACAACCGAGACCCGCACCGCACGACAACGCACGGCTCCACCAGCGACGCCACGCACGACCACAACCCACTCCACCTGAACATCGACGTTCGAAAGGACCCCGCCATGACAACCACCCACGACAACAAGTTCTCCTTCGGCCTGTGGACCGTCGGATGGAACGCGGTCGACCCCTTTGGGACGGGGACCCGCCCGGTCCTCGACCCGTGGGAGTACACGGCGAAACTCGCGGAGGTCGGCGCGTGGGGCATCACCTTCCACGACAATGACGTGTTCGACTTCGACGCATCGGACCAGGAGCGCCACGAGCGTGCCATGAAGGTGAAGGAGGCAGCCGACGCCGTCGGCCTCGTCATCGAGATGGTCACGACCAACACCTTCACCCATCCAGTGTTCAAGGATGGCGGCCTGACGAACAATGACCGTTCGATCCGCCGTTTCGGCCTGCGTAAGATCCTGCGCAACGTGGATCTTGCTGCGGAGATGGGGGCAACAACCTTCGTCATGTGGGGCGGGCGCGAGGGCGCAGAGTACGACTCGTCGAAGGACCTGAACGCGGCATTCGACCGCTACAAGGAGGGACTCGACACGGTCGCCGCCTACATCAAGTCGCGTGGTTACGATCTCCGGATCGGCTTGGAACCCAAACCGAACGAGCCCCGCGGCGACATCTTCTTGCCCACGGTTGGCCACGCTCTCGCACTGATCGCACAGCTGGACAACGGGGACATTGTGGGTCTGAATCCCGAGACCGGCCACGAGCAGATGGCCGGCTTGAACTACACGCACGCGCTCGCGCAGGCGCTCAACGCGGGCAAGCTCTTCCACATCGACCTGAACGGACAATCGGGCATCAAGTACGACCAGGACAAGGCATTCGGTCACGGCGACTTGGCCAGCGCGTTCTTCACGGTCGACCTGCTGGAGAACGGATTCCCATGCGGTGGGCCTCGCTACGAGGGGCCGCGCCACTTCGACTACAAGCCGAGCCGCACGGAGGGCATGGAGGGCGTGTGGGAGTCCGCGCGCGCAAACATGGAGATGTATCTGATGCTGGCGCGCAAGGCCCGCGCATTCCGCGAGGACCCCACGACCCGGGAGCTGCTGGAGGCAGCATCGGTGTCTGAGCTGGCCCAGCCGACGCTCGCGCAGGGAGAGTCCCTGGAGGACTTCCTGGCCGACCGCGGCGACGAGGAGTTCGATGCGACCGCGGCGGGGGCACGCGAGTATCACTTTGTTGAGCTGTACCAGCAGGCAATGCGTCACCTGGTCGGCTGATGTCTGTCGACGGTGAAGGAGCTGAGCGATGATTACGCGCCCCTATGTCGCAGGCGTCGATTCGTCGACGCAGTCGTGCAAGGTGGTTGTCTGGGACCCGGCTGAGGGCAGGGTTGTGCGCGAGGGGCGCGCCCCTCACCCGGAGGGTACCGAGGTGGATCCCGAGGCCTGGTGGCAGGCGTTTCTCGCGGCGGCGGAGGCGGCCGGCGGGTTCGAGGACGTGCGCGCTCTGAGCATCGGCGGCCAGCAGCACGGAATGGTCGTCCTGGACGAGCGCGGTCGGGTGATCCGACCGGCATTGCTGTGGAACGACACGCGCAGTGCGTCTGCGGCCCGTGAGCTGATAGCTGAGCGCGAGGACGGGTGCCGCGACGCCGAGAACGCGGGCGGCGCGTCGGGCGCGGCTTGGTGGGCCAACGCGACGGGATCCGTTCCCGTGGCATCGTTGACGGTCACGAAGCTGCGTTGGCTGGCAGATAACGAGCCGGAGGCCGCTCGGCGGGTGGCCGCCGTGTGCCTGCCTCACGACTACCTGACATGGAGGATCGCGGGAGGTTTCGATCGGGTCGGCCTGGAGGGCTTGGCGACCGATCGATCCGACGCCTCGGGCACGGGATACGTTGACCGGTCGGGTCGGACGTACCGGCGCGACATTGTGGCGCAGGCACTACGGTGCGACGCCGCCCGGGCCGAGCGGATCGCTCTCCCGCGGATTGTTGGCCCGCACGAGGCCGTGGGCTGCGGGGACGAGGCGCGGGGCTGGGGTGAGATCACGCTGGGTCCGGGCGCGGGAGATAACGCGGCGGCTGCACTGGGTGTCGGGTTGAGGCCGGGATCGGCGCTGCTCAGCCTGGGGACGTCGGGGGTGGTTGCGGCCGTCTCGGAGCGTCCGGTGTCGGACCCGTCGGGTCTTGTGACGGGTTTCTCGGACGCGTCGGGCCGGTGGCTGCCACTGGCGTGCACTCTCAACGCATCCCGGATCATCGACGCGATGATGCGGGTGACGGGCCTGGGTTACGAGGAGTTCGACGAGGCGGCCCTGTCGGTCCCGGACGCGGGCGGGCTGCGGCTGATCCCATACTTCGAGGGCGAGCGCACGCCGAATCTTCCGGAGGCGACGGCAAGCCTGGAGGGGATGACCCTGTCCAATTGTGACCGCGCGCACGTTGCCCGCGCAACGATCGAGGGGCTGCTGGCTCTGATGCGCGGGGCGCTGGACGCGGTGCGCGCGCAGGGGGTTGCGGTCGAGCGCGTGCTTCTGGTCGGCGGGGGCGCCCGGTCGAGCGCGGTGCGCGCCCTGGCCTCGGAGGCGCTGGGGGCCACCGTCGAGGTTCCCCATCCCGGGGAGTACGTTGCCCTGGGTGCGGCGATGCAGGCTGCCACCGTGGAGGTTTCTCCTCCGGCGTTCCCGCGGGTCGAGGACGGATCCGCGAGGGCGGGTGAGACGAATGTTTGACGAGTCGATCGTTCGCTGGGGCACGCACAGCGCGAAGTGGGACCTGCTGGCCGCCGACCTCGGACAAGACGCTGTGTCCCTGTCCGTGGCGGACATGGAGTTCGCGACGTGCCCCGCGGTGTCGCGCGCGATCACGCGGGCGTGCGAGCCGGGCATCTTCGGCTACACGGAGGTCTTCGATGACTTCCGCGAGGCCGTGCGGGGGTGGCAGGCGCGTCGCCACGGGTGGAGTCCCGCGGTAGGCGACGTGCATTTCTTCCCTCGCATCGTCCAGTGCGTGTCGGCCCTGTGTGCGATCGTCTTTCCCGGGCAGTTGGGACGCGCGCCCCGGGTTGTCACTCTGGATCCCGCGTATGGACCCATCATCGAGGTCGTCGAGCGCGCCGGCTGCGAGCTGCGTCGGGTCCCCCTGGACCTGTCGGAGGGGCGCGTCGTCATCCCCGAGCGGCGCTTCGCGGAGGCCATGCGGGACGCGGACCTGCTCCTGTGGTGCAACCCGCACAATCCGACGGGCCGGGTGTGGACATCGGAGGAGCTCGACATGGTCTCCGCGCTCGCTCTCACCTATGGCGTGACGGTCCTTTCCGACGATATTCACGCCGACTTTCAGCGCCCGGGTCGAAACGGCTACCAGCCGCTGGCCATCCACTCGCAGCAGCTGTGGGAGTCCGGCCGACTCATTCAGTGTTGCTCTCCGGGCAAGACGTTCAACAGCGCGGGTCTGGAGGCCTCGGCAATCGTCGTTCGCGGGGTACTCGGTGCGCGCCTCGAGGAGGCCAAGCGCCTCATGGGCCTGCACAACCCGAATTTCTTCGCGATTCCGGCGGCGATCGCAGCATGGAACGAGGGTGATGAGTGGGTGGACCAGCTGCGTGAGCGGATTGACGCGAATCTTCGCGTCGCGGTTGCTCGTCTGAGGGAGGAGCTTCCGCTGGCTCGGGTCGTTGACCCCGATGGGACGTATCTCGTGTGGGTGGATGCTCGCTCGTATCTGCCCTCCGCGACGCTTCTGGCCGAGGCGGTGGCCCGCTCGCGGGTTGCCGTATCTGCCGGGGAGGACTTCGGGGAGCAATACGAGGGATTCTTCCGCATCAACGTCGCGCTTCCCAAGCGCGATCTCGAGCGCGCACTCGAGCGCCTGTGCGAGGCGATCCTCGCTCTTTCAGTTCACTGAACGGTCGCGCACCGTCGCGGGACCGCAACTATTCGAAAGGAACGTACATGTCAGAGACTCAGTCGGGCAAGCGCGCTCACCGCGCTCCTTCCCTGCTGATCGCGGCCATTCCCGCGGTCACACTGATCGCGCTGTTGGGGGGCGGCTACATTGCGGCCAGCCTGCCGGTGGAGCCGCTGCTGATCGCCTCGGCGGTTGTCGCGGGGCTCGTTGCCCTCTACCTGGGGTACACGTGGGATGAGATCATCGGGGCAATCGCGGAGAAGATCGCGAAGACCATGCCGGCGATCCTGATCCTGATCGTCGTCGGCGCGCTGATCGGCACGTGGATGGCCGGCGGGACCATTCCTATGCTCATCTACTACGGGCTGAAGATCATTAACCCGCAGTTCCTCGCGCTGATCGCCCTGGTGGTGACCGCCATCGTGTCGCTGTGTACGGGCACGTCGTGGGGGTCGGCGGGCACGATCGGCGTGGCGTTCATGGGCGTTGCGGTTGGCGTTGACGCGAACCTGCCGATGGTGGCGGGAGCCATCGTGGCGGGTGCCTACTTCGGCGATAAGCTCTCTCCCCTGTCGGATACGACGAACATCGCGTCGCTGGCAACGGGCGTCAACCTGTTCACTCACATTCGGCACCTGATGTGGACGACGGTGCCCGCATTCCTGACGTCGGCCGCCGTGTACCTGATCTTCGGCCTGCAGTCCTCGGGTGGAGCGGTGCCCGAGAAGGTGGGGACGATCCTCGCGACCCTGGATTCCGCGTTCAACTGGAACCTGCTTCTGCTGGTTCCCGTGGTGGTCGTCCTCGCCGGGTCCGTGATGAAGCTGCCGACGGTTCCCGTCATGCTCGTCTCGTGCGCGACGGCTATGTTCAACGCGGTTGTGTTCCAGCACGTCTCTTTCAAGGATTCCGTGGTTGCCTCGGTGGATGGGTTCAAGATCAAGATGGTCGGCAAGGCGGGCTTCGCGGCCGACTCGGTGATTGAGGACGTGACGCGCCTGCTCGAGCGCGGCGGCATGAACTCGATGATGAGCGTCCTGCTGATTTGTTTCTGCGCGATCGCCTTCGCGGGCACCGTGTCCGTGTCCGGGTCGCTGGACGTGCTGATTTCGAGCCTGCTGGCTCCCGTGAAGTCGACCTTCGCGCTGATCGCGTCGACGATCGTGACGGGCCTGGCGGTCATCGGCATCACGTCGAACGGTCAGGTGTCGCTGCTGATTCCGGGTGAGATGCTGCGCGGAGAGTACATCAAGCGCGGCCTGCACCCGAAGAATCTGTCTCGGACCATCGAGGATGCGGCGACCGTGTGGGAACCGATCTTGCCGTGGACGTCGGCGGGCGCCTACATGGCGGGGACGCTCGGCGTTGCGACCCTGTCGTACATGCCGTGGGCGATTTCGAACTGGATTGCGATCCTCTTTGCCCTCGTGTGGGGCGCGACCGGCATCGGCATCGCGAAGCTGACCCCAGAGGAGCAAGAGGCTCTCGAAGCGGAGGGCTGATCGCTCGCGCGCGGGGGTGGGGGTTCCGTCCGGGACCCCCACCCCTTTGTCGTAGCCCCGGCCTCGGCGCGGAGGCCGCCACGACGCGAGGTGGCGCGCCCGGCCGGTCCCCCGCTCGCCCGTCAGTACGCGAGCCCCTTCGGCTGCTCGGCGGGCGGCGGGCACCGACTCGCAGACGGCGGCTGGGGGCGAGCTCTCGGTCGCCCCCAGCCTCGGGTGTGGTCGCGACGGCGCGGCCTCAGAGGTTGCCCACGACGGCCGCGCGAGGCCCCCTCTCTCCGGTGGCGGCATCTCGCCAGGCCTCAAGCGCACGTAGGAAGGCTGTCGCGCCGGGATCTTGCAGGCCGATCGACCGGTCCTGCAGCCACGAGGCTCGTCCGCGCTGGGACTGCAGGTCTCGGGTGGCCACGACGGCTGCGGCCGAGGACGAGATCGCGCTTTCGAGGGCTCCCAGGGCGAGGTCGCTATCCGTGGCCACCTGCGGATTCGCCGCGAGACTGTCGGCCAGCGAATCGACGGCGGGCACCATCGCGTCGAGGATCGTCTTGTCTCCCACCTGACTCTTGCCACGGTGCGAGATCGAGTTCGCGGCCGCGCGGATAAATGCCTCCGCTTCCGCCGCGGTCACGTCCTCGCATCCGACCCAGACCTTCGAACCGGCAAGCAGTCCTCCGGCCACGAGCGCCGCCATCGTCGACGGATTCGCGTTCGCGAATGCTCTCGCGCAGGCTCGCGCCACGTCGGAGGGGACCGGCTCGGGCTCGGTGGGCATGGCGTCGAGGGCCTCGATCACCGCACGCGCACCCGCGGAGATCGTGATACCCAGGTCGCCGTCGCCGAGAACCTGGTCGAGGTCGCGCAGTTCGTCCGAGGACTCGATCAGCAGCGACATCGAGGCCTGGATCTGGCGTATGAGTTCACGCGATCGCATGCTCACGCCTCCCTGAAGAACGGGGACTGGGCGGGAGCGTCGAGGAGCTCGAGGAGAGCGTCGTCAACCTTGAGGAGGGAGATGGAAGCTCCGGCCATCTCCAGGGAGGTCGCGTACTCGCCGACGTAGCGTCGCTCGATGACGACCCCCAGGTCGGTGAGACGGCGATGCGTGCGCCTGTACAGCAGGTACAGTTCCTCCAGCGGCGTGGCTCCCAGGCCGTTGACAAGGACGGCGACGCGGTCTCCCTCGTGCAGACTCAGGTCCGGGATGACGGAGTCGAGGATCCGATCCGCGATCTCGTCGGCGGTTCCCAGGGGTCCGCGGTGAATGCCGGGTTCGCCGTGGATGCCGATGCCGATTTCCATCTCCCCGTCGGGCAGCTCGAAGGAAGGGGAACCGGTTGTTGGGAGAATCGTCGGGGACAGGCCAACGCCCATCGTGGCAGTGTTGTCGACGACTTTCTGGGCAACGGCGGCAACCTCGTCGAGCGAATCCCCCCGCTCGGCGGCCGCGCCCGCGGCCTTGTAGGCGAAGAAGATGCCCGCGACACCTCGACGATCCCGAGCGCGTTCCTTGGGTTGAGAGGCCACGTCGTCGCAGCCGAGCACGGTGCGCGTCTCGATTCCGTCAAGTTCGAGCAGGTCGACGGCCAGGTCGAAGTTGAAGACGTCGCCGCCGTAGTTTCCGTAGAGGAAGAGCACGCCCGCGCCGCCATCGACCGCCTTGGCTGCATCCGCGCACTGCTGGACCGACGGGGAGGAGAAGACGTTGCCGATGGCGACGCCCGAGCACAGGCCTCGTCCGACGTAGCCTTTGAAGAGGGGGAGGTGACCCGAGCCGCCCCCGGTCACGATTCCCACCCTGCCCGCGGCCGGGCTGTCGGCGCGGACGAGAACGCGGCGGTCGTCGCCGGGTGTCTTGACCTGATCGGGGTGAGCCAGGAGAATGCCCTCGACCATCTCATCGACGAACTGGTCGGGGTTGTTAATGATCTTCTTCATGATCATTTCCTTTCTGTTGAACCGCTGTCGTGAGCGGCTACCGAATCTGTGCGCCTGACGGCAATGGAGAGGTGCGATCGAACGTCTTTCCAGTCGATGCAGTCGAGGACGAGTACACCGATGAGGATCACTCCCTGTGCGATGGAGTATTGGAAGGCGGACAGCCTCATCGAGGTGAATCCGCTCTGGACGACCTGGAGGGTCAGGGCGGCCAGGAATACGCCCCCGACGGTGGCGAAGCCTCCGTTCGGGTTCGTCCCCCCGAGGACGGCGATGACGATGACGAGCAGGACGTAGGAGGCGCCGTAGTCGGCCGAGGCCGTGGGGTTTCGGGCGATGAACACGATTCCCGTCAGCGATCCGAGGAGGCCCGTGAGCAGGTAGGAGCTCATCAGGATGCGCGTCGAGCGGATGCCCGAGAACTTCGCAGCCGTCCCGTTGGAGCCCTCGAGGGAGAGGGACAGGCCCAGCGGGGAGCGATTCAGGATGAAACCGACGAGCAGGGCGACGAGGCCGAAGACGATGAAGAGGAGGGGGACGCCCGCGACGGCCGTCTTCCCGAAGGCGGTGAGGGCTTCGGGGGATCCGTAGAGGGTCTTTCCTCCGGTCCACACGACGGCTAATCCGTTGAAGATCTGCATGGTGCCCAGCGTGGCCAGGATCGGGGTGACGCCCACGTAGGCGATGAGAACGCCGTTGACGAGGCCGCAGGCGAGGCCCACGACCAGGCCGATGAGGATGATGACCGGGCTCCACTGTTCGGCTCCCGCGCCGCCCAGGACCGAGGAGGTGTAGAGCGTGGAGACGGTGATCGCGCACAGGTTGGCGATGGCGACCAGCGACAGGTCGATGCCGCCGGTGACCATGGAGATCATCATGGCGATGGAGAGGATCCCGATCTCCGCGACCCCGAGGAGCATGTTTTGCAGGTTCAGTCCCGTGAGGAAGACGCTCGGGGACAGGACCGAGAACGCTGCGATGGCGACGAGGAGGATGAGGACCATTCGGCCGATGGACCTGTCGCGTCTGAGCCGAGACAGCAGGGAGGCGCTCAAGAGGTCGATGCGGGAGTTGGTTTCACGAAGTGTCGTATTCATGGCGCTCATCCTTCGACGGCCTGGGGGGCGGCGTTGCTGTGGTCGACCTGCGCGTTCTTGCTGCGCAGGAGCCTCGTTCCTCGTTTGGCGGCCAGGGCCTGAATGCCGACGCCGGCGACGAGGAGCAGGCCGACTGCGGCGCGTTGCCATGCGCTCGGAACTCCGATGAGGATCAGCGAGTTGTTGATCAGCTGCACGAGGAGGACCCCGAGGATCGTTCCCCGGACGGAGCCTCGTCCCCCGAAGATTGACGCGCCCCCGAGGACGACGGCGGCGATGATGTCGAGTTCGTGCCCGACCAGCTCCTGGGGGTTGGCCGAGCGCCCCAGGATCATGTAGACCATTCCTGCGGTCGCGGCCAGGGTTCCCGCGATGACGTACACGCAGATCTGCGTTCTCTTGACGTTGATTCCGGCTCGGTGCGCGGACTCGGTGTCGCCTCCGATCGCGTAGATGGAGCGGCCGAACATCGTCTTGCTGAGGATCAGAGCGATGACGATCGCCAGGACGATGGCCGGGATGATCATCGAGTGGAGCAGGGCGACGCCGGTATCGGTGTCGACCGAGACGATGTTGGCGGTCGAGGCCGAGGCCATTCCCTCTGGCAGCTGTGCGATGTACGTGGAGCCGATGTAGGCCAGGAGGAAGCCCTGGAAGATGCCCTGGGTGCCGAGGGTGACGATGAGGGTCGGGAGTTTGAACCTCGAGATCAGGTAGCCGTTGAGGAGTCCCAGCACGGCTCCGATGATGAGGGCCATCGCGAAGGATCCGAACAGGCCGATGTTGATGCCTCGGCTCAGTTGGAACACGATGGTGGCGTAGGAGGCGAAGGAGGCGATCGCCGCGAAGGAGACGTCGATTCCGCCGGAGATGATGACGAGGAGGACGCCCAGGGCGTAGATCGTCGGGACGATGGAGGAGCGCAGGAGGGAGAAGAGCGTGGAGACCGTGAAGAAGGCGGGGCTGATCGCGGACATGACGAGCGCGAGCACCACCAGGACGGTGAGGACGATTCCCTCGCGGTTGGGTCCCCAGATCCAACGCAGCACGTTGCGAGCGACGGTACTCATGTTCATGACACGACCATCTTTCTAATCATTCGAGCATCGACGTCCTCTTCGGCCAGTTCGGCGGCGATGTGGCCGCCCTTGGTGATGAGTACGCGGTGGCAGCAGGAGACGAGTTCGGGGGCGTCGTCGGAGATGATGACGATGGCCATTCCGGCGGCGGCTTGCTCTCGTAGAATCTCGAGGATCTCGGCTTTCGATCCGACGTCGACACCGACCGTGGGGCCGTTGAGGATGAGGACCTTGGGCGAGCGCGCAAGCCACTTGGCGAGGACGACCCTCTGGGCGTTTCCGCCGGACAGTGAGCGCACGGGAGCCAGGACGTCGGGGGCTTTGATCCGGAGGGCCTCGAAGTAGTGCGCGATGGTGCGCCGAATCCGCTCCTTGCGGAGCGTGTGGAGCTTCGAGGTGTGGTGGTCGATGGACGCGGCGATGACGTTGTCCGCGATGGACTTGTCAAGGAAGAGGCCCTCGGTGAGGCGGTCTTCGGGGACGTATCCGATGTGGGCGTCGATCGCCTGCTTGATGGAGGCAACCTCGACCTGTTCGCCGTCGATGGACACTCGTCCACTGTCGATCGGAAGGAGGCCGAAGAGGGCCTGCGCGATTTCGGTTCTCCCCGATCCGAGAAGTCCGGTGATTCCGAGGATCTCGCCTTTTTTCACGGAGAAGGAGACGTTGTCGAAGCGGCCCGCGGAGGTCAGCGCTTCGACTCGCAGGCGTTCGGGGGCGTCGTCGTCGAGGGGTGGCACGCGTCTGCTCTGGTCGAGTTCCTTGCCGGTCATGTAGTGGGTGATCTTCTCGCGGTCGAGCTCCTCGACCGGGGAGTCGATGACGTTGCGGCCGGAGCGCATGATGGTGACGCGCTGGGAGATCGCCATGACCTCGTCAAGCTTGTGCGAGACGAAGATGAGTGCAACCCCCTCGGCGCTGAGTTTCTCGACCACCATGAAGAGTCGAGCGACCTCCCGCTGGGTCAGGGCGGTTGTTGGCTCGTCCATGATCAACAGTTTCGCGTTGCCTGCCAGGGCTCGGCAGATTGCGGTGAGCTGCTTGTCGGCGACGGAGAGCTGTTCGACGTCGGCGTCGAGGGGGAGGGCGACCCCCAGGCGTTCCACGATCGTACGGGCGTGCCGGGTCGTGCGAGAGCGGCTGTAGAAGCTTTTCTTGTCGGTCACGGAGGCGGTCATCATGATGTTCTCGGCCACGGTGAGGTTGGAGAACAGGGAGAAGTCCTGGTAGATGACCTGGATTCCGGCTTTCATCGCGCTGAGCGGCGTGAGCGCCGTGACCTCTTGGCCCTCGATTGCGATGCTTCCCGAGTCCGGCCGGTGCACGCCGGAGATGACCTTGATGAGGGTTGATTTCCCGCAGCCGTTCTCTCCGGCCAGGCACAGGACCTCTCCGGGCCACACAGCCAGGTCGACACCGTCGAGGGCTCGGACGCCGCCGAAGTTCTTGACAATATGGCGAACCTCTAGGAAGGGGTTCTCGTGCGCGCTCGAGCCTTGTCCGTTGGGGCGCGGTGCTTGTTCCACATTGGTGCGCATGTGCTCTCCTTCGAGTGTCGTGTGGGACTGCGCTGTGTGCGTGGGGAACGAGCCCCGGCCTCGCCTTTCTCGCGCCGAGGCCGGGGCCGCCTCGTTAGAAGTTGTACTTCTTGGCTTGCTCGGCGTCGGCGGCGATCTGGGCGGAGCCGACCCAGACGTTGTCGTAGCCGTCGAGCTTGTGCAGGTTGTTGTAGCCCTCGATACCCAGGTCCGTGCCCTCGGTGATGGTTCCGCCGTCAGCGAGGATCTTCGCGATCTGAAGCTGGGCCTTCCCGGCGAGGGCGGGATCCCAGAAGAAGATCTTGTCGATTGATCCGGTGGCGAGGTACTTGGCGGAGGCGGAGGGGATGGAGGTTCCCATGACGCAGACCTGGTCGGAGAGGCCGGCCTCTTCGATCGCGCGTGCGATGCCCGGGACGTCATTACCTGCGGAGCCCTGGAAGGCCTTGATGTCGGGGTACTTGCCGAGCACCTCCTTCGCCTTCTCGTAGGCGGCGGTCTCGTTGTCGGTGGACTCGATGGGGGTCTCGACTCGCTCCATGCCTGGGAAGTTCTTCTGCTGGTAGTCGTAGGCGGCCTCGACCCACTCCATGTGGGTCTTGGCGGTCAGGCCGCCGACGAATTGCACGTACTTGCCGGTGCCGCCAGTGCATTCGCCGATGCTCTTCATGATGTCGACCCCGTAGGAGGCGTTGTCGAAGGCTTCGATGTCGACGTCGACGTTCTTGATGCCGGTCGCCTCATGGGAGACCACCTTGATGCCCTGGGCTCGGGCCTGCTCAAGGACCGCGGAGAGGGCCTCGGGGGAGTTGGGGACGACGGTGATGGCCGCGGGCTTTTGCGCGATGAGATCCTGGATGATCTGGATCTGCTTCTCGGGGGAGACGTCCGTTCCTCCCTCCGTTCGCGTGTCGTAGCCGTTGGCGGCGCCCCACTCCTTGACTCCGACGTCCATTCGATCAAACCAGGCGATTCCCTTGACCTTGACGACGGTGACCATCGTCTTGCTGGCATCGCCTGAGGCCGATCCGGTGGTGCTCCCGGGGTTCTCCCCCGCCGTCCCACCGACGGTCGAGCAGGCCGTCAGAGCCAGGATCGACGCAATGGACATCGCTGCCGCGCTCAGTCTTCCGATCTTCATGTCGTCACTTCCTCGTGATCTCGTTGGCGGACGCTGTGGGTTCGCCATCTCCCGCGATGGCGCACGCAACATGGCGTGACCCGCGTCGCAATCACCAACAATACACGCGCTTTCGCGCATGTGCAACTCTCTTTCGCGCATATCACATGCACTGAAGCGGCCATCAACGCGCGGTCTCCTCCGCTTGTTTGCACGGTTACATGCAAATACTGAGCGAATAACTCCCCATAGACTGCGATTACCCGCGAGATCCCTCGTTGCGCGGTATCGCGCACATTCGCTCCGAAAGTTCGCTACAGTGTCAAGAGGGCGGAGTCCGCGATGCCCTGTTGCAGGCATCCGTCGTCGATTCCGCCGCCGTCCCCCGTCCGTAGCCAGCAGAAGGAAGCATCGTGACCCGGCAAGACACCATTGTTTCCATGATTGAGGCGACAGGCTTCGAGACCGTGTCCTCCCTGGCGGAAGCCCTCGAGGTCAACGTGTCAACCATCCGCAGGGACCTGGAGCACCTTGCCGAGGCGGGCCTCGTGCGCCGCACCCACGGAGGCGCGATCCCCGTCCCGCAGGACGAGGACACCGAGGAGTTCCTGCACGATTCGCCCAACCGAGCCGAGAAGCGCGCGATCGGGCCGGCGATGGCGGAGCGGATCCTGGACGGGCAGTCCGTCTTCCTCGACTCGGGGTCGACGTGCCTGGAGGTTGCGCGCGCCCTCAACGCCCGCCGCGTCACCGTGGTGACGCACGACCTGCTGGTGGGCCTGGAGATTTTGAAGAAGCCTTCCCTGAACCTGGTGTTCGTGGGCGGCGAGCTGCTGCCCAACCGGACACACATGTGGGGGCCGACCGCGATCGACCAGCTGGACCACATCCGCGTGAACACCGCCGTGTTTGGGGCAAACTCGGTGATGGAGGACGGCATCTACGCCTCCTCCGGCTACTCGATCGAACTGCAGCAGAAGGTCCGCTCGATCGCGTCGACCGCCTACTTCGTCGCGGACTCCACCAAGTTCGGCCGCAACGCCCTCTACAAGGTCCTCGGCATCGACGCCTTCACCGCGGGCATCACCGACTCCTACCTCTCCCCCATCTCGGCCGCCGCCTACCCGATCCCCCTCATCCGGGCCGAGGTCGCGCAGGGTTAATTAAGGGATGCGCCGCACCACCGCGGCGCGCCAGATACACTTCCCACGTAGTTAACCGAGGGCGAGGAGCCCCTTATCAATGTCCATGCAGAAGCGCCATTCCTAAGGACGCAAACCCGCATACAAGTAGAGTCCCGTAGAACGGCAGAATCGCCCACCCTCTAATGACCGAGCAGTGCTCCAAGAATCGGGTTCTCCTGGTTTCCCCAGAGCACTGGTAATTCAGCGAATATGGAGGAACATCGGGGTCACCAGCCGCTATACGCTCGTAGAGGTCGCGATATTTGCGCTCAGTCCTCAGGTATCCAACATCCAGGAATGCGAAAACAACCGTAGCAACGATGCCTAGGAGAGCAAGTGCGACGGAGCACTTCGTGAGTGAATACCCATAAGCTGCCGTCACGACGGGAAGTAACCAACTTTTCGTGTTGGAAGACGATTGCGCCATACGACTGATGACGTTCTGAGCAAAGGATAGATGCTGCCGACGATCCTCTGGTGTAGCGGAGCTATAAGGAAGAAGAGTTGTTGCGCGTAACTTCGCTAGAGTCCGATCCTTCTCCTCATCAGAGAAGTCTGTCTTGGATGGCCAAATTTCCCCAAAGGCATCGCCATCCCATCGGGGGACAATATGTACGTGGACATGAGGAACGGTCTGTGTAGCTGCCTCACCGTTGGATTGGATGATGTTGATTCCATCCGGATGCTGGGTTTCGCGCAGGCTCATAGCCACGGCTTGGGCTGAAGTCATCACCGCGCTAACCTCGTCAGCAGTCAACGCGGTGAACTCTTCAACATGGCGGCGAGGAATCACCATACAGTGACCAAGAACAGCAGGCTCTGTTGGGAAGATAATCACGACCTTGTCGTTACGTGCAACTTCGCGAACAACAGCGTCTTCTCCGCGAACAATCGCACAAAAGGGACAGGGACAGCACTGTAAGCTAGTCACTTCCTGATACATCCTTGCCCTACCCAGTATTTCAAGTTCGACGACAGCTCATCATATGTAGCCTTAGAGTCAATTTTTCCCCAAATATCGCGCCGTGTGGGGTCGAAGATTGGAAGTCCAGGATTGTATCCTCTAAATCCGTTGATACTACAAAATGGATCTGCTCCTTCAACGTCTGTAGATCCCATTGACGAAAGTCCGTGAATACGTATTCCGAGGAGAGGTTTACGCAGGTCCCATGCTCGCTGAATCTCGTACTTCACCCATGGGCGAGAAGCAGTTTGTGCGCCGATAAGTACAACGACAGCACTCTTCCACTTCATCTGTTCGTCAATCCAATCACGGATAGCCTCGTCACCTTTTACGCGAACCGCTTCCCACTCTTGAGCGTTGAGAAGTTTCTGCCCTTCGACACTTCCCATGTTACGGATTAACTGCACACGGTGAACATCTCGTTCATAGTGAAAACTATAGAAAACAGCCATTTGAGTTATGCCTTTCTTTTGACTTGGCCTGATTTTTAGGACCAGCGTTTTAAGGATCATTGATTGTTATTGTTGGTGCCGCTTCCATTGGCGCATCGATTACTTGGACAAGAGCCAGACCACGTTTCCTCTCTGTGTACCGACTATCATCACACACCCTCTTGTTGCAGTAGCGCTCAATGGACAGCCGCCAGGTCATCCTCTTCCTTAAGAAGCAAGGGATAGTCAGAGTGCAGTGTCAGTTGTTCAGCCGACACAATAAATGGGTTATCGTCGCTGCCTTCAACCTCAATGTAGACCATGCCATCGATGACCTCGCCAGCACGGAACCGATCACCAACACGCAGGACAAGACCACCGCCACACTCAACGTCAGCAGAGACCGTATGTACCTCAGAAAGCTCATGAGCATCGGATTGGACAAATCTTGAACGCACCCATTCAGTAACCTTCGCCTCGACAGTCTGACGATCACCCATTTTGACGCCACAATTAACACCAAAACGGTAGGCAAAACCCGCGAGAGCTGCAACACAGCCAACAGCAATTACACCGGCTTTAGCTGGCCCTCCTATTGCCTTGATTCCCGTAGTGACCATCTGATATGCCCCGAGATTACTCATCGCTGCCCTATATCCTTCCTTGGACCACGGGCACGCGACATAGCAGCCCGTACACTTACTGAGAAGTATACCCAAAGTTGGCCGACACTATCAACGAAACGGCGGAAACACATACCCATTATCGGCTCTTGCGAGTCGAGTGTGGGTGGTCGGGTGTTGGTCGGGGGGTTGCGGGTAGAGGTCGAGGTCCTTGATGATGAGCGGACTTCTACCCCCGCTGTCGTCAAGGACCTCGGGCGGTGTCTCACCCTACCTGCTGCTGCTCTGTGTCGCTTGATCGTTGTGATCTGCTCGTCGACTTGGAGGGCTTCCATCTGATGAGTGTAGCTCGCACCCCAGGGGCTCTGGTGCTCGATGTTGAGTCATGCAACCAGCTGGTTGGCTGCCCTGGGTGTGGGGTGATCGCACAAGGCCCCGGGCGCGTTTGGGTGTTCGGGCGATCCGCTGGGCGATCCGACAGTTGCGCTTCGAGGGAGCCACTATCTCGGGGCTGGCCCGCCAGTTAGGAACCACGTGGAATACCGTGTGGTCCCATATCAAGCCGTGCCTGCAAGCCGCATCTGATGACCCCGCCCCCGCCCGTTTCGCAGGGGTGCGGGTGCTGGGGGTCGGTGAGCACGTGTGGCATCACCAGGACCGACGCCTCCGGGGCCCGTGTGAGCTCACCGGCATCGTCGACCTGACACGTGGGAAGGATCATCCTACGGCCCGCTTGTTGGCTCTGGTCCCAGGAAGGTCTGGCACCGCGCATGAGAACTGGCTGGCCGAGCGCGGCGAAGACTTCCGTGCGGGGTGCAAATCGCGACGCTAAACCCCTTCCAGGGACAGCAAGAACGCCATCGACGATCAACTCCAAGACGCCACCAGCGTCCTGGATGCCTTCCATATCGTCAAGCTCGCCGGTGATGCCCCAGGTGAGGTACGCCGTCGCATCCAGCAAGACGCCCTGGGTAACCGCGGACGCAAGGGCGATCCCCTCTACCAAATCCAGCTTCTCCTGCGCGCCTCACATACGCAGGCTCACCCCATGTCAACAAGAACGACTGTGAGGCCTTCGTGGCAGATGAGGCGCATATCAGTGTCGAAGTCGCCTACCACTGCGCCCAACAAGTCCGAGACCTCTTCCATCAAGCCACACCCACCCAAGGCCAACGCCTGGCCGCTCACCTCATCGAGCGCCTACCAGCCTGTCCCATCCCCAAAATCGCCCGACTGGGTCGAACCCTACGCAAATGGAAGGACGTATTCTTGGCCTACTTCGACACAGCCGGAGCTAACAACGCACTCCACCGAAGCCATCGACGGAATCATCGAACTAGGAAGACACACCGCCAAAGGCTACCGCAACCCCACCAACCACCAACTCCGAATGCTCCTCATCGCAGGAGGCCTAGACGCCGCCACCCACACCCAACTATCAAGAACCGGTAAACCCCGCCCTGGTCCCATCCCTGGAAGCGGCGAGCAGCCGGTGAATAGCCCGTACCTGGCTGGAAGTGAGCAGCCGTTGGGCGGCAAGGGCATCAAGGAAGTCCAGGTCTGCTGCCGTCTGTGTTTCTGCCTGCAGCACGCTACGGTGGCCTGGCTGCTCATGGGTGCCTGCCCCGGGTTCCGAAACGGGTGCGGATATGGCAGGAGTGCATGCAGTACTTGCGGTGCTTGTCGCCGTAAGACTCGAAGGTGGCCCCGCAGCCGGCGCAGATGTGGGTGGTGATGGCGCAGCGCTCAAGCATCATCGGGTGGGCGTACCATCAGGATATGCGGCAGGACCGGCCGCAAAACCACTGCCCACGCCGGGACTGGTCGATGGCTTTCCCGCTGTGCTCGCACACCCCATTTGTTGGGTGTGCCATTGGCGTGCGGGCTGATGCTTTTGCGCCTACACCACGACTTAATCGTCCTCGCCCGACGCCGGTTATTGCTGCGATCCGCCCGAAGCTGGCTCCACCTTCCCTAAGCGAGATGATCTTTCGCTTCACGTGTGGCTCCATGGTCTATTCACCGTCCGTTCCCCCATGGGTCCTTGCCCACGGCGTAAACCGGACACGGCGCGTTGCTTTCATGGGCGGCAGTGGGGGTGCTGCCACGCTCTAGGTGGCGGCAGGCTGGTGGTGATAACCCCCGGATATGGCGAGGCGCCCAACCCACCAAGGGCTGGTGGATGAGGGCGCAGTGCCATACAAGGCCGGAGGTCAGGAGAGCTCGCGGTTGACGATCGCCTGCACGCCGTCGTAGAGGTGGCCAAGCCGTATCCTGTGCTACCTCGCCAGCATGTCCAAGCAGTCGTTCTTCGCACTCGATGCCACCGGTGCCCTGAGGTCGGAAGCGCAAGAGGCCATCGCCGCACACACGGTCATCTCGCTCGACGCCGACGAAGAGTCCTTCTTCGGCTACATCACGGGCTTGTCCACTGACAAACGCCCCACATTCGGGATCCCTGCCGATCGGCTGCCCGCGTTCCACAGGAAGCGTCAAGGCAAGGGCGGCAGTGACGGGCAACTTGAGCTCGCTTCGACGAGTTTCACTGACCAATCCGCATGATTCTGGGGCACACGGCCCTGCCTCGCCCCTCCTTGAGTGCCGAGAACAGATAATGGAAGACAGCGTCTCTCCTCGCGGCTGCTCCGAGCATCGAGCTGAGACAACCAAGGCGGTCGCGATGCTCCACGTTGGAGCAGGCGAGGAGGAGATGTGAGCGAGCAGGTGCAACTAGTTAAGTCGAAGCAGCGTGTGGTCGACCATGGTGAGGTCTTCACCCCGACATGGATGGTGAACGACATGCTCGACCTGGTCAAGGATGAGTCGGAGCGTATCGATGCTCGCGTCCTGGAGCCGGCCTGTGGTGAGGGTGCCTTCCTCCAGGAGATCCTGCGCCGCAAGCTCACAACCGTACAAGCCCGATACAGCAGGAACGACTTCGAGCGCCGCCACTACGCGCTCCTGGCCCTCATGAACACCTACGGTATCGAGCTGCTTGCCGACAATGCTAAGATCTGCCGCACCAATCTCCTCGCTATCTTCACGGATTTCATTGGCGAGGATCTTGACGGCACATGGGCAGCGGCGGCTCGCGCAGTTCTGGCGATCAACATCGTGCAGGCTGATGCTCTAACTATGACGATCCCCAGCGGTGAGCCCCTGACCTTTGCCGAGTGGGGCTACCTTGGGGCGGGCAAGTTCCAACGGCGAGACTTCCAGTATCAGGACCTCACCAAGAGAGCAGCCTTTGGCGAAGATACCCTCTTCGGCTCCATGGATATGGCCGAGATCTTCACCCCAGATACCTCTTTTCCTCCGATGACTGTGGCAGAGATTGCCGCTAGAGGAGCGCAGCCAGCATGAGTGCGTTGAACCTCCTGTTGAACAAGCACAACCCAGATGTGCTCACCTGCATCGCGAACCTTTCAAACGATGAAGTGTTCACACCTCCAGAAATGGCTGCAGCCATGCTTGACCTCGCAACCGAAGCGTGGGCACGTGACCACAATGGAGAGAACCTGTGGGCAAACCCGAACGCCCGGGTGCTGGATCCCTTCGTGAAAACTGGAGTCTTCTTGCGGGAGGCGGCTCGCCGCTTCAGTGAAGGACTCGTAGCAGTTATTCCTGACCCCCAGGAGCGGGTCAACCACATCCTCACCAAGCAGGTTTACGGGATAGCTATCACTGAGCTCACCGCCCTTATGGCCCGCCGCAGCATCTACTGCTCAAAGTACGCCAACAGTGAGCACTCCATCTGCACGGCCTTCGACACCCCAGAAGGCAACATCTGGTTTGAACGCACCGAGCACACCTGGGATGACAAAACCGGCACACGCGAGAGCCGCGTTGACCCCCTCTCCGGTGAGGAAATCTTTATCCGCACTGGCCGGCGCTGCTCCTACTGCGGGGCTGGGGAAGAAGACTACGGGCGCGATGAAGATCTCGAGACCCACGCCTACGCCTTCATCCACACAAACAATATTAAGCAACGAATCACCGAAATATTTGGAGCCAACATGCACTTCGACCTGGTCATCGGAAACCCGCCATACCAGCTGTCTGACGGAGGTCATAACGCATCGGCTAGTCCGATCTACCAGTTATTCGTGAAATCGGCTAAGAACCTTGATCCGGAACACATGGTCATGGTAACCCCGTCACGATGGTTTGCTGGAGGTAAAGGCCTCACTGACTACCGTGATGAGATGCTCCACGACCACCGATTGCGTGCCCTAGTCGACTACCCCAAGCTTTACGAGGCTTTCCCCGGCGTGAAGATCCGAGGTGGGGTCTCATACTTCCTGTGGTCGCGTGCTTATGACGGACCATGCCGCATCCAAACCATGTGGGACGGATACCCCACGGGGCCTGCCATCGAGCGCTACCTAGATGAATTCGATGTTTTGGTCCGGCAGAACGAAGCGGTCCCAATTCTCAAGAAAGTTCTGGCCTGTTGTGAGGAGTCAATTGAGGGGCAGATTTCATCACGTAAGCCATTCGGCTTTGCAACAAACTACAAGGGAGAATCCCGAGCATCACAACTTGAAGATCCGGTGAAACTCTTCGCAAATCAGGAAGTGCGCTTCACCGATCGTACTGAAATCCAAGTCAATCCAGAGTGGGTGGATCGATGGAAGGTGCTCATGACGCGTGTCCAGGGCACCAGCGCAGCAGTGGAGACTATGTTTCTGAGCCGCCCGATTATTGCTGAGCCCGGAACCGCATGTACCGAGACGTACATAGTCGCAGGAAGCTTCGACTCACTCGAGGAAGCAGAGTCACTTGCGAGTTACCTGCGAACCCGCTTCGTCCGCTTCCTTGTATCACTAAGGAAATCCACGCAGGACGCGCCACGCCATGTCTATTCTTTTGTCCCCGTACAGTCCTGGGACCATGAGTGGACCGACGAGGAGTTGTACGCCAAGTACGGGCTCACTGATGAGGAGATCGCGTATATTGAGTCCATCGTGCGCCCGATGGAGGATGAGTGATGGCCAGGCGGGATGAGGAGCTCCTGCCCTCGAAGCCCTCAGCGCGCCTGCGTATCTATGCGTGGTCTCCGAAGAATCCTCCGGCCGGCTATGAGGGGCTCATCAAGGTCGGCCAGACGACCAAAGAAGATGTGCGCGAGCGGATCCGTGAGTCCCAGGGGCAGATGCAGCAGGAGTTCACTCTGCATGCTGACATCATTGCTGAGCGTGAGGACGGCAGTATCTTCCGTGACAAGGACGTCATCCAGCGTCTGAAAGCAAAGGGCTTTGCCAACCCTCACTTTGGCTCAGCGACGGAGTGGGTGCGCTGCAAGCCCGCCGACGTACTCACCGCTATCGCGGAGCTGCGCACCGGCGTGGAGTACACGGGCGAGCGATACCAGACCTTCGCGATGCGCCCTGAGCAAGCGCGTGCTGTTGAGCAAACTCTCGCCTATTACAACTCCATCTGGGAAGAGGATCCGAATGCGGTCCCGCGTTTCTTGTGGAACGCCAAGATGCGCTTCGGCAAGACCTTTACCACCTACCAGCTCGCCAAGCGCATGGGAGCCAAACGTGTGCTGGTCGTGACCTTCAAACCTGCCGTCCAAGACGCCTGGCGTGAAGACCTGACAAGCCATGTGGCCTTTGAAGGCTGGCAGTACCTAAGCACGAAAACCCTTGATGAGGGTAGCGAAGTCAAGACAGATCAGCCTCTGGTCTACTTCGGCTCCTTCCAGGACCTCCTCGGGCGGGACAAGAAGACCGGCCTGATCAAGTCCAAGAACGAGTGGATTCACACCGTCAACTGGGATCTCGTGGTCTTCGACGAGTACCACTTCGGTGCCTGGCGTGAGAACGCCAAAGCTCTCTTCGAAGGTGAGGACGAGAAGGAAGCGGCCAAGGAACTCAAAGCTGAGTACCACGAGGGGCTGGCCGCCTTCGATGAGGAGCTTGACGAGCTTGGTAGCGATGAGGACGACTTTCTTCCCATCACGACCCGCTCCTACCTCTACCTCTCGGGCACGCCCTTCAAGGCTCTAGCCACAGGCGAGTTCATCGAGGAGCAGATCTTCAACTGGACCTACACCGACGAGCAGCTTGCCAAACGCCAGTGGGATGCAGAGCATCCCGGTGAGTGGAACCCGTATGCCGCGCTGCCGGAAATGCGTCTGCTGACCTACCGGATGCCTGATGACCTGGTGGCTATCGCCCATCAGGGTGAGTTTGACGAGTTCGACCTCAACACCTTCTTCGAAGCCACAGGCAGCGGCAAGGCTGCACGATTCGTCCACGAGTCGGATGTACAGAAGTGGCTGGACCTCATCCGTGGCGAACACGCACCCACACAGATGGACATGCTCAAAGCTGGCGGCCGCCCACCCTTCCCGTACGCGGATGCCCGTTTGCTTCCTTACCTCCAGCACTCGTTCTGGTACCTACCAAACGTTGCTGCCTGCCAGGCCATGGCAAACCTGGTCACTGCCCGACACAACACCTTCTGGCATCAATACCAGGTGATCGTCGCCGCTGGCCCGGGTGCAGGGATTGGGGTTGAAGCGCTTCCACCTGTGCGTGAGGCAATCGGGGACGGTCACGACACCAAAACCATTACGCTCTCGTGCGGCAAACTGACAACCGGGGTGACCGTCAAGCAATGGTCCTCAATCCTCATGCTGCGCAACCTCACCAGCCCGGAGTCTTACTTCCAGGCCGCTTTCCGGGTACAGTCCCCGTGGGCGATCAAGAACCCTGACGGGGATGACCCAAGCCGGGAGGAAATCCTCAAACCAGTTGGGTTCGTCTTTGACTTCGCGCCCACCCGCGCTCTGCGCCAGATCGCCGACTACGGCATTGGGCTACATCCCGAGGCCCAAAGCCCCGAACATGCTGTCGCCCAGCTCGTCAACTATCTCCCGGTACTGGCCTATGACGGCGCCTCGATGAAGGAGATCGATGCGGGCGAGGTGCTCGACATCGCCATGTCTGGCACCTCGGCGACCCTGCTGGCGAAGAAGTGGGAGTCCGCGATCCTAGTCAACGTCGACAACATGACGCTCAAGAAGATCATGAACGACGAGCGCGCCATGGAAGCCATCCTCAATATCGAAGGCTTCCGCGCCCTTGGTGCTGACATCTTCGAGACCGTGGTCAACAAGAGCGAATCGGTGTCCAAGACCAAGAAGGAAAAGGGCAACTCCCTGACCAAGAAGGAGAAGAAAGAGCTCACAGCCGAGGAGAAGGAGTACAAGTCCAAGCGCAAGCAGATCCAGGAAAAGCTCATCAAGTTCGCCACCCGGATCCCAGCGTTCATGTACCTCACCGACTTTAGGGAGAACACGCTCTACGACGTCATCACCAAGATCGAACCTGAACTGTTCAAGCGGGTCACCGGCTTGTCCGTCGAGGATTTCAACCTCCTAGTGAACCTAGGAGTATTCAACTCCATCCACATGAACCAGGCTGTCTTTGCGTTCCGCCGCTACGAGGACGCCTCCCTGTCCTACGTCGGCTATGCCTCCCATGCGGAACAGAAACGCCGTAAAGACCTATGCCAATTCGGCCTCTATGACACCGTCATCACCCTGAAAGTGTAGCGCTATCTCTATCGTCCTCTCCGCCAGCGCGCTCATCATTGCTATCTGGGCTGCTGTCGAGTCGCACCGAGCGAACACCCGGTCGGCAGAAGCCAACCGAATCACTGAACGTGCCAACACTCTCGCAGAGCAATCGAACGAGCACGCTGACAAAGCGAACCTCATCAGTGTACAGGTGCTTGAACTAACAGAACGAGAAGCGCTCGTACCCCTGAGCGATTTGATGCAGCTAGGCAAGCACAAATGGGGTTCTTGATAGTTGGGTGTGGGTGGCGGCGTCTAGGCCTCCTGCGATGAGGAGCATTCGGAGTTGGTGGTTGGTGGGGTTGCGGTAGCCTTTGGCGGTGTGTCTTCCTAGTTCGATGATTCCGTCGATGGCTTCGGTGGAGTGCGTTGTTAGCTCCGGCTGTGTCGAAGTAGGCCAAGAATACGTCCTTCCATTTGCGTAGGGTTCGACCCAGTCGGGCGATTTTGGGGATGGGACAGGCTGGTAGGCGCTCGATGAGGTGAGCGGCCAGGCGTTGGCCTTGGGTGGGTGTGGCTTGATGGAAGAGGTCTCGGACTTGTTGGGCGCAGTGGTAGGCGACTTCGACACTGATATGCGCCTCATCTGCCACGAAGGCCTCACAGTCGTTCTTGTTGACATGGGGTGAGCCTGCGTATGTGAGGCGCGCAGGAGAAGCTGGATTTGGTAGAGGGGATCGCCCTTGCGTCCGCGGTTACCCAGGGCGTCTTGCTGGATGCGACGGCGTACCTCACCTGGGGCATCACCGGCGAGCTTGACGATATGGAAGGCATCCAGGACGCTGGTGGCGTCTTGGAGTTGATCGTCGATGGCGTTCTTGCTGTCCCTGGAAGGGGTTTAGCGTCGCGATTTGCACCCCGCACGGAAGTCTTCGCCGCGCTCGGCCAGCCAGTTCTCATGCGCGGTGCCAGACCTTCCTGGGACCAGAGCCAACAAGCGGGCCGTAGGATGATCCTTCCCACGTGTCAGGTCGACGATGCCGGTGAGCTCACACGGGCCCCGGAGGCGTCGGTCCTGGTGATGCCACACGTGCTCACCGACCCCCAGCACCCGCACCCCTGCGAAACGGGCGGGGGCGGGGTCATCAGATGCGGCTTGCAGGCACGGCTTGATATGGGACCACACGGTATTCCACGTGGTTCCTAACTGGCGGGCCAGCCCCGAGATAGTGGCTCCCTCGAAGCGCAACTGTCGGATCGCCCAGCGGATCGCCCGAACACCCAAACGCGCCCGGGGCCTTGTGCGATCACCCCACACCCAGGGCAGCCAACCAGCTGGTTGCATGACTCAACATCGAGCACCAGAGCCCCTGGGGTGCGAGCTACACTCATCAGATGGAAGCCCTCCAAGTCGACGAGCAGATCACAACGATCAAGCGACACAGAGCAGCAGCAGGTAGGGTGAGACACCGCCCGAGGTCCTTGACGACAGCGGGGGTAGAAGTCCGCTCATCATCAAGGACCTCGACCTCTACCCGCAACCCCCCGACCAACACCCGACCACCCACACTCGACTCGCAAGAGCCGATAATCACCACATTCGAGCGCTTCGACTACGGACTCGCGGACATGATGGCATCAAGTCCCTGCTTCAATCCGGCTATCGCCAGGCAATCCAGCCATTCAGCAGGCCGACCAAGCCGCATGTGACTCAGATAAGTCCACTGTCGCGGAGTATGCGAATCTCTCGAATAGTTTCCCTGACTTCAGATTCGTAGCCATTCGTCGCGCCGATGTAGAACGCTCGTATTCCTTTGCGCCGCAACAGCTGCGTGACGAGAACTGCCGTAATGCCTGCCTGTGAGAAGACGAAGCAGATAGGCTCGTTGCCATATTCCGAAGTCTTTGAAAGGAAAGAGTCGACGAGCTTACCGGCCACTTCTTCGTAGCCATCAGCCTTGCATTGTTTTGCCTCGGACGTCTTCAAAGCCACTTCTCCATCGGTCGTGACATCATGATCAAGAAGCATCTGTACACCATCTGCTTTCCCCATAAAAGGGACTTGATAACGCTTCCGGATGGTCGCATCAACGAAGATGTAGTCGTTCTCTTTCTCAACGCAGTATGGGATCGAATCGAGTGGAACCTGTACTACATCGAAGCGAGAGGCTTCGGTCATAATTCTGAATTCGTCGCGTGAACGACTCAAAGCCATGACAACCTGCAACAGTGACATTACCAAAATTCCAGCAACACACCACCAAAGCATGTATTTTGAAGCATCAATAAATTCCTGTTGCGCGGCCGTAGCTTCAGTAATTTTTGACAATGCCGCAATACATACCAGTGCAACAAATAGGAAGAAGAATACTACAAGAATTCTAACTTCATCCCTAGTGCTCCTACTGAATCTACTCGCTCGTTTTTCGAGGCTGTAAGAGCGAACAACATCTCTCGCTATCTCACTCGTTAGCTGTTGCTTCACGGAATTCGATATTTCATTCCTCGAGCTAAGAGCGCCACATTTCTGGAATATGCTCACATACTTCAGTCCTTTCACCTTACGGCGACGACCAAACCACAATCCAAATTCAGAACCATTCTTGAATTTTGCATATAATTCACTTCCCACCTTCAACAGCGTACCGAGCGCTACGAGAGCACCAACGCCTTTCGCGACATAATCAATCCACTCCACAACTACTCCTTCGTTAGCCGGGTCATGTCCACATCGACAGCCTCATAGGAAGTTTATCACCGGCCATAACTCCACTTACACAGGTGTCAATCCGTGAACGCTCCGTAGCAAGCTGTTTAATAGCCAAGTGTTTAACACTTCAACCGATCAACTTACCGGCGCTAACACACCCGATACGCACCGACCCTGATGAGAAGCACATCAGGTTCTCCGGGTATCTCAGCTCTTTTCGAATCCAACCTGCCAAAACCCCATATCCAGCAGCTTCATCCGCGGATACACCAGGCCATCGCCTTCGAAGCCTCGCCGCGCTTCCTCCAAGCGGTCGTTGTGCTCCTCGTAGAAGTCGACGAGCCTGAGGACGGACTTCAGGCTGTATTCCCGCGTCGTCACCTTGTATGTCGCCGTCACCCTGAAAGAACCTGTCGTACGCGGGCACGCATGCAAGCAGCAGGACACCCAGGATGTAGCGCCAGCCCGGAACGGGAAGATGATCGATAAGCCAGCCACTTACGCTGCCCGCACGGCGCGTGGCGACTCGCCGCTGACAGAACTCCCGCATCATCATTCCAAGAGCAAAGAAGCAGAGCACGGTTGTCACGAGCATCGCCATAAAGACCACTGAGACATAGGGGAAGGCGCGTTCAGCACTGAGTAGATCGAAAGCCTCGGCGAACGGTACCAGCTTGTCATCGCCGGTAGCCTCAGACAGCATTCGACTGAGATCCGGCATCGACAGGCCGGACTTTCCCGTGGACAGGACGAAACACGACCAGTAGGTCGCGTAGGTCGACGTAACCGCCAGAAAGCTCGCGACGATGGAGGAGCGAAGAGGTTTCGACACTCGCCTGCTCCGCAAGGACAGCCCTGCGGTCATCAATGACGTCGTCATCAGGAACATAGAACTGATCACGAGGAGACTCACCAGAATCTCGTAGTACCTCATGAGGAAGATCGCGATGACAACAAAGGCAGCGAAGCCAAGCACAATCATTAGCCAGATATCTCCATCACTCTCCCCCTGCCCTCTCCTACTATCGCCCGCGACATTGACATGCACGGAGTTATCGTCACCAATATGCGTATCGTTTCGATCACCGGCAAACATGACGACATCACCATTCGCTGCCATCACCTGTTGGGTCACGGCGCCTCTTCCTGATGTTGTAGGTTCCGGAGCCATCGAGCCATCCGGGACCAGTTTCGCAAGAATGATCCCGGAGGCAACACCGGACACAACGCCAATCACAAGTTCCACAATCCAAGACACGATCTCTCCTTTCCTATTGATCGTTGTCACCATCGACAGCCCCAAGCTGTCAAGCAGACAGTAAGGCGGCCCGCCTACATCTGCGTACGCGCGTCAAACCAAATTCCTTGTACTCGCTGCTCAGCGGGAAGGCAGCCGCGATCGGGGTGAGGACTCCCATCTTGACGCACGTATGTGCAGATGTGTTGCGAATAGTTGCGTCACGGTTACAGTGTATTGTTATTGTTTCGTGTCGGTTCTTGGCGTATGGTGGTGTGTAAGGGCGCGGTCCCGGTGGTGGGGGCGCGTTGGAGGAGACCTCAGTGTGGAGGGCACACGCCATGGAGATACCACCCCTGTCCGAGCGACCCGTGAGCCAGGAGGAGGAAGAGGCCTTCCTGCGCTCGATCCAACCCCGACGAGGCCTCTTCGGTCGGTGCTTCATCGGCCCGAGGAGATGGCGCCCAGGCTGGGCCTGGGTCCCGCGCGTGCGCGGCGGTGCTGGGCGCGGCGGTGGTGGCGGGGCAAGCCAGTCCGGTGAGGACGGCGCCACCGTCGACAGCGGGGGCTCGGGTGGGGGCGTGGCTTGGTTGCGTGCTGATCCGGTGGATTGGGGTATCCGCATCGCCGTCGTCTTGTTGATCGTGGCGGGCTGCTACGCCGTCTACATCAACGGTGTCGCCGAGGGCTGGTGGCGCGCCTGGGGCGAGAAGCCCACCGCTATTCCCACGCGGTCTGCCATGTCGGGCCGGGCTCCCACTCCCACAGCGACCGGTTCGAGTCGGGCCCCCATGTCGGGCGGTTACCAGGTCGGCCCCGACGGCGTCCTGGTGCGGCCTGCCGAGCACGCCGCCTCCACCTACCCCCTGCCCGAACTCCCTCAGGCCGCCACAGAAAACAGTGAGCGAGGAGCAGAAGCAGCAGCCGAACACTACCTCGCCCTCCTGGTCTACGCATGGAACACCGGAGACACCACACCACTTGCCAACATGTCCGACCCCAACTCCGAATTCGCTAGTTCCTATTTGCGTGACATTGATAATGCGTACCAGAGTGGCTGGGCGTATGGGAATGAGTCGAGGGTTGTGCACGTGTTGCGGCTGGAGCCTGTCCCCGCTGGCGAGGGGAACGTGCAGCCAAACACTGTTGGAGTCAAGCTTCAGATTGTTTCCAGCGATGGGGTCACCTGTCGGGGACAGAAGATCACCGTCAAAGAAGAAGAGTACACATCGACCCTGTCCCTGTTCATGACATGGAAAGACGGTCGTTGGATCGAAACGCAAGGACGCGTGATCAGCGAACATGAACAATAGATTTCTGACAGCTACTTCTTTGGCGAGTGCACTATCTCTGTCGATCATTTTTGTGTGCATTCCATCAATTACTATCGCTGATGAAGGAGATGGGGGTCGATACGGTTCCCATGCAGAGGCGGCAGATGATGGAATTCACCAGAGCATCTGGGAGTACCAGACTGCGACGACACCTGGTAACAACGCCCCATCTACGTCAACGACTGCGGGTGATGATACGACGCGTCAGTCCAATACAGCGGCTCCTGCGAGTGAGGCTGATGCGTATTTTGATTTCGCTCATTGCGCGGTGGAGACGAATCCGTTTGGGGATGACCCTTTCACGCACGGGAGCTGGGTGTGCGCCTACCCGCCACCCGAACCCGGCCAGGACGCACCCCAGAACAGGCCACCCACCACGCGCGAACTCCTCCTAGCAGCAGCCACCCTCATCCACCCCGACGGCGCAGGCCTACGCAAGCGTCCCGAAGGGGTGTCCTACACGAACCGGCGCATCCCCACCCTGGTCAACGTCACTCACCCCACCCAAACCCACACCGTTACCCTGCTGGGAAGAGAGGTCACCGTGACCCTCACAGCCCAGGAATACACGTGGGACTGGGGAGATGGCACCCCGGGCACAGTCACCTCCTCACCAGGAGCAGCGTGGGTGACGGGGATGGACCCCAACACCGACCCGGCCCTGATACGCCACTACTACACCGCACCAGAGGGGTGGAAGTCCTTCCTCGACGGCCCCTACCCCAAGGCCACACGCACCATCACCCTGACCACCACATGGGCAGGCACTGCCACCAACCCCTTCACCGGAGACACACAAACCATCAACGGCCTGGTCACCACCACCGAAACAACCGACCCCTTCCGCCTCGACCACCTCATCATCAACAACACCGACACCGCAGAAGAAAAACAAGGCCACTAAACCCCCAACCAGCACACCCCAGACAGGTGGGAACCCAGCACCAAGCCTCGCCGACCCCGCACCGTGGATCATCGGCGCGATCGCAGCCGTCAGCGTCCCCAAGCCCACTCCCCCACCCAGCCTCTATGCGGGCGGAAAGGAAAGACAAGCGATAAGCCTGCCGACACATTCAGGTGAGAGCCCACACGAATGCTCGACCGTGCGTTCCGACCCAACCGACGGCGCACGCGGGTACGGTACGACCTACCATCCGGGAACCAATCCGGCTCTTCATAATTGAGGGTGTAGTTGGGGTTTGAATCCTCCGGTTTCGAGGAGTGCTCGCGTGATGTAGTGGGTGAGGTTTCGGAATCCGAGTGCGGATCCGCGTAGGTGTTCGAGGCGGCCGTTGATGGCTTCGGTAGGACCGTTGCTGGTGTGGGGATGATCGAAGTAAGCCAAGATGTCTCTGGCTCGGCGTTTGAGCGTTCTGCCCAGCGTGATGAGCTCGGTCAGGCCCCTCGGTACGCGCGTGGAGGTCAGTGTGTTGATTTCGGCTTGCATCAGGGCCTTGCCGCGGATTTTGTTGGGATCGCGGTAGGCGCCAGGTAATTTTCTGGTACACGCTCCAGGTGACTTCGAGTGCGACGTGGCAATCGCTGGCGAACAGGTCGGCTAGCTGGTGTTGCTGGCGTGGGGTGAGCAGGCAGGATCTGGTGTGGAGCATACGGCGAGCCTTGTACAGGGGATCCGTGGCACGCCCGCGCCGATGGTGGAGTTCTTGCTGGATGCGCCTGCGGCACTCATCGAGAGCATCACCGGCAAGGCGCACGACGTGGAAGGGGTCCATGACCGCCCTCGCGTCTGGGAGCTCTTCGGCGGCGGCGCTCTTAAAGCCGGTGAATCCATCCATTGCGACGATCTCGATGCGTTCGCGCCACGTATCGGGCTGGGAGGCCAGCCAGGTTTTGAAGACCCGCTTGGATCGGCCCGGAATCATATCCAGGAGCCGGGAGGGACCACGACGGTCTCGTATAGGAGTCAAGTCCAAGATGACGGTGACGTATTTGTCCCCGTATGGGGTGTGTCGCCACACGTGTTCATCCACGCCAATGACGCACACCCCCTCGAAACGATCAGGATCATTGATGAGTATGCGCTGGCCTTCACCTAAGATCGCGGTATTGGCAGTGTTCCACGACACGGCCAATACGTCGGCGACGCGCGCCACCGTCAGATGGTGGACCACCAGGCCTACCAGCGCCCAGCGCACCGCTGCACGCGAGAGCTTCGCGCGCGGGTCGGCCGCTGCACTCATGTTTTGACGCCACACGTGAGCACACTCTGGGCAGCGGTAGCGGCGCACGCTCACGTGCAACATGGTGGGGTGCCACCCGTAGGGTACGTGAGCCAAGCGCCTGACCACCGTGTCACGTACGACGCCCTCACCCCCACACTGTCGGCACCACCGATCCTCACCCACTACCTTGCAGGCCAAGACGGTCCGATCGTCTCCTACACGTTGACCCATCACTTCCAGTCCTAGGTCATCCAGGCCCGTGAAGGCGCTCAGATCAGGGCGATCAAAGGTAGCATTGGACATGTCGAGGTCTTTCAGATGGACGGTGTCGGAACCCCCATCATCGGAAGACCTCGACCTCTACCCCGCCACGACACGCCGAACCCCGCATACCACCCCCACACCCTCAATTATGAAGAGCCACCAATCCACAGCCCCCAACCCGATAGAAAGGCTACTTCGCGTGGTAGCGCGGGCTCGTGCCCAGGTGCGTCGGATACGCGTTCAGCGAGTCGTTCAGCTTCGACTCATCAACCCCGCGATACGTATACGAGTTGTCGTTCACGATACTCGCCGGATCCACGACACCGTCCGCGTACTGGCGCACCTCCTCCGGCGTCGGGCTGGACCCACCTTGCTTCTGCGCCAACGGATTCTCATCAGGGAACTGCGATGGATCCGTATTCAAAATCGAGCCCGGATCAATACCACCGAAGCCGGTGTACTGGTTCCACCCGTGATCCGGATTCAACCCCGTCTTCACCAACAGCTGCAGCAGCTGATTACTGGTCGCCTCAGGCCAGCGCTGCTTCGCCAGGGCAAGCACACCGGCCACGACAGGAGCAGAAAATGACGTCCCATACGTCTGACTTACCTGTCCCGACGCATAATCACGAACGGCAACCGGGCCACCAATCGCCGTCGTCGTCACTCCCTGGCCCCACGAGGAGTAATCCTGCCGATTACCATCCGCACCAATAGCCGCCACGCCTACAACACCCGACCATTGGGATAGGGACGCCGCATTTGAATCACTCGCCTCATTGCCAGCAGATGCAACAACAATGACGCCCTGTGCAATTGACCGGGCAATAGTCCACTTCAGGTCATCGTCCTGAGACGTGCTTGACGACGAGAGGTTCACAATCTGAGCACCGTCATTGATGGCGGCATTAATCAGCCATGGGTACCCGTATTTCAACCTGTTCCCGCCATCAAAGCAGTCCGTAGAAGCCTGATCACCATCTTGTTTTGATCCCGTTCGATACGTCAGCAGTGATGCATTCGGTGCAACCCCATAGCCGTTCGACACAAGAACAGAGGCCACAGCCGTGCCGTGTGTCTTCGACCCAGACGATGAAGTGATCGTACACGTTGATCGAAGCGAGATATCTGCGCCCTTGAGTTCAGCGGCTGACGTATCCACTTCACCGTCGATGATGGCGACCGTGACGCCCTTGCCCGTGTAGCCCTTCGCTCGCGCCTGGTCCAGGCCGTAGTACGCGAAATATGCCTGATCGGTGGTGGTGATTGGGTCGGCCGCGTGAGCTGGGGCGACGGGTATCGACACAGCTCCCACCGCCAGCGTTCCGGCCACGGCGACCACAGCGCAGTTCTTCACACTCACCCGCGTGCGCCTCGTCCACCTCACCATTGGCGCGGATCCCATCCGTCATCCTTAGACGGGGCGGGCTCGATATCCTTGTCCGACCCGTACGTCTGCGACATCGGATTCACATAGCCCGGCGGCAGCTCGTCCTCGTCATCAACGCGGAAGGGAGTGTACTTGCGGCGCCTCGCCTTCTTGTCGTCCTTGGCCGTGCCCGACCCCGCGCCGGCACCACCCATGAAGCCACCGCCCTGGGCGCCGGTCCTCCCGGCAACCGTGGCCCCGGACCCCGTCCCTCGCGTACCAGTCATGCCGGAGGCGCCCGATGCGGCGCCAACCGGAGACGGCGGCTTGTAGGTCCCGTAACCGGGACCCGAGTACGTTCCCGCGCGCAGCGCCGACACGCCCGCGACACCACTACGCCCGAGGGCACTCGCTGACGCGCCGAGGCCCCCGCCCATGCGGGCCGCGCCGCGTACGCCCAGCGCTCCCGCACCCAGCACGCCCGCACCGCCGAGGCGACCGGCCAGCGCCGACTCACTGCCCGGACCGCCATTGACACTCCACAGCGGGTGGTAGCGATCGGCCGGAGGTGCCGGAGTGTAACCGCCGATCACCCCGTTGCGGTGCCGGTCGCCGTTCACGCGCGTGTGCAGCAGATCCACGTCCATGAGGTCCTGGGGATCGGAAACGGGATTCAGGCGCGACCCCACCTCGCCCTCGGTGATAAAGCGATTGGGAATGCGCGGCGAGGACATCGCGCGATCGCTGACCGGGCCGCCCTCGTCATAGCCTCCCGGATACAGGCCGGACCCACTCCCACGCAAGCCGGAACGCCCATAATCCGTATCACGATTGCCCGGATACACGCCAGGCTCATGAACGGAGGTGTTCAAGCGCCCACGCTCAATATCGTGACGAACAGAAGGAATAGATGGTCCTGGCGGCGCAGAGTTATGCGCACCCGGATCGCTCATCAGCATTCGTTGTTTATTCGTCCCATCCGCGAGTCCCTGCATCGTGTCATTCGCGCGCTGCAGAACATCTGCCGCAGCGGCCTCGCGCTGGTTATTCGCCTGGTCGATCAGCCCCCGGATGTAAGCCTCACCCGTGGCGGCGATGGCGTTGATCGGCACGCCGCCAGGTCCCAGGTACTTCGCCACCGGGATCACCACGTGCGCCGCATCTGCCAGCGCCTGGAGCCTCGCGTCGATCAGCGTGGGCGAAAGCTGCATGGCCTCCTCGCGCACCTGCTTCATCGCGCGACGGGCCTCCACATAGTATTCCATCGCAGTGTTGTGGCCGTCCTTGATGGCCTGGACCTGCTTCATCGCCTGGTCGGTCCAGGCGTCGATCTGGTCCCCGGTCTCCCCGGTGAACGCCGGATTCGTGCGCATATGGTGCGTGGAATTGTTGGCCTCGTTCAGGCCGCACACGACCTTGTTGTGTTCGTCGTCCCAGGCGTCCAGTGCGGACGCTTTCTCAATCGCGGCGACCAACCTCATGAGGCGCTCATACATCGGACTCTCAACCATGACTGTTGCTCCTCGTTCTCAGATCGCCGACGGTGCATTTTGGGTGGGAGCCGACCCCGGCACCGCAGACCCAGACGTACCGGACCCCGACGCGGAAGAACCGGAAGCCGAGGTGCTGGCACCGGCTCCCCCACTGGACGTAGGGCCAGAGCTGCCGATTGGTGTCGGTGCTGGGGTGTTGAGCGGCCCGCTCCCCGCCTGCCCCTGATCCAAGCCCGCCAAGATCGCCGCAAGCTCATCAGCGTTGGCCGTCTCCGCAGCCTCGAACACCTTGGCCGCCTGCTCCACATCGCCGTCAAACTTCTTGAAGCGAGTCTTCTGCTGGCCGATGAGCCGACTCTCAGTCTTCATGCACGCGATGATCGCAGTGCGCATCGCCTGAAACCCGGCCTCATCGGACCAATACGCGGGGTCCTGCGCGTCAATGAGTCGGCCTAGCGCCTCCGAGGAGTCCCCCAGGGACTCCCCCCCCCCGTTTCATGTCGTCACGCGTCTGGGCGTGCTTATCGGAATCAAAACCGACGTCGACCACGCGCCACCTCCTGATCAACCGGCCCACGAAAACGTGCACCACAGAACACACTGTTACCTCGCCAAGCATATGACCGGGCGTTCACATTGACAAGCGTGTCCCAGCCTCATAGGCAGCCACCATGACACGCGGCTCATCGTCAACACCGGCAACACGGTAGTCAGCAAATCGGTCAGGCATTCATCACCAACGCCGCCTTGAGGACGCAACACACCGCCGTACCAATCTGTACCCACCACGACGGTGCCTCGTCAGTGCCCGGCCAACCCATAGCGCACCCAGCGACGCTGACCCGTGGACGTCACCAGGCCTCGCGACACAAGATCGCGCAGATCCGAGCGCGCCTCCTCGGCCGTGACCCCGAAGTGGTCCCGATACTCGCTGTTGTTCCACGTGCGGCCGTGACGCATCTCGACGAGCGCCTCCTTCTGGCGCCGATTCAGGCCAGCCGTCGCCTCGCGGCTAAGCCCGCCGAGCCACGCCAGGTCCCCGTCGGGAATGAGCGCCGAGTTCGGGAAACGGACCGTGAACGACACGCCGTTGTCGTAGAAACGCGGCTCCGCCATTCCCGCCTCGCGCAGGGACCGGCGCACCTCCCTGATCCCGGTACCCATGGCCTCGATCACGCGCCCACTGCGACCATGAACGTTCCGGCAGATTCCATAGAGCCGCTCATTCACCGCGGGATGATCGCCAGAACCGAGCCGATCAACCGTGATCCCCCACAGGCCACCGGGATTCGTCAGGCGAAACCCGTCACGGGTGATCCTCAGATCAATGCCTTTTCCGCGCGAGGCCTCGGAAAGATCACGGTGAACCAGCGCCTACAGGCAGGCAACCGACAACTCCCCGCTCTGGCGATCCGCAACGACGCCCGTGAAGTAGAGGATCGTTCATCACCGTCATTGACGAGACGTGGGGTCGTTGTACGAACAGATGAGAGTTATCACGTAACCAAATCCGTATCAAGATCCTGAAGAGAACTGCCGCACACCGCCTCCACGTCGGCTCTCCAGAGCCTGACGGCGCTGAGAGGCTCAGGCTCTCCATCCGCATTCATAGATCCATTTCTATCTCATAGACCCCCGTTTCTATGTCATAGAAACCCATTCAAGGCTCATAGACCCCTCGATCGGCACCATATGAGCTCATAGAAGGGGTCTATAGCGTCATAGAACGCCTCGGAGAGCATAGGGTCCGGGCCAGGGCCGACGCATGCACGCGCCGCAGCAACCCGCACACCACCCATCGCACCGTACAGCCACCCACGCGCGGCCATCACTCGGATGTTTCACGTGAAACAATCCAGCGACCGGCCGCCGACAACACGTCGAGCGGCTCCGCCCACAGCCTCGAATACACGGCCTCACCCCCGCCTCTCGCGCAGGCTCCGCGCGAGGAGGCCGTGCCTCGGCGCGAAGACCCACGCGAGCACGAAGCACGCGGTCAGCACCAGGACGATCGTGGCTCCCGTGGGCACGTCCAGCGCCCACGACAGGTACAGGCCCACCAGGCCCCCCGCCGCACCCAGGGTGGGCGAGAGGATCATCATGGTGCCCAGGCGGTCGCACAGCAGCCGCGCGGTGGCAGCGGGGGTTACCAGCAGCGCCAGCACGAGCACGTTGCCGATCGTCTGCACCGAAATCACGACCGCCAGGGCGACGGCGACATACAGGGACAGATCAGCGGCAAGCACGTGCACGCCCGCCGCCCGGGCGCTCTCGCGGTCCAGGGTCACCGCGACGATGGGCCGGTGCGCCAGGAAGAGCATGAGCAACACGAACAACGCGCCGCCCAGCACCACGGGCACATCCGACGCTGGAATACCCGTAATCGACCCAAAGAGGAAGTCCTGCAGGCTCCCCGCGTACCCGGGGGCACGCGCGATGATCGCGACGCCGAGCGCGAAGGCACCCACGAAGAGCACGCCGATCACCGAGTCCTCCTTGAGCCTCCGGTTTTGGGCGAGCAGTGCCACTAACACGGCGGTCACGACGCCCGCGAGCGCCCCGCCGAGCACCAGGGACCCGCCGCACACGAAGGCGATCGCCAGGCCGGGGAACACGGAGTGCGCGACGGCGTCGCCGATGAAGGCCATGCCTCGCAGGACGACGTGCACGCCGACGCTGCCGCACACGAGGGCGGCGACAACGGCGACGAGGAGGGCGCGCGGCAGAAACGCGAGCGCCGGGTTCATCAGGTCGCGAAGGAAGTCCAGGGGGCTCAGGAAGTCGGTGGCCGGGGCGAGAGCCAGGCCGCGGCCCGCCGCGTGAATGACCGGGTTCATGCGCGCACTCCTAGGGCGTCGAGGATCGGGTTGTCGGGGCGCACGTCGAAGGCGCGGATCCACGGGTCGGCGTCGGCCAGGTCGGTGGGGGTGCCCGAGGCGACGATGGTGCGGCGCAGCAAATACAGGCGGTCGCAGCCGGCGCGCGCGCCGATCAGGTCGTGCGTGGTCATGAGCAGGGCTCTCCCCCCGTCCGCGAGCGCGCGGAACAGGTCCATGAGCATCTCCTGCGTCGGCATGTCCAGGCCGGTGAAGGGCTCATCGAGGAGCAGCACCGCGGGGCGGATCGCGAGCGCCCGGGCGACCAGCACGCGCTGGCGCTGCCCGCCGGAGAGCTCGCCGATGGGTCGCTTCGCGAGGTCGCGCATGCCGACGAGGCCCAGGGCCTCCTCGACCGCCCGGAAGTGCGGGGTCCGCGCGCGCCCGAGCAGCCCGCGCCGCACGGTGATGGCCTGCAGGACGGCGTCGCGCACGCTGATCGGGAAGTCCCACGCGAACTCGTGGCGCTGCGGCACGTAGCCGATCGCGCCGTCGGTCTCGACGCTGCCGGTGGAGGGGATCAGCCCCAGGATCGAGCGGATCAGGGTGGTCTTGCCCGCGCCGTTGGGGCCGATGAGACCGACGAGCTCCCCGGCGCCGACCTCCAGGTCGACGCCCTCAAGGACGGCGCGTCCACCGAGGCGCGCGCCCAGGCCGGCGACGCGCAGCTGGCTCACTGCTCCCCTCCCCCGTTGCCGAGTCCGGAGCCCTCACCGCTCTCGCCCGCGCCCGAATCGCCGCGCCGGGAGGCGGGCAGGGGCGCGAGGAGGGACGCGGAGTCGGCCTCGGCGATGGCGGCGGCCTGCTCGGCGCGGCTGCGGCGGGCGCGAGCAACGACGAGCGCGCCGATGACGAGCACGGAGAGGAGGGCGACGGCGACGATGACGAGGAACGCCCAGTCGGGCAGGCCTCCCTCGGATGCGCCGGAGGTGGCACCCTGGTCGCCGGAGCGCTGGGCGTTGGGAGCGCCGGAGGCGGAGCCCTGGGACGCGGACGCGGAGGGCGCATCGGAGGCGGCGGGGGCGGCTTTGGCGAGGGCCTCGGACGCGGAGGCGGAGTCGCCGACGGCGAAGCGCAGGGTCGTGGTGGCGCTGACGGCCTCGCCGGAGGTGGTGGTGCCGGAGAAGGTGACGGTCGCGGCGTAGACGCCGGGGGCGGAGAACGCCCAGTTGGCGTGCACGTGGGTGCCGGAGTCGATCCACACGTCGCCGGGGGCCGCGCCGGAGTCGGCAAGCAGCAGGGGCTTGCCGAAGGTGCCGGACTGGAGGAAGAGCCAGGCGCGGCCGGGCCCGGAGACGGGGCCCACCCGCATGGTGAGCCCGCGGTCGATGGTGGCGGTGACGGCGGGGTCCTGCGTGTTCCAGCCGAGCCACACGACGCCGGGGTTCTGGGTCTGGGGGATGACGTGCACGGGCTTGCCGACCACGTCGGACAGGAACGGGTAGTCGGCGGAGTCGGGCGCGGTCATGATGGCCGCATCGCTGACGCGCAGAACGGTCTGGTTGGGGTCGCGCCACACGGCGCCGCCCTCGGCGTCGTGGCGCAGGCCGGCCCGCCACTGCCCGTCGATGAGGCGCGGGCCGAGGTCGACGTGTCCGACGCTGATCTCGCTGGCTTCGCTGGACCATGCCTCGTGAGCGGCGACGCTCTGGGCCAGGTCGGGGTCGGGACTCGGGTCAGCGAAGGAAGAGGGCGCCCCCACGATGACAAGCAGCATGGATGCGAGCAGCGCGAAAACCGGCACGCCGAGACGGGGGAATAACGACATTAGAGCTTCGACACGCCGACGACACGCCGTACGGATGCTTCTAATGACGCAATTCCCCCCGTCGGCGGCGGGGCCTGGCCGCGCCTCAACACACGACGCCCACCCGCTGCGACCCGTGGGCGGCGGCGGGGCCTGGCCGGGCTTCGAGATCGACCACTCCGAGCCGACAGGCTCGCGTGTGGCGATCTCGCGGGCGGGCCGCCGCTCACGGGACACCACGAAAGCGGGCGGGCGGGCCGCCGCCCCCGGGGCGAAGAGCCGGCGGCCGACAGAGGACATGGACGAGAAGAATTTCATGGCATCTCCTTGCCGCCCAGGCAGCGTGCCAGTGAGCGGGCGTTGTGTTGCATCATGTCGATGTAGGTGGGTGCTTGGTCGTCGAGAGTGTCGCCGTACAGGGGGCAGATGTCCACGCCCGCGTCGGTGGCGGCGGTGCGCAGGGTGGATCGGGTGCGCGCCAGGTTGGGTTCGAGGAACACGGCGGGGATGTGCGCGTCCGCGAGGGTGGCCTGGAGCTTGATCCGGTCGGCGACGGAGGGTTCGACGCTGGGGTTGGGGGCGACGAAGCCGGCGACGGTGAGGCCGTAGGCGTTAGCCAGGTACCCGTAGGCGTCGTTCGTGGTGACGAGCTTGCGTGACTCCTGGGGGATGGTGGCGATCGTGGAGGCCACGTAGGCGTCGAGCTCGTCGAGGCGCGCCAGGTAGGCGGCGGCGTTGGCGCGGTAGGTGGCCTCGCCGCCCGGGTCGACGCGGGTGAGGGAGTCGCGGATGACCTTCACGTAGGCCTGCGCGTTGTGGACGTCGTGCCACAGGTGGGGGTCGATGTCGCCGTGCACGTGCTTGCCGAGGACCGCCTGGGGCAGCATGTAGACGCTGGCGCCCGCGTCCCCGATGAAGCGGAATGAGGCCTGCCCGGGGATGGTGGTGAGGGCTCGGGTGGGCACCTCGATGATGGCGCGGTCGAGGTCGGTGCACTCCATGGTGGAGGCACCGATCGCGCCCGCCCCGGATGCTCCCTGGCAGGGTGCCGAGGCCTCGTCCCCGCTGAGCGCGCCCGCGTCGGAGGCGAGCTCGATGCGCTTGGTGGCCAGGTTGACGGTGACGTCTGCGTGTCCGCCGCGCAGGATGCGTCGGCCTTCAGCGGCGGCGATCTCCTCGGGCGGGGTTCCCACGGCGAACACGGCGGTTCCTTCCCCAACGGGGGTGGGGGGCGCGCCGGGCGTGGTGCGCAGGTTCGCGCGGAAGTGGACGCGGTAGACGCCGGGGGCTGTGAACGCCCAGCTCATGTGCTGGTGGGCGTCGGCGGGCAGGTGCGCGGTGTCAGCCTCGTATCCGCTGGCGGCGTCGAAGCCGTCGGAGGACGCGAAGGCGACCTCGGGCTGCCCGAAGGAGGTGGTGAGGTAGGCGGAGGCCGCCCCGGGTCCCTCAACGGCGGTGGTCGTCAGGTCGATCTGGGAGGCTCGGGTGGCGCCCAGGTCGGTGCCGTCGCCCCAGACGCGCATGCCGAGCCACGGGGTGTCGAGGGAGCGGTCTTCGACGAGGGGGAGGATGGTCGCGCCGTTCTTGGCGGCCTCCTCGGCCACGGAGACGGAGTCCGTGCCTGCGGGCAGGTTGGAGTCGAGGGCGCGGATGAGGGCGTGTTCCTCGAGCATGAGGTAGTTGGAGAAGGCGACGTCCGCGTAGGCGACGTCGCGGATGGTGCGCAGGGAGGGTTCCCACGAGTGCGGGTCTGCCCCGTTTGGCACCATCTGGGTGACGTGGGCGCGCTCGCCTGCGACGCTTCGCACGAGGTCGGCGAGGATGCCGGTCGTGGCGACGACGCGCAGCTGTCCGTCGTCGGCCGGCTGGGGTGCGGGCGCGCATCCTGCCAGGGCCGTCGCGAGGGCGAGCGTCGCGGCGGCGCAGCACCCACTCCCCCGCCACCCACGGGTGGGGCGGCGGGGGACGGTGGTGTGCGGGCCTCGTTGGTGGGAGGTCACGACTGTGCGCGCAGGTTGCGGCGGCGTCCGAGGGCGCCCACCCACACGCAGGCCGCGCCCGTGAGGGCCCACGTGAGCGAGACGACGGTCAGGGGGATGGTGTCGGCGCCGGTGGTGGCCAGGGACAGGTCGCAGTCCTTGCCCGAGGCGGTGCGGCCGACGACCTGGGAGACCATGGGTCGCCCGTTCGGTCCCAGCGCGCCGGTGGCGGTGAGTTCCCCGCCGCTGCCGAAGCCGCTGCCGGCCAGCGCCTCGCCGTTGGGGGTGACGCGCATGGAGATCGTGAGGGTGTAGGTGCCGGGCGCGTGAACACCCAGTTCTGGTGGGCGTGGGTGTTGGCGCCGAGCGTGTAGGCGCTGCCGGGGCCGTCGAAGACGTGCTCGCCGACGCCCGATCCGAGGGCTCCCGCGTTGAAGACGGCGACGCGGCCGGGGCCTTCGACGGCGTCGAGGGTGAATTGGACGCCCCCGGTGGTGCCACTAACGATCTCTTCGCGCTGGGAGTTCAGGCCCAACCAGGGCACGCCCGCGATCTGGGTGGAGGGGATGAGCCAGACGCTCGAGCCCGCGGAGGCGACGAAGCTGAGGTCGGCGGGCGCGGTGATGCGGGCGGCGTCACCCAGGGCGAAGGTCAGGGAGGTGGGGTCAACCCACTGGGCGGGCTGGGAGCGGTCGTCCTTGATGCGGGCGACGAGGGTTCCGTTCTCGATGGCAGGCCCCAGGTCAAAGTGTCCGTCGGTCGCGTTGCCGCTCGCGCCGTCGCCGACGCTCACGGTCAGCGTGGTGCGCGCGGTGTTGGCGGGTGCCTTGTTCGAGGCGAGGGTGGCCGCCTCTGCCTCGGTGGCCTCGCGGGTGACGCGGGTGGCGACGCAGCGGTCGGTGGCCCCCGCGCCCCCGCTCGTCTTGGCCGGTGCGGCGCCTCGACCGTTGGCGGTCCCGCCCGCTCCGCTTCCCGAGGTCGTGGTCGGGTTGGTGCCGCCGGCCTCCGGGGTGCTCGGCGCGTGGGCCGGGGGCTGCTGCGCGGCCTGGCCTGTGCCGCCCTGTTGCGCGTCGGGGGTGGAGGGGGCGGAGTTTCCGGGTGGCTCAGCCGTGGGGGGCTGGGAGCCTTGTGCGACGCACGAGGCTTCGTCGGCCACGTCGATGGTGTAGGTGCGTGCGGCGCTCTGGACGGGTACTCCGGTGGCGCCCTTGGGCCAGGCGGTGGCCTGGACGGTGAGGACGTAGCGTCCGGCGCGGGTGAAGAGCCAGTTGACGTGCTTGTGGGCGGGGTACGCCTGGTCGATGTCGTCGCCGGTAGGGGCGAGGTCGTAGTCGTAGCTGCCGTCGGCGGTGACCGCCTGGGCGGCCCCCGTCAGGCCGGAGGTGAAGGCGTAGATGCGGCCGTCGGCGGGTCCGGAGTAGGTGACGTGGAAGCGTGCCGCGTCGTAGCCTCCGGCCGTGATGCCCAGGGTGTCCCACCCGGGCCACAGGACCGTGGCCTGGTTGTCGCCGGACTGTCCGAGCAGGTAGGCGGCGGTGGGCGCGCCGGTCGCCTGGCTGACGGATGCGGGGATCTGGGTGAGCGTGGATCCCTTGACGGCGAGGAGGGTCTTTTCGGGTTCGCGCAGCACTCCGGAGCCGGTGGCGTCCTCCTTGATGCGCAGGGTGAGGGCGCCGGACACGTCGGAGGTCAGGTCGAAGATGTCGGCGTGTCCGTGGTCGAGTGTCGCGGTGGTCCCCTGGGGGGCCGTGCGCATGGCGTCGCACGAGGTGATGGAGCCGGAGAGCGCTGCGGACGAGGCCGGGGCGCCTTCCTCGGTCGAGGCGTCGGCTTCGGCGGTGGTGGCGCTCGCGTCTGCGGCCGTCGCGTCGGTTGCGGCATCGGGGCCGGTTGTGGCCTCGTCGGCGGCCTGAGCGGCTGCGGGTACGAGGAACGACGTGGCCGCGAGGGCCATGGCGGCAAACGCCCGGGCCGCTCGGCGACCCGGGTTCCGCTGCTTCGTGGGGTTCATGGAACTGGTCCTCTAGGTGCGTAGCACAAGACTATTGAATGAGAATCGTTATCATTCTATGCCTGCTAGCCTTGTGCTGCAAAGTCCTAGCCCCGCCGGGCTCACCGGGGGCGTCGGAGTAGCCGGGAGCGCGACGGCGGACACCCTCGCCGGTTCCTCGTGCGACGCATCTTACTGTCCGTACGGTTGATTACGACCCGGTCGGAAGAATAGGCTATAACATCAAGCGCCTGACACAGCTGCCAAGCTCGTCGGGCGCTTTTCTTGTTTGGAACACGCAGGGTCGCGCCGACGCGATCCGCGGCGGCACACTCCACGTTCGAGATACGCCGGGCGATCCCCGGCCTCGTCAAACAGGGATACAACCCACGAATACGATCCCACGAGGAGGTCACTCATGTTCTCTACCATCGACGTCATGGTTGCCCAGGCCCACATCGACCAGCTCAACGAGCTCGCCGACGCCAAGCGTTCGCGCAAGGCCGATCGCCACTGAGCGATCCTCCGGCCGCGCCGGAGCAGCACACCGGTCCGCAGACCCCCACGGGGCTGCGGACTTCTTATTGGTGTGCCCGCCCGCTTGGCGCTCCGGTTTCCTCTCCCCTACCACTCACTCACGGCTCAAGCGGCCATCGTCTCTCATGCCCAACGGATTCCACAGCCGCTTACGCCCAACGACGAGCTGCCTGTCGAATCTGCTCGGTGTACCGGTAGAGATCCTCGAGCTTCTCGATCTCGTATCGGTCCTCGGTCTTGTCGTCGCCGACGAAGGCGATGACCTTACGGCGACCGAAGTAGCAACGCACGATGGGACGCCGATTGTTGTCATCTGCTAGGACAGAGAAGTACGAGCGAACATCACGGTAGGTGATTCGCTCGGCGGGAATCTCGGCGCACGCAATCGCCTTGACGATCCTGTAGGCGGCGAGTTCATCGTCGGTTGTTTCAATGCCATCGGAGGGAACCGGAACCGGCTCGTCAACGTCGGCGGGTTCCTCAACATTGTCGGGAACGGGCATGACGGTGTTGACATCGGCTCCCAGAGCGCTCTTAAGTCGATCATTGATCCGTTCATTGAGGAACTGTCCGAGGGCCTTATCGGTGATGCTGGTGAACTTCTCCAGAACCGGCTGGGTCAAGCGGCCGTCATAGACGCGCGCAGCGAAGAGGCGAACGAAGTCGGCGGACGGCTCTTTGAATTCCGCGGCCACCTCGCGCTTGATCGCGCCGAGGTACTTGAGTTCCTCGGCGGCGCTGACCACAGAGTCCAGGTCGAAGCGCTCCTTCGTGAGCTTTCGGAGCTCCGGCAGGAAGGTCTCATCGATGTCTGCCAGATCGAGGACGAGGAAGGGGCGAGAGTCCATGACGTTGGGCGCATCGAGGTCGGTATAGAAGTTGTAGACTCGCCCGTTCGTCAGGACCGCGATACGCGCCGTCGTCACCGAGAAGTAGCGGTAGAGTTGCGACGCATGCTCGGGGGTCAGGTCTCCACTGACCTTCTTACATTCGAGGAGTATGCGGACCTCTCCCCCATCCATGATCGCGTAGTCGACCTTTTCGCCACGCTTCACGCCTACATCGGCGGTGTACTCGGGGATGACCTCCTGCGGGTTGAAAATGTCGTATCCGAGGACAGTCGATATGAACGGCAGGATGAAGGCCGTCTTAGTTGCCTCCTCGGTTTCGATGTTTTCCCACTGGTCGGCGACCTTGGTGGCTAGGAGAGTGAGGGCGTCCTCGAAGGCCATGAGAGTACTCCGTTGTCGATAAGTTGCAGGTAATCACAATATAGATCGAAAGTAATCTGCCACACAAGTGAGAGTGTCGATCACGCGGGAGCTGACCTCCGTGCATCTACGCACGGATGCGACAGAATCCGCCGTCTACAAGGATTGCCGTACCTTCCATAAAGGAAGCCGCGTTGCTACTCCTCAACACATAAAAAGCCAGTCATCGGCATCTCCATATCAGCGGAGGGTCAACGGCTGGCTTTGATAGCAAGATACTAGCACTGATTGAATCGGTGTCATCAACATTGGATTCCGAGCTGCGCCACACCGTCGATGTTTCACGTGAAACAACTCGCCCAAGGATGGGGACAGTACCCTCCGCACTCACGGCACACGCGGCCTCGAACCACGGCGGATCCCCGAGAGCCAGACGCCATCGGCTGCGCCTCTTCCACGGCCGACGCGTAAGGCGGCCCGGCCACGCTCTGGCCCAACACCCCGCCGGGGGCAGAAAGTGGCACACTTGACCTATACGGATAACGCGACTTCACGCAGAGGATGGCACGCCCTTGACTCAACCTTCACCGCACGGAGGGACCCCGGCCTGGTCCGGGAGAACCCCCTCTCAGGGTAACCGGCTCGACCCCTGGTTCGACGTCTACGCAGACCGCGCCCACAACCTGCGCGCCTCCGAGATTCGAGCCCTCTTTTCCGTCGTCTCCCGACCGGAGGTCGTCTCCCTCGCCGGAGGCATGCCCAACCTGAAGGACCTTCCCCTCGACCGCCTGGCGGCATCGGCGGAGCGACTGATCCGCAACCACGGCGCCAAGGCCATGCAATACGGTAGCGGCCAGGGCTGGGAGGTCCTGCGCGAGCGCATCACCGAGGTCATGGGCTACGACGGAATCGTTGGCGCGGACCCCGACGACGTGGTGGTCACGACCGGCAGCCAGCAGGCCCTCGACCTCGTCACCGAGCTCTTCGTCAACCCGGGCGACGTCATCCTCGCCGAGGCCCCCTCCTACGTGGGAGCCCTCGGCGTCTTCCGCGCCCGGCAGGCAGACGTCGTCCACGTCCCCATGGATGACCACGGCATCATTCCCGAGGCTCTCGTCGACACCATTCGAGACGTGCGCGCCAGCGGCCGAACCATCAAGTTCATCTACATCATCCCGAACTACCACAACCCCGCCGGCGTCACCCTGTCCGCCGAGCGGCGCCCCATCATCGCCGACATCTGCCTGCGCGAACACGTGCTCATCGTCGAAGACAACCCCTACGGACTCCTCGGCTTCGACTCCGATCCCCTGCCGGCAATCGCCTCCTACAGCCCCGAGGGCGTCGTCTACCTGGGTTCCTTCTCCAAGATGTTCGCCCCGGGCTTTCGAATCGGCTGGGCATACGCGCCCCACGCCATCCGAGCCAAGCTCGTCCTCGCACTCGAGTCCGCTATCCTGTGCCCGTCGATGGTCGGCCAGATGGCGATCGCCGACTACCTGAGCGACTACGACTGGTACGGCCAGGTCAAGTCCTTCCGGTCGATGTACGCGCAGCGGTGCCGGGCGATGCTCACCTCGCTCGAGGAGTTCATGCCCTCGTGCACGTGGACGGTGCCCGACGGAGGCTTCTACACATGGGTGACCCTCCCCGACGGCCTCGACGCGAAGGCCATGCTGCCGCGCGCCGTGAGGGCACAGGTCGCCTACGTGTCCGGCACAGCCTTCTTCTACGACGGCCAGGGCTCGAACCACCTGCGCCTCTCGTTCTGCTACCCCACTCCCGACGAGATTCGCGAGGGAGTCCGGCGCCTGTCCACCGTTGTCAACGCCGAGAAGGACATCGTCGACATGTTCGGTACCGCCTCGATCGACGAGGCCGGCAGCCCTTCGGCCCGCTAGGTTACGTTAGGAGAAACCCACCATGGCAACGAAAGTTCTCATCATCGCCGGCGGACTTACTCACGAGCGCGACGTGTCGGTCCGGTCGGGTCGCCGCGTCGCCAACATCCTCGCGCAGTTCGGCTACGAGGTCATGCGATCCGACGTCGACGCCTCCCTCACCGAGTCGATCCAGACCTTCGAACCCGACGTCGTCTGGCCGCTGGTCCACGGCTCCATCGGCGAGGATGGATCCCTGCAGTCCTTCCTCGAGTCCGTGGGGGTGCCCTTCGTCGGATCGTCGTCGGTACAGGCGATGCTGGCCTCCAACAAGCCCACCGCCAAGGCCTTGCTCGGCTCCGCCGGCGTCGCCACGCCCGGCTGGGTAACGCTCCCCCAGGCGATCTTCCGTCAGCTCGGCGCCTCCAACGTCCTGGCCGCCCTCGAAGGCTCGGTGTCCTTCCCCGTCGTCATCAAGCCCACCGACGGCGGCTCGGCACTGGGCATCTCCACCGCGCACAACACGGATCAGCTGCGCCGAGCCATGGTCGACGCCTTCGCCTACGGCCAGCGACTCATGGTCGAGCAGCGCATCGACGGGCGGGACGTGGCCGTGTCCGTCGTCGACCTGTGGGACGGCCCCGTGGCCCTCCCGCCGGTCGAGGTGTCCACGGATCGCGGCCGCTACGACTACGACGCCCGCTACACCACCGATGAGACCGAGTACTTTGTGCCCGCACGCCTCTCCGACGAGCTTCTTGCGGACCTGCAGGCCGCGGCCGTCGAGGCCCACACGACACTTGGCCTACGCGACCTGTCCCGCATCGACTTCGTCGTCGACGACGCGGGTACGTGCTGGTTCATTGACGCGAACGTCGCGCCCGGCATGACCGACACGTCGCTCCTCCCCCAGGCGGCCGATGCCCTCGACGATTCCTCTTTCGCACAGCTATGCGCCGACATCATCGATTTCGTCGCCGAGGGCCGCACCAGTCAGCTCGATGCGCTCACCGCCGAGGAACCCACCGCAGGGCCTCAGGCAACCGAGTAGCCCAGCATCAACGAGTGGCCCGCGGGAGGTTTACCTCCCGCGGGCCACCTGTTTCACGTGAAACATCGCCGCCGACGCGCGCTCGCCCAGCGACCAGACTTAGGAGGCCGCGAGGAAGCCGAGCTCCACGAGGCGTGCTCGCGCATTGTCCACGCCCTTCCAGATGACACCGCGAACCCCCAGAAGCTCCGCCGCGCGCACGTTTTCACGCCTGTCGTCGACAAAGGCCACGTCTTCGTGGGGCGTGTTCAGCCGCTGCAGCACATCACGGTAGATCCCCCGTGACGGCTTGCACACGCCGTAGTCGCACGAAAACGCAAAGAAGTCGAAGAGCTTCGCCCACTCGGAGCGCTTGATCGCCTTGGCGACCGGGTACGGCGCGTTCGATAGAATTCCCACGCGGACGCCCTGCTCCCGTAGCCGACGCACTAACGCGAGGGCGTCATCATTAGCGCTTGCCATGCGTGAAGTATCAAGCGCGACCAGCCTGCTGAGAAGATCCGCGCTGGGCTCAGGCTGCCCACAGTCACCCGCGATCCGATCCCAGAACACGCGGTCCGGTAGGCCGGCGTCATAGTCGCCGCGATGGGTCCACATCGCCTGATTGACGAGCGTTGTCAGGCCGCGTGAGCCATCACCAAACATCTCTGCAATCACGTGCGGATCGGGGTGGGCGTCGACGAGAACGCCACCGACATCGAAAAGCACGGTGCGCGAACTGCCTTGGGCGTTCATGCCTTTCGCTCCTTCTGGTACTGCAAGGATCCAACGGCGGATCCTATCAATGTAGTGTATGCGGTCAAGCTTCCGCGCAATAGTGCGGAAAATGTATGATTGGGTACATACATCTCCTGAACTGCGGAAAGATTGCTAACACCCGGTCAGCGCAAAATTAGATCCGCGATTCGCTGCAGGTCGTCGGCCCCGGCAAACTCGATGACGATCTTGCCCTTCCTGCGGCCCTCGGTGATCGACACACGCGTGTCATAGGCGTCGGAGAGCGCCGACACCACGCTTTCACCCAGGGGCGAGAGGGATTGCTGTCGGCGGCTCCGCGGCGGAGCGGCAGCCTTGATCTTGCCGAGGCGGACGATCTCCTCGGTGGTGCGCACCGACAACCCTTCCTGAACGATTCGATCCGCCAGCCGCTCCATCTCCTCGGGAGTGGAGAGCGCCAGCAAGGCACGAGCGTGCCCAGCGCTGATCACTTGCGCCGCCACCTTCTTCTGTACCGACGGAGGAAGCTTCAGCAGGCGCAGCGTGTTCGCTATCTGAGGACGCGACCGCGCGATCCTCTTCGCAAGTTCGTCCTGGGTCGCTCCGAAATCGGCCATGAGCTGCTGATATGCGCTCGCCTCTTCGAGCGGATTGAGCTGCGAACGATGCAGGTTCTCCAGCAAGGCATCGCGGAGCAGATCCCCGTCCTCGGTCTCTCGGATGATGGCCGGGATGGTCGTCTCCCCCGCCAGCTCCGACGCACGCAAACGCCTCTCGCCCATGATGAGTTCGTAGCGCGCGCCCGGCTTCTCAGCGATAAACTCCTTGAGCTTAGTTGAGCGCCCGGTCGCGGGAATCGTTCGGACGACCACCGGCTGGAGGACCCCGACCTCCTTAATCGAGGCGGAGAGTTCCGTGAGGTCCTCCTCGTTGAAGACCTCTCGGGGCTGCTTCGTGTTGGGAACGATCTGATCGATCGGAATCTCCGCAAATGACGCGCCGGGAACGGGGACAAGCTGTGCGTCGACGGATGTTTCACGTGAAACATGATCGACAGCGGGTGTCGGGTCCACGGCCTTGCCGCCCGTCGCAGGGCCACCCGTTCCGTCGCTCGCCGACACTCCAGGCTTTCCGCCATCCCTTCCGCGGGCTACGCCCGCGGCGACGTCGACGGGTGGCATCGCGGGGCGCTTCTTCTTGGAGGAAGATCCCGCACGCTTGGGTTGCAGGAGTTCCTTCGCGGATCCTCCCCTGCTGCGCACGGTGGATCCCTCCGGAAAGAACACGTCGAGCGGACGAGAGGGCGCAGATTGCGTTGGCTCCGAGGCCTGCTCAGGCGCCTGAGGAATGAGCGCTCCGAGGCCACGACCCAGCCCACTGTGCCTACGCGCGGTCTTGCGCCCCTCCGACTTCGACGATGCATCCGCCATTGCACTACTCCTTCAGTTGCGTCAATTCATTGTTTCACGTGAAACATCGGTGCGTGCTCACGCCGTGAGCGCCGTTGATCACTATGCTGCACCGATGACCACGATGGTTGGACGTTGCGGCCTGGAAAGATAGGGGTGTGATGCGCAGTGTTTCACGTGAAACAATCACCGAGCGTCGCTCGGTATCCTCTGCGAAAGCTCAAGCGCAGCCTTGCGGTACGCGATCGCGCCGACGTTCTTCCCGTCGTAGGTGATGACCGTTTGCCCGTAGCTCGGAGCCTCGGAAATGCGCACGGAGCGCGGAATGACGGTCTCAAACGTGTGCTCCGGGAAGTGCGACCGCACCTCGCTTTCGACCTCCTCGGAAAGCCGCGTTCGCTTGTCGGCCATCGTCAGCAGCATGCCGGACACCTGCAGGCCGGGATTGAGATCGGCGCCAATGCGTTCCACCGTGCGCCACAACTGGCTGAGGCCCTCCAGAGCGTAGTACTCGGCCTGAATCGGGATCACGACCTCGTTCGCCGCGACCATGACGTTCAGGGTCACGAGGCCAAGCGACGGCGGGCAGTCGATCAGAACGATATCGATCTCTCTGTGCGTCGCCACATACTCGCGCAGGGCGACGCTCAGTCGATACTCTCGTTCCGACACGTCCACGAGCTCAATCTCAGCGCCCGACAGGTCTATCGTTGCGGGGCAGACGAGGACTCCATCGATGTCCGGGCACGGCTGGACGACATCCTCCATCCTCGCGCCCCCGATAATGACGTCGTAGGTAGAAGGCGTGCCAGCGGGGTGCTCAACTCCAAGCGCACTGGACGCATTGCCCTGAGCGTCAGCGTCGACAACGAGCACGGACAGGCCGCCAACGGCCAGCCCCGCCGCAAGATTCACCGTCGAAGTCGTCTTGCCGACGCCGCCCTTCTGGTTCGCCACGGCGATGATCCGCGTGGTCTCCGGCTTGCGGAATGTGGCCCGCTCGAGCATCGCCAAATCACGCAGGTTGCGTTCGATCTGAGTAGACAGAGGGGTGTTGTTATTGCTCATGACACCTTCCTAGGTTCTGCCACTAGTCTACGGGCAGACGGACGCACTTCCAGCCCAAAAGCGTTGAATGCGCGAAGGTGCACGAAATCGTAGACTCGCCAGCCCGATCATCGATCGACACGTTTTCTAGGATCGATTCTCCCAGCGAAGGCGCCGCACCGATTCGGCCGCCGATCGAACGAAGCGATCCCACACACGACAAGCCTATTGTGTTACACATCACAGTAACGTGCTACTGACGGTCTCGCCCGCCTCGGCGGTCAACGGATGCGCGTGCAGACCACGACGTAGGTCGACTCCTCTTCCATGATGGAGGGAACCTCGTGGATCTGCGCGCGCAGATGGTGACGCCGCAGCTCCCCGGAGGCCTCCTCGACCTCGATGGGTGCCCGCCTGCCCTTGAGCGCGACGAGCGCCCCGCCCGGCGCGATCAGCTTGGAGGTCATGCGCACAAGCTTGCTCATGTTGGCCACCGCGCGGGCGGTCACCACGTCGGCCTTACCCTTGCCGCGCAGCTCTTCGGCCCTCGCCTGATGAATCGTGACGTTGTCGAGTCCCAGGTCGTCAACCACATCCATGAGCCATTCGACCCGGCGCGCCATCGGCTCGGCCAGGTGCACGTCGAGATCGGGTCGACAGGCGGCGATCACGATGCCCGGCAGTCCCGAACCGGAACCAACGTCGAGCACCTGTCGGCCGCGCTTGCTGGGCATAAACTCCAGGACGGCCGCCGAGTTGACGATGTGCCGCGACCAGATGCGTTCCATGTCCCGCGGGCCAAGCAGGCCGCGGATCTCCCCCTCTTCCTCAAGCATCCGCGCATACTCTGCGACGTCGGAGAAGGAGGGGCCAAAGAACGAGCGAACCTCGTCGGTGGGTTCTTCTGGGACGAAGGGGTCGCCCACCTGGCGACCCCTTCCCATCCCGCTTGGCTTCTCACTCACCGTCAGAATCCTCGGGGAGGATGACGACTCGGCGGTGCGGCTCCACGCCTTCGGACTCCGAAGTCAGGCCCTCCGCGGCGACCACGTCGTGGCACACCTTGCGTTCGAAGGGATTCATCGCCTCGAGCTTGACGGCATCCCCGCTGGCTCGCACGCGAGCGATAGCCTCGCGCGTGATGTCCTGCAGCTCCTCCTTGCGCTCGGCGCGGAATCCCGCGATGTCCAGCATCAGGCGCGACCGCTCGCCTGTCTCGGTCTGAACGGCTAAGCGGGTCAGCTCCTGGAGCGCGTCAAGCACCTCCCCGTCCTCGCCGACGAGCCGATCGAGCGCGTCGGGATCGTCGGCGACGATCTCGACAGACGCGCGGCCGTTCTCCACGTCGATCTCGATATCTCCGTCGAGGTCGGCGATGTCAAGCAGCTCTTCCAGGTAGTCTGCGGCGAGTTCACCCTCTTCCTCGAGGCGGGTGAGCTTGTCTGCATTGTCGTCACTCATGACGTCTCCTCCGTGGTGGGGAATGGGTCTGTATGGTCTTCAGGTTACCCTCGGGTGCCCGAAGCGGAAAACTGTCTCTGGATCAGCGCTTGTCACCCGAGCGGCGCCGTGCCTTGCGGCGCTCGACGCGGCGCCGCTCGATCTCCTGGGCGCTGAGTGAGCCGCGGGCTCCGCTGCGCTCGGAATCGGCCTCGGGTGCCTCCCCCGTTGCCGTGGCGGCCTCGCGCTCGGCAACGCGGCGGCCTCGCGCCTTCTTCTGCAGCTCGGCCCTCTGGGCGGAGGCCTCCTTCCTGGCCCGACGCTTCTCGACGGCCAGGCTCAGCCCGCGCATCCACTGCTCGTCGGGCAGGGTCGTCCACGCCTGAGAGGCGAGGTTGCGGTACACCGTCACGATCTCGCCGACCGACATGGAGGCGGGGAAGTCCGAGGCGACGTGCTGTTTCTTGGCCCTGGATCGCAACGTCGCGAGCGTGCGCTCGTTGAGCTCGTCAACGCGCGGGTCGGAGGCGGGTGTGCCGAGCGCGGCCCTCTCCCGGTCGTAGTCCTGGAAGAAGGGCTTGGCCCACGCCTGGTAGGCGGCTTCGCGCGAGGCCAGCAGGTCGGCGTAGGCGGGTGAACCCGGTGTCGGCATGACCTTGATGGTCCAGTACGCCTGCGCGAGCGCCCACACGGACGCGGTCACCGTGTAGATGACGACGCCCATCTGGAAGAAGACACCGGAGAAGATGAACATCAGCGGCATGACGTACATCATGGAGCGCTGCGACTGGGCCATGGGGTTGTCGCCCATGTCGGGCATGTTGCGCGAGAAGGACATGCGCATGGAGACGAACTGGAGAACGACCATCATGACGATTGCGGCCACGAACACCGCGACGGCCATCGGCTGGTCGAAGGAATCGCGCAGCGTGTGCGACAGGGGAACCCCAAAGACGGTCGAGTTGACGATCTCCGAGGAAACGGATGCGTTCAGCGGGCCGAGGTGGTCGGTGGATTCGCCCCGGTAGGTGTATGTGCCGTTGGCGATAGACGATACGGCGATGATGGCGCGGTACATGCCGAAGAGGACGGGCATTTGGACCAGCATCGGCAGGCAGGAGGCAAACGGCGAGACCTTGTGCTTGCGCTGGAGGGCCTGGGTCTCCTCCATCATCTTCTGCCGACTCGCCTGGTCCTTCTTGCCCTTGTACTTCTCCTGGATCTTGCGCATCTCGGGCTGGATGGCCTGCATGGCGCGCGAGGATCGGATCTGCTTGAGGAACAGCGGGATGATGGCGATGCGCACCAGGACGGTGAGCAGGACGATGGACAGGACCCACGCCACACCGGATCCGGAGGAGAATCCCAGGAGCACGAGGAGATCGTGGATCCACACCCACAGGTAGGAGATGGCCCACGCGAAGGGGTGGAGGATTGCGTCGAACATGGACTATTCGCTTTCGCCGTGGCGCGTTGGCGCCGCTGTTTCGTTGTTCCTTAGTGGCCCGAGGCCGTCGTTGAGTCTCCGGAGAGGTCGGTGGGGTCCAGTCCCATCGGTTCGGGACGAACCCAGTTGTCGTGCCCCGCCCAATCATCGGGCGGGACCCAGGGGTCCGGCTTCCACCTGCCACGCTCGGGCACGTGGTCCACCCCGCCCAGGCTCCAGGGGTTGCACCGCAGGAGGCGCCAGGCGCCAAGGACGAATCCCTTGATGGGTCCGTGGACACGAATCGCTTGGAGCGCGTATGTGGAGCAGCTGGGAGCGTATCGGCATCGGGGTCCGAGGGCCGGAGAAATGAAGCGCTGGTAGGCGACGATGGGCGCCGACACGATCTGGCCGACGAGGCGTCCCAGCCGAGTCATCGTGCGTCCCACTTGCGCCACGCTTTGCTCATGACACGGTCGAGGTGCGCTCCCAGTTCCTTGGAAGAAACTCCCAGGGAGCGGCCGGAGGCCCGCACGACGACCCGGCTTCCCTCGGGAAGGTTGTCGATACGCTCGCGCATGAGGTGACGAAGCTGTCGTTTGACTCGGTTGCGACCGTTGGCGCGCTTGATCTCCCGCTTGGGTACGACGAAACCGACGAGGCGGCTGTTGCGTTCCTCGTCGGCTCGGACGTGGACGACGACCAGCGGGTCGCCTGCGCGCGCTCCGTGTCGGATCGCGGCGGTGAAGTCCGCTGGGTCAACCATGCGGTGCGCGCGCGGCAGCACCGGGGTGTCTCAGGCGGACAGCTTGGCGCGGCCCTTGCGGCGGCGGGCAGCCAGAATGGCGCGGCCGGCGCGGGTCGACATGCGCAGGCGGAAGCCGTGCGTCTTGGAACGACGACGGTTGTTGGGCTGGTAGGTCCGCTTGGTGGTCACGGCGATTCTCCTCGGCGGTGAGTGGTCTCCCACTCGTTATCGGTTGGGCTATCGGCCCATCGGGGCGCGATAGCGGGGACGCGCGCCCCAAATGGGCGCAAACAAAAGTCAAGACTAAGCGGATCCGCGCGGGGAGTCAACGGGGCGGAGTTACGCACCTCGTCACACACAGCATCCACAGCTGTGCAAATCACTGTGGAACAGTATCGTCCACAGTTCGTGGATGGGGCGCGTTATCCACAGGCGGGTCGCTCTTTTGGTTTCCGCACGCTGGCGCGGACCCACAGTTGTAACTACAACTCTGTGATTCTGTGATGGTTCTCCACAGCTTCATCCCCAGTCTGTGCATAACATGTGCGCGGGCTACACTGCTCAGGTGCACAGGAGTCACGCGCATGACCACGATGCCGTGATTGAACTCACCGTCTGATCTGTCCGGAGGTTGCCGTGGAGTCGGATTCCCTCACACGTGCCTGGGCTGCGGCCCTCGGCGCTGTCCCCACCGATGAGCTGGGGCCCGTCGCCACGTCCATGCTGCGATCCGCCCGCCCCCTCGGTGATATCGAAGGCACGATTCTGCTGGCCGTCCCCAACGGATTCACCAAACAGTGGATCGAGGACAAGGCTCAGTCCAAGCTCACGGCCGCGCTGTCGGTCAACCTGGGCCGAACCGTGCGAATCGCCATCACCGTTGATCCCTCCCTGGAGGTCGTCGCCGAGGACGAGGAACCCGCCCCCGTCCAGCAGAGGCCCAAGGAGAAGGCGCCTCAACCAGCCAGGAAGGAGGCGCACTCCCCCGCCCTGGTGAGTGCGCCCACCGATTCCGGTCCGACCCACCTCAATCCGAAGTTCACCTTCGACACCTTCGTCATCGGCCCCTCCAACCGTTTCGCTCACGCGGCCGCGCTGGCTGCCTCGGAGACACCCGGTACCGCGTTCAACCCGCTGTTCATCTACGGCGACTCGGGGCTGGGCAAGACTCACCTCCTGCAGGCGATCGGACACAACGCGCTGTCGATGATGCCCCACCTGAAGGTCCGATACGTCAACTCCGAGGAGTTCACGAACGAGTTCATCAACGCGATCCGCCTGAACAAGACGGATAACTCCCAGGTCGAGGCCTTCCACCGCCGCTACCGCGAACTCGACATCCTCCTTATTGACGATATCCAGTTCATCGGCGACAAGGAACAGACCGTCGAGGGCTTCTTCCACACCTTCAATGCCCTGCACAGCGCGAACAAGCAGATCGTCCTGACCTCAGATCTGCCGCCCGCGCAGCTCAAGGGCTTCGAGGACCGTATGCGGTCGCGCTTCTCCTCGGGGCTACTCGTCGACGTTCAGCCGCCGGACCTGGAGACTCGCATCGCCATTCTCCATAAGAAGGCCGACGCGGAGGGCCTCGAGGTCACGCCCGAGGTCTTTGAGTACGTGGCCTCGCGCATCTCCTCGAACATCCGGGAGCTGGAGGGCGCGCTCGTGCGCATCGGCGCGTGGGCTTCCCTCTACCAGGAGCGCATCGACCTGAACCTGGCCCAGATGATGCTCAAGGACTTCGTGTCCAATCCCGACGACAACGAGATCACGGTGAGCCTCATCATGAGCCAGTGCGCCGTCTACTTCGGCGTCACGATTGAGCAGATGGGCTCGTCCGAACGCAGTCACAACGTCGTCGAGGCCCGCCAGATCGCCATGTACCTGTGCCGCGAGCTGACGGATCTATCGCTGCCGAAGATCGGGCAAGCCTTCGGTCGCGACCACACGACGGTCATGCACGCGAACAAGAAGATCTCGAAGCTCATGAAGGAGAAGCGCGAGACCTTCAACCACGTGTCGGAGCTTACAAATCGGATCAAGCAGAAGGCCAGGGAGTCGTAGTAAACGGCGTGGGCGCGCACGAAAGTGCGCGCCCACGCCTCCATTCACAGCGGCTGTTCATAGTCGCGTGGATCAAGGCCACGGGCCTGTGGAGAAAGGGATGGGTGCTGTGGATCTCCAAGACTTGTAGTTTCTTTCATCCACAGCCCCGCGTGGGGAGTCCACAGAAGCGTCCAGGAATGACATCACAGTAGTTTCCTTGACGTTGCGCGGATAGGGGCGTTTTTCCACAGAACTCACAGCCCTTATGATGGATGGAGAGATCAATGATCGTGGTTTTTTCACAGGCCGCCGCACATCGGCGCCAAGTGCCCTGGTCTTTCCGCCTGCCGACGAGGCCAGTATCGCGCCCCGTGTGGGCACACATGTGGGTAAAGTAGTCTTCGATCCGTTTTGTGTTTTGGAGGCAGCTATGAAGTTCACCGTCGCCCGCGATGTTCTGGCCGAAGCCGTTTCGTGGACCGCCCGCGCGCTCCCCGTGCGTCCAGCCTCGCCGATCCTGGCTGGCGTGCGCATCAAGGCCGACGGCGACGAACTGACGCTCTCCTCCTTCGACTACGAGGTCTCTGCTAACTCCCACATTCCCGCAACCGTTGACGAGGCCGGTGAGGTGCTCGTCTCCGGTCGTCTCCTCGCGGACATCTCTAAGTCTCTGCCCTCCAAGCCCGTCTCCGTTGAGCTGGACGGACAGAAGGTCAACCTCGTGTGCGGGTCCTCGCACTTCACGCTGGCGGTCATGCCCCTCGACGAGTATCCCCTGCTCCCGGCCCAGCCCACCGGCATCGGGGCGATCGACTCCTCGACCCTGTCGCAGGCCGTCTCCCAGGTGTCGATCGCTGCCTCCCGCGACGACACGCTTCCCCTCCTGACCGGTGTTCGCATCGAGATCAACGGGCCCTCGATCACGCTCCTGGCGACCGACCGCTACCGCCTGGCGATGCGCGAGCTCGACTGGGAGCCGACGGACACCTCGATCGAGGAGATTGCCCTGGTCAAGGCGCGCATCCTCCAGGATGTCGCCAAGTCGATGACCTCGGGCGCCAAGGTCGAGGTCGGTCTCTCCGGCGAGACCCAGCCGGGCGCGTCCTCGCTCATCGGTTTCACCGCCTCCGGTCGTCGCACGACGTCGACCCTCATGGACGGCGACTACCCCGCCGTGCGACGGCTCTTCCCCGAGTCCACGCCGATCCAGGCGGTCGTTGACCGTCATGCCCTCCTGGAGGCCGTTAAGCGCATGTCCCTGGTTGCCGAGCGCAAGACCTCGGTGCGACTGGCGTTCACCGAGGGCCAGCTGGTCCTCGAAGCCGGCCAGGGAGACAACGCGCAGGCATCGGAGGCCATCGAAGCCTCGCTGCACGGCGACGACATTTCGACCGCGTTCAACCCGCAGTTCCTCATTGATGGCCTGCAGGTTCTGGACACCGACTTCGTCCGTTTCGGCTTTACGCACTCCACCAAGCCGGCCGTCATCACGGGCCAGAAGAAGGTCGACGAGGGCGAGGTCACCCAGTTTCGCTACCTGCTGATGCCCATCCGCTTCGGCATCTGACGTGCGCGTCTCTCACCTGGCCCTCGACGACTTCCGTTCCTGGAAACACGGAGTCGTCGAGCTGCCCGCCGGAACCACGGTCCTGGTGGGCGCGAACGGCCAGGGTAAAACGAACCTCGTTGAGGCGCTGGCCTACCTGTCGGCCTTCTCTTCGCACAGGGTCGGTGCGGAGGGCGCTCTCGTTCGTATCCCCACAGACGAGGCCGAGAATCCCCCGGGCGGAGCCGTCATCCGCGCACGGATCGTCTCCTCGGGACGCGAACAGGTCGTCGAGCTGGAAATCGTGCGCGGCAAGGCCAATCGCGCGCGCATCAACAGGGCGCAGGTCAGGCCCCGCGACATCCTCGGGCTCGTGCGCACCGTTGTTTTCGCCCCCGAGGACCTCTCTCTCGTGCGCGCCGATCCCTCCGTGAGGCGATCCTTCCTGGACGACCTGGCGACCCAGCTCTCTCCCCTGCACGCTTCGGTGCGTGCCGACTTCGATCGCGTCGCCCGACAGAGGGCGGCCCTCATGAAGGCCGCGCAGGCCTCGTCGCGCAGGGGAAGAACCCCGGATCTGTCCACCCTTCACGTGTGGGATTGCCAGTTCGCCGAGCTCTCGGCACGCATCAGTGCCACCCGCGCCGCCGTCGCGGCAGCCCTCGTGGAGCCGGCGAGGCGAGCCTACGACGACGTGGCGGACTCCCCGCGCCGCCTCACTCTCGCTTTCGATGCCTCCGTCGACCGGGTGATCGGCACCGACCCGGAGGATCCGGCCAGCGCCGACCTGACGGATGCGCAGGCCCAGGCAGAGCGGATGCTTGCCGCGCTGGCGCACGTGCGGGACAGGGAAATCGAACGCGGAGTCAACCTGGTGGGCGCACACCGCGACGACCTGTCCCTGAGCCTGGGTTCCATGCCCGTCAAGGGATATGCGTCCCACGGAGAATCCTGGTCGGTCGCTCTCGCCCTGCGCCTGGGGGCCTTCGAGCTGCTCAGCGACGGCGAGGACACCCCCATCCTCATCCTCGACGATGTCTTTGCCGAGCTCGACTCCTCGCGCCGGCAGGGCCTGGCGTCCCTCGCCTCGAGGGCGGAGCAGGTCATCGTGACCTGCGCGGTCGCCGAGGACCTGCCCTCCTCCCTCCCCCACCACGCGCTGCGCGTGCGCCTCGACGCCGAGAGGGGAACGGTCATTGACGGGGACGACCATGACTGACCGAGAAGAACGACCCGAGGCTGTGGAACGGGCCGACGACACGGACGAGTTCGTTGTGCGAGCCCTGGAACGCGCCCAACGAGTGGCCCGCAACCACGGCTACACGCGATCGACCCTGCCCTCGTGGGGCCTCGATGAAACTCGCCCGCGTCGCTCCCTCGACGGATCCAGCGAGTACGCCGCGATCGAGACAGACGGGCTGGGAAGAATCGGGGACGAGGAGGGGGCTCAGGCACGCGCGGCCGCCCGAGCCGCCGCGTACCGGCACGTCAACGGGGTCGAGGCACCGGCCTCGTTCTCCGAAGAGGACCCGGGCGGTGATCTCGCGGCGCTGCGCCGGGCCCTGGAGGGAACCGGCGCCTCGTGGAGCCGCTCGCCCGGCATGGCGGCCATGCGCCCGCGCTACAGGCGAGCAAACTCTCTGGGTGCCATCCTGGCCAGAACGATCAGTTCCCGAGCCTGGGATACCCCCACCAAGATGGGATCCATCATGGCCAAGTGGAGGAAGATCGTCGGTCCCCAGGTCGCCGACCACGCTCGAATCGAGACCTTCGAGGGGCACCGGCTGGTGGTTCGAACCGACTCCACCGCGTGGGCCAAGCAGCTCCAGCTTCTCCTGCCGACGATCGAGAGGCGAATCGTCGAGGAAGTCGGCTCGGGCGTGGTCGAGCAGGTCATCATTCGAGGCCCCGTTGCACCCTCGTGGAGGAAGGGCCCGTACGTGGTGCGGGGTCGAGGACCGCGCGCGGACTACGGGTAGAACAAACGCGTTGAGAAGGCGTGGAAGATCACCGTGTCGACACCGAGAATTTGCTACGCTGGCGCCTGTCGGCCCGCAGCGGGCCCATCGAGGAGATGACATGAGTAATCCGTACGTGCCGCAAGGCGGTAACGCCTGGGGTGGCTATCCGCAGGGTCAACCGGGTGATCCCTATGCTGGTCAGGGTCAGCAGGGTGGCTATGGTGGCTATCCGCAGGGTGCGCCCCAGCAGGGCGGCTACCCGGGCCAGCCTCAGGCGGGTTACGGTCAGGGTCAGCCTCAGGCCTTCTACGGTGTGCCGGTTGAGCAGGGTGGCTATGGCGGTTACCCGCAGGGTGCGCCCCAGCAGGGTGGAAAGTCGAAGACTCCGCTCATCATTGGCATCGTCGCCAGCGTCGTCGTTGTCGTCCTTGTCGCCGGCGCAGCCGTGTGGATGTTGTCCAGATCGGGCGCATCCGATTCCTCTGCGGGTGCGTCCCCGAGTGGCAATTCTTCCCCGAGCGACAATTCTTCTCCCACCGCGGGTGCGTCCCCGAGCGCTGGCTCCTCGGCCCCCTCGAATGGAAACAACGGATCGTCCGGCGGCATGTACAAGGCGACGCCGGAGGGTTCCAACTCGACCTATGAGATCACCGACATCTCCCTGGGTCCGACGGACGACCAGAACGGGCAGACGATGAGGGTCGTCTTCCGCGTGACCAACAACGGGACCACCGAGGAGTTCGGGGGCATGTACCCGCACCCCTATCAGAACAACGAGCAGCTGACGGTCCCCAACTTCTTCACCACCAAGAAGCCCTCCGACTTCGAGTACACCCCGGGAAACGTTCAGGTCAAGCCCGGAGAGACGGTCGAATACGTTGGCTACTGGGTCATCAAGGACAAGAAGACCGCCGTCGAATTCAGGGACCCCAACTGGATGATCAACGAGTCCAAGGGAAAGAAGCAGCAGTACTGGACCTGGCAGCCGAAGTGATCCCGTGAGGAATCCGCCGCTTGAATGAGCGCGACACGTTCTCACAGCCGAACCAGACCGGTCGGCTCGCGCCTCACGTTGTCACGCCGAAGGGTGGCCCTCCTAACCGGGAGGGCCACCCTCGTTCGTCGGCGTCCACGCACCGGCGCACATGCGACTGATCACAGTCGACTTTTCGTTGCGATCAAGCAGTTTGTAGAGTAACCCTACGGGCCTGTCGTTCCCCGATGCAACCAGCATTTTTGGTAGAATCTACAAGGTTAAACATCTATTTCGCGCAATGCGAGGGGAGCCACGTGGCTGACAACGAGAACACCGCCGGAGGCGAGCAGTCGTACGGCGCATCGGACATCACCGTCCTCGAGGGCCTGGAAGCCGTGCGCAAGCGCCCGGGCATGTACATCGGATCCACCGGCGAGCGCGGCCTGCACCACCTGGTGTACGAGGTTGTCGACAACTCCGTTGACGAGGCGCTGGCCGGCTACGCCGACCACATTGAGGTCACGATTCAGGCCGACGGCGGCATCAAGGTCGTCGACAACGGTCGTGGCATCCCCGTTGACGAACACCCCACGGAGCACAAGCCGACGGTCGAGGTCGTCATGACCATCCTGCACGCCGGTGGCAAGTTCGGCGGCGGCGGATACGCCGTGTCGGGCGGCCTGCACGGCGTCGGCATCTCCGTCGTCAACGCCCTGTCCACCCGCGTGGACACGGAGATCCGCCGACAGGGCTACGTGTGGCGCATGTCGTTTGCCAATGGCGGCAGTCCCATCACCGAACTCGTTCGGGGCGAAGAAACCAACGAAACGGGCACCACGCAGGTCTTCTACCCGGACCCCACGATCTTCGAAACCGTCGAATTCGACTTCGAGACGCTGCGCCAGCGCTTCCAGCAGATGGCCTTCCTCAACAAGGGCCTGCGCATTACCTTGACCGACGAGCGCGAGTTCGCCACCGACGAGGGCGACGAGATCGCCGGGGAAGACAAGGCCTCGGGCAAGGAGGCCGCGACCCACCGCACCGTGTCCTACTGCTACGAGTACGGCCTGCGCGACTACGTCGAGTACCTCGATTCGGCGAAGAAGACCGACACGATCAACAACGAGATCATCGACTTCGAAGCCGAAAACGACGAGGGCACCATGAGCGTCGAGATCGCCATGCAGTGGACCAGCGCCTACTCGTCCTCGGTCCACACCTTCGCCAACACGATCAACACGACCGAGGGAGGCATGCACGAGGAGGGCTTCCGCACAGCGCTGACCTCCCTCGTCAACCGCTACGGTCGCGACAAGGGACTGATCCGCGACAAGGACGACAACCTCACCGGCGACGACGTGCGTGAGGGACTGACCGCCGTCATCTCGATCAAGCTCACCGAACCTCAGTTCGAGGGCCAGACGAAGACCAAGCTCGGCAACACCGAGGCGCGCACCTTCGTGGCCCAGCAGGTCTACTCCAAGCTCACCGACTGGTTCGACGCCCACCCCGCCGACGCCAAGGCCATCATCGCCAAGGGACAGGCCGCGCAGGCTGCCCGCGTCGCCGCCCGCAAGGCGCGCGAGGCCACGAGGCGTAAGGGCGTCCTCGAGTCCGCCTCCATGCCCGGCAAGCTGCGCGACTGCTCCTCCCGCACCCCTTCCGAGTGCGAGATCTTCATCGTCGAGGGAGACTCCGCCGGCGGCTCCGCCGTGGGCGGACGCGACCCCGAACGCCAGGCGATTTTGCCGATCCGCGGCAAGATCCTCAACGTCGAAAAGGCCCGCCTGGATCGCGCCCTGTCCTCCGACACGATCCGCTCCCTCATCACGGCCTTCGGGACGGGCATCGGTGAGGACTTCGACATCTCCAAGCTCCGATACGGCAAGATCGTCATCATGGCCGACGCCGACGTGGACGGCCAGCACATTGCGACACTGCTGCTCACCCTCCTCTTCCGCTACATGCGGCCCCTCATCGAGGGTGGCCACACCTTCATCGCGATGCCTCCGCTCTACCGCATCAAGTGGACCAACGCCGAGCACGAGTTCGCGTACTCCGACAAGGAACGCGATCAGCTGCTTGAGGCGGGCGCCACCGCCGGTCGGCGCCTGCCCAAGGAAGGCGGCATTCAGCGATACAAGGGCCTGGGCGAAATGAACGACCACGAGCTGTGGGAGACCACCATGGATCCGGAGAACAGGATCCTCAAGCAGGTCACCCTGGACGAGGCCGCGGACGCGGACGAGACCTTCACGATCCTCATGGGCGACGACGTCGACCGGCGTCGCACCTTCATCCAGCGCAACGCCACCGACGTGCGCTTCCTCGACATCTGAGACAACCCACCAACCGTCGGCGGCCGCCCGCGCGCCGCTGGCCGTGATTGAGCACAAACAACGTAAGGAACTTTCGTGAGCGACGAGCAGATGACGGACGTGCGGCATATCTCGGACACCGAGCGAATCCGCCAGGTCGACCTGCAGAAAGAGATGCAGCGCTCCTACCTCGACTACGCCATGAGCGTCATCGTCGGACGAGCGCTGCCGGACGTGCGCGACGGCCTCAAGCCCGTCCACCGCCGCGTCCTGTACGCCATGTACGACGGTGGCTACAGGCCCAGCTCCTCCTTCTCCAAGTCCTCCCGCGTCGTCGGTGAGGTCATGGGTAACTACCACCCGCACGGAGACGCGGCGATCTACGACGCCCTGGCTCGCCTCGTTCAGCCCTGGTCTCTGCGCTACCCGCTCGTGGCCGGGCAAGGCAACTTCGGTACCCCGGGTAACCTGGGACCTGCCGCCCCCCGTTACACGGAATGCAAGATGGCCCCGCTGGCCATGGAGATGGTCCGCGACATCGACGAGGAGTGCGTTGACTTCCAGGACAACTACGACGGGCGCAACCAGGAACCCACCATCCTTCCCGCCCGCTTCCCCAACCTCCTGGCCAACGGCTCCGAGGGCATCGCCGTCGGCATGGCCACGCGCATCCCCCCGCACAACCTGCGTGAGCTTGCGCGCGGCGTCGAGTGGGCGCTCGCCCACCCTGAAGCCACCCGCGAGGAACTCCTCGAAGCGCTGCTGACGATCATCCCCGGCCCCGACTTCCCCACGGGAGCCACGATCCTGGGCCGTAAGGGCATCGAAGACGCCTACCGCACGGGACGCGGCTCCATCACCCAGCGCGCCGTCGTGAGCGTCGAGGAGATCCAGGGCCGCCAGTGCCTCGTCGTCACCGAGCTTCCCTACCAGGTCAACCCCGACAACCTCGCCGATAAGATCGCGCAGCTGGTGCGCGACGGAGCGATCGGCGGGATCGCCGACATTCGCGACGAGACCTCGGGCCGCACCGGCCAGCGCCTCGTCATCGTCCTCAAGCGCGACGCAGTGGCCAAGGTGGTCCTCAACAACCTCTACAAGCGCACCAGCCTGCAGGAGAACTTCTCGGCGAACATGCTCGCGCTCGTCGACGGCGTTCCCCGCACCCTGTCCATCGACGGGTTCATCCGCCACTGGATCACCCACCAGATCGACGTCATCGTGCGCCGCACGCGCTTCCGCCTGCGCAAGGCCCTCGAGCGCCTGCACATCCTCGAAGGATACCTAAAGGCCCTCGACGCCCTCGACGAGGTCATCGCCCTCATCCGCCGCTCCCCCACCGTGGACGAGGCGCGCGCCGGGTTGATCGATCTTCTCGACGTGGATGCCGTCCAGGCCGACGCGATCCTGGCCCTCCAGCTGCGCCGCCTGGCCGCCCTCGAGCGCCAGAAGATCATGGACGAGCACGCCGAGCTCAAGGCCCGCGTCGACGACCTCAACGACATCCTGGCCACCCCCGAGCGCCAGCGCGCCATCATCTCCGCCGAGCTGTCCGAAATCGTCGACAAGTTTGGGGACGAGCGCCGCACGCGCATCCTGCCCTTCGATGGGGAGATGTCGATGGAGGACCTGATTCCCGAGGAAGACGTCGTCGTGACGATCACGCGCGACGGCTTCGCTAAGCGGACTCGCACCGACAATTACCGCTCGCAAAAGCGCGGCGGTAAGGGCGTGCGCGGCACTCAGCTGCGCGACGACGACGTGGTCGAACACTTCTTCGTCACGACCACGCACCACTGGCTCCTCTTCTTCACCAACCTCGGACGCGTCTACCGCGCGAAGGCCTACGAGATTCCCGAGGGCGGCCGCGACGCGAAGGGCCAGCACGTCGCCAACCTGCTCGCCTTCCAGCCCGACGAGCACATCGCCCAGGTCCTCGCGATCCGCACCTACGAGGACGCCGACTACCTGGTCCTGGCCACCAAGCGCGGCCTCGTCAAGAAGACCCCGCTGAGCCTGTACAACTCGCCTCGTTCGGGCGGCATCATCGCCATCAACCTTCGGGAGGACGAAGACGGAAAGGCCGACGAGCTCGTCTCCGCGCAGATCATCATGGCGGACGAGGACCTGATCCTGGTCTCTCGCGACGGCCAGGCGGTTCGCTTCACGGCAACCGACGAGCAGCTGCGCTCGATGGGACGCTCGACCTCCGGCGTACGCGGCATGAAGTTCCGCGGCGACGATGAGCTGCTGTCCATGGAGGTCCCCCACGAGGGAACGGACCTCCTGATCGTCACGGAGTCCGGCTATGCCAAGCGCACCCCCGTCGAGGAGTACCCGACGAAGTCGCGCGGCACTCTCGGCGTGCGCGTCGGCAAGCTCGTCGACGAGCGCGGAGGCCTGGTCGGCGCGCTCGTCGTGCGACCCGACGAGGACGTCATGGTGATCACGGAGTCCGGCAAGCTCGTCCAGGTCAATGCCTCCGACGTGCGCCCCACGGCCCGCAACACCATGGGCGTCATCTTCGCTCGCCCGGACGATGGGGATCGCATCATCGCGATCACCCGAAACTCCGACTCCGCGGGCGAGGAGGACGAGGATGATGCATCCGCAGCGGAGCCGCCCGAGGCGGTGGGCGCGCCCGGCGGCGAGGAGACGAGTGGCGCCGCCTCCGACGGCGCCGAAGACTCCGAGGAGTGAGGAGTGATCACGGGACGAGACCGGTGTCGTCCCGTGATCAAGCTTCCAATGCTGCCCGGACTGAGCACCGGGGCCGGGCGATGCGGTAGCCTGGCAGATAGGAAGTGCGACCTGGAAGGAATCCCATGAGCGACCACGTCTCGAGCGCCCGCAGCGACGCTCCCCGCCGAGTTGACCTGGCGATTGCGCGCATTGACGCGTGGACCGTCATGAAGGTCTCCTTCCTGCTGTCGGTCGCCCTGGGCATCGCGATGGTTGTCGCAACGATCGTGCTGTGGCTCATGGTGGACGCCATGCACGTCTTCAGCCAGCTCGAAGAGTTCTTGCAGACCGTCGGTGCGGGGCGCTACGCCGCATTCCTCGACTACGCGCGACTCCCGCGAGTCATCTCCTACGCGACCATCGTCGCGGTCATCAACGTCGTGCTCCTCACCGCTCTCTCGACGCTCGGAGCGATGCTCTACAACGTCGTCGCCTCCCTGGTGGGTGGCATCAAGGTCTCCCTCATGGACGAGTGAGGAAGGGTTCCGCGAGGGGTCGGCTCACGCCGACCCCTCTTGCTATGCCTGGCGATGGTTCTCGCGTTGTTTGTGGTCCCGCCGGTGATCCGGACCCCGTTGGGCCCGGCCGCCCGCGAGATCGCCACACGCGAGCCTAAAGGCTCAAAGTGGTTGATCTCGAAGCCCGCCCATGCCATCCGGACCCTCCGGCGCCCTCCACACCGGCGGCACCTGGTGTGCTGAAGGGGTCGGCTCATCGTCTTCATGCCCGGCCAGGCACCCCGGTTCCTCAGGTGGTTGCTTTGTCGTTGGTAGTGGGGGTTGTGCAGCATGAGGAGCTGACTGTCGGCGTGTCGCCGGCGTGTCGCACGCCTAATGGCGCACTTCCCCCCGAGCGGTGCTGGTGAGAGCGGGGCATGGGGCGTCGTGGCGGCCAGACTGCGGACCCATTGGGTGAATAACGCTGAAAATGGGCTGTTGTGGGCGAGGTGGTCTGCGTTGTGGGCAAAACTGTGTCGGTGATGGTGTGCGTTCTCGCCTCACTCCTGGCAGCAGGGCCCAGATGCTGGCGGCCTTAACCCACTGATGCGCAGCTAAACCCACCTAGTGGAAGCTGGGCGCAGCCGCCCACGCTCCACGAGGTGGGTTAACGTGCGCGGAGGTGGGTTTTAGGGAGCCACCAGCGGGGCCGGTTTCGTTAGTTGCTACCAATCCGCGATGGGCGCACGCGCAAGATGGCGGCGAGCAGGCTTGCGAGCGCCGCACCCGACCGGGAAGGCCTGCGCCGATCGCGCCGCAGGGCCGTGCCCTCCGTGGCCCATGCGTAAGGGTTGTGGCTGAGTGGGCCCGGCCACGAGGAGTCCACGAGCGTCGCGGGAGCGGGTAGGGGGAGGAGAGGACTGACCCACGAACCCGCGGTGACGTAGGTGCTCACACGCCCCTCGAGGCTGGTGAAGAATCCTGAGTGAGCGACACGGGCGGGAAAGCCCACCGGATCAAAGGCGTAAACGCGCTCGAGCGCATCGGGTGCGGCGACGGCTGCGGCGTAGAGCGCGAAGTTGCCGCCCTTCGAGTGCCCCATGACGGTGACGGGGCCCTCGGCGCGCTTTGACGCGTACGCGAGGTAGCGCGCCGCCCACCGCTGGGACTCCGTGGGAAAGTCGAGCCCGAAGCGCGCGTCCTCGGCAACGCCGATGGAGGTCGCATCCGTTCCGCGGAACGCGATGAAACAGCACCCGGAGGAGTCAACGAACGTCGCCGCCCCGAACTGGGCAAGCGGCCGAGGCACGAGCCGCGTGACGGCGTCGCGCACCCGCACCTCGCGAAAACGAGGGCTGGTGCCCGCGGCCTCCAAGAGTGGCCGGTCGGCGTGGGTGGGCAGGGCGTGGCGGTAGAGCGCCGGAATCGACGAGGCGCGGGCAACCTCGCCAAGAACGCATCCCGTGGCAGATCTGGGACCGGCGAGCGCGTGAAAGTCCGTGTAGATCAGCGAGCACAGGGCGAGCGCGTCAGCGGGCGTCAGGTCGCCGGCAAGCGGGGTTCTCGCGCCTCGAACATAGTCGATGATCGTTGCCACGCCGCTCCTTCGCCTCGTCCGTGAACCGCCCCGATGTCCTCGTGTTGGACGTCACCAGCGCTCGATTTTGCCGGATGCCTCTGTGCTGTGTACTATATCCGAGTGCCCGCAAGGGTGCCGGTTGGGCCTATAGCTCAGTAGGTTAGAGCGCAGTCCTGATAAGACTGAGGTCGGTGGTTCGAGCCCACCTAGGCCCACCATCCGCAGGCGAGTGAAAGCGGAGGATCATCGTGAAGAAATGGGTCACCTGTTGCGTGGCTGTTGGATCCGTCGTGGCCGTTGGCATCGTCGTCCGACAGATTCTTGTCGATCTCTCCGATAACGCCGACCTGTGGACGTCCGTGACGGACGCCGTGGAGGACTAGGACTCCCACGGGGCTATGGCGCAATTGGTAGCGCACCTGCTTTGCAAGCAGGGGGTTACGGGTTCGAGTCCCGTTAGCTCCACTCTACTAATAAGGCTCGAACCCTTGCCATCTTGGATGGTTTCGGTTCGGGCCTTTTTGCTGTCGTCGGCCCAGGCAGGGGCGTTGGTGAGGTGGGCTCTGGCATCGGCATAGTCGCTGTGTTGGCCGCTTCGGTCAGGGATTCTGCTGATGCGACGAGGCGCTGGACATTCTCAAAGCACGTCAGACGGCTGATCTCTGTGGGTGGCCGGGCCTGTTCGAACTCCACAACGAACCGTGTAGACCTCAACCACGTTGAGGCCTGGCATGAGCTGCGGAAGCCGCACGTACTTGCTCGTAAGCGGCGAGAGCCTCGCGTCGCGACTCGGCCAGGTCGACGACGGGCACGACAGGCCGAGCGAGTCCCTCCGGGATCCAGCGCTTGACATAGCTGCTGTGCGGGTCGAAGCGGGTGCGCTGGAGCTCAGGGTTGAAGATGCGGAAGTAGGGCGCAGCGTCCGCTCCGCTGCCGGCCACCCACTGCCAAGAGACAGGATTGTTGGCCTCGTCTGCGTCCACGAGAGTCTCCCAGAACCACTGCTCGCCGTCCTGCCATGGCTGGAGCATGTTCTTGGTGAACAGCGATGCAGCGACCATGCGCACCCGGTTATGCATCCAGCCTGTCTGCCACAGTTGCCACATTCCGCCGTCGACGAGGTCGATGCCGGTGCGGCCGTGTTGCCAGGCCCGCACCAGGTGGTCGTCGGGATGATAGGGGAACTCCTCGAAGGCTGGACGCATGGGGGTGTCCTCTAGATGTTCGCGGTGGTGGAGCAGGTGCCAGCAGAACTCGCGCCAGTAGAGTTGCCTGGTCCAAGCGGCGATATCCTCGCCCGCGGCCGTGCTGCTACGGGCTGCGGCCAAGGCTTGGCGCGGCGATAATTCCCCGCACCGCAGCCTCGGAGAGATTCTGCTGGTGGATGTTTCCTCCCCGGGCAGGTCACGGCGTTTGGCATAGCCGGGCAACCAGCCGTCGATGGCGTCCAGTTGCTGCCGGGCTGCCAATTCACCGGGCTCCCAGTGCTGTGCGAGGGTGTCTTCCCACCAGGCGGGGCCATCGTCAAGCAACCCAATATCCTCTAAGTTGTGCAGGACACCGTCCTCCCGCAGCGTGGCGAGGGCTGTGGCCGCACCGTCTGGCTCGTCGACAGGTGAGGGCTCGGGCAGGAGGGGAGTGAGGGGCAGGTCGGCTACGGCGTGGCTGAAGGGTGTGAAGACTTGGTAGTGGGAGCCGCTGGCCGTCCTCATCAGCCAGGGTTCGGCGAGCAGGCTGCCGGGATGGCTGTGTACTTCGGTGCGGGATTTCAACTCTTGCTTGATGGCGGCGTCCAATCGGCAGGCTGCCGGGGCGTAGCGTCGTGTCCAGTGCACGAAGGTAGGTTGTAAGGTGTCCACGACTCGGCGCATGATCTTTGCGGCATCACCTCGGGCGAAGATGAGTGGAATGCCCAGGTCGGCAAGCCGCGGTGCCAGCTGTTGCAGGCTGCGGTGGTACCACCACCGGGTGGCCGCACCGAGCGGGCGCGGGCCGTGCCGATTGTTGTCTTCATCGGTCCTGCGGGTTTCGTGGATCCACAGTGCGACCACGGGTCCATGTGCTCCCGTGCAGGCGGCCGTCAGGGCGGGGTGGTCAGCCAGACGGAGGTCGTCGCGAAGCCAGATCAGTGTGGTCATCGATGGTCCTTGAGAGGGTTCAGTGTAAGAGTTGGCCGGCGATCTTGTTGGCGAGGGGTGGGAGGGTCATCGGCTGCTGCTCTCGATCAAGGAAGAGGTCCACCCAAACCCGGGCGCAGAGTGTTGTGTTCATGCACTTAATCGTCGTTGGTAATCGTACTTGACAGGCGACTGGTGCCACAAGATCCGTTGGCCCTCTGGTGATGGAGCGCCTGCTGGACGAGGGCTGGTCAATGCGGGTGCTGGTCCGCGACGCGTCGAAGCCGGAGTCCTCTGTACAGCAGCGCGTTGAGGTGGTCGAGGGCGGCGCTGAGTCGGACGAGGACATCGCTCGCGCCATGGCGGTGGCCAAGGTGGTCTGGTTTCCGATGTACTCAATGGGCGGCGGAGTTCCGACCGCGGCCATCCAGGCCGTCGCAGCAATCGTGCGGCGAGGTTGAGTCGCAAGGTGCGCTCCCGAGACACAGGTGTGGTAGCTTGGATCAACTTCGGTCTTGATGATGGCACCATGAGGATCGTCCTGACTTTCATAGCACAACAGAGAGGGGACCCCTGATGACCGTCGTACCCGTTGCGCTTGTTGCTGGCGGTTCGCGTGGCCTCGGACTGGAGATTGCTCGGCAGCTTCATCGACGTGGCCATCACGTCGCCTTGTGCGCTCGTGACGAGGCTGCGCTACAGCGTGCAGCGTCCGAGTTCAAGGAACGTGTATCCATCCATGTCATGGACGTCACTGACCGCAAGGGCGTGCAGCGCGTGGTCAACGAGATTTCGAATGGCTATGGCCCCATCGAGGTGGCGATTCACGTGGCCGGCATCATTCAGGTGGGGCCTGCCGCAGACGTAGAATTGGAGCACTTCGATCAAGCGCTCGACATCATGGCCAAGGGGCCCATCAACGTGGCGTGGAGCGTTCTTCCGTCGATGCGGGAGCGGCGTCGTGGACACATCGGCGTGGTCGCCTCCGTGGGCGGCGTCGTGAGCCCGCCTCATCTCCTGCCATACTCCACAGCTAAGTTCGCAGCTCTGGGTTTCACTGACGGGCTGGCCGCTGAGTTGGTGGGCACCGGCGTGACGGCGACCAGGATCGCGGTGCGCCCACGGGACGGCCGCGCCCGAGCGGTCAGATGTCCAGCACCTCAACGGCAGAGGTTGTCAGGGCGGCTTCCACTCGCTGGGCGAGGACGGAATCCGCCTGCGAGAGGTCCTCAACGTCGGGATAGACGCTCAGGGTCCTGTCTCCGACAACCCAGAAGTCGCGACTCCACGTCTTGGGGTCGGACCACATATCCTCCTGGTTGGACCATTCCGGCAGCGTTCTGTGAACCTTCGTCGCCACCGCCAGCTGGCCTTTCGCTGTGAGGTAGACGGTGTCGATGCGCGTCCCCTCGGGATCGGGTCGCCTCAGGCGCACCACGCGTCGACCAGCGAACGTGACGCGGCGATCCACGCCATCCGTCGACAGCTTGAGTTCAATCTCCTGAAAGCCATCGGTGAGGCGGCGATGCTTGTTCACATAGTCGCGAAGAGCCTCAACGATTGCAGCCGAGAGGCTTCCCGCGATTGTTCCCGCCTCAGAAAAGAGGCTCACGTCGCTGTCTGATACGTACACGTTACGAGTAGGCATGTACATAACTATACGCATATCGACGTGAGTGTCAAGAGCCGACGAATGACCAACCGACCGGTCACTGTGGGTCACCCGTGCGCGATGCTGGGCGCGCGTACAGGATCGAGGGAGAAGAGCCTACACCGCGGCATTTGTACACAATCTTGTCCACAGTTGTGAATAAACTGTGTCGGCTGCCATCCAGAAGGTCGGTCAGAGAAACGGAAACTGACCCGACAGTGCGGCACAGAGCCACCGACACTCGAGGGTGCGACGACCGCAGCGCGGCGCCCCCTGCCGCCCGCGCGGGGACAGAGAGAGGCGCCCGGAGCCAACCGGCTCCGGGCACCCTCACACCGATGCACGGGGCGCTAACGGGCCGTTCTCAAGGCCGACCGCCCCAGCATGAAGGGAGCAAGGATCATGGAGGAACCCAGGCCCACTCCGAAGCCTCCGAGCACGTCTGTCACCCAGTGCACGCCCAAGTAGAGGCGCGTCACCGCAATGAACGCGATGATAGCGATCGCGGCGACCCACAGCAGGTGGCGGATACGGCGCCCGAAGCGCGTCATCGTCAACACCAGGACCAGCGAGATGACAAGCGCGGTGACGGCGGTTGCGTGACCCGACGGAAACGAGTAGGAGTCTTCCGAAATGAGCCAGAACGACTGATCGGGGCGCGCACGCCCGTCGATGTGCTTGATGATGTAGCCATTCACGCCCGACAGGGCCACCGAGCACAGGATGTACAGGGCGTGCATGACCTTCTTCACGAGCCACCACACGACTAACGCAATCACGAGCGCCAGCACAACCGCGCGCTTGGGATCAAACGCCCACGACACGCCCGCCATGATCGAGTTCATCGCGGGGGTGCGGGCATCGATGAAGTCCGACCACACGGCCGTATCGACGGGAAGGGGGCCGTGCAAGAACCCGCCGAAGACGGCAACCGCCACGACGATGACGGCCCCGGCAATGGCGGAGGGTGACAAGAAACGACGAGCAATCATAAGGAAAAGCCTACCGTAGTGTCAGTCGTTCGCGCCGTGCTCGTACATCCACCTGCCCGCGCGACGGCTAAACCGTGATCGCTCCCGCATGCTGCCGGTTTCGCCCGTACGCTGGTCCCTCCAGGAGGCCACGAACGTGACGGTTCCCTCCTCGTCGTCGATCCCTCCGGCCTCGGCCCCGAGGATGCGCAATCCCGTCCACTGCGTGCCCTCCACCCAATAGGGCGGGGCGGGCCGAGTGCGCGGATGCCACGTGCGAAACAGGTAGTCTTCGTCCCGCAGGGCAAACGCCGTGTAGCGCGAACGCATGAGTGCCTCGGCGGTAGGGGCGGCCTCGCCATCCAGATAGGGTCCGCAGCACTGCGACAGGTGCAGGCCAGAGCCGCACGGGCAGGTACGAGGCCGGGGCGCGCCAGCGCTCGCAGCGCCGGGGGCAGCGGGGGAGGAGCTCACGCCCGGTCGCCCACGGAGGCGAGCCAGCGTTCGGCGTCCAGAGCCGCGCGACACCCCGAGCCGGCTGCCGTGATGGCCTGACGATACGTGTGGTCCACGGCGTCACCGCAGGCGAAGACACCCTCAACCGACGTGCGTGTCGACGGCTCGTCGACCGTGATGTAGCCGGCCTCGTCGAGGGCCACCTGGCCGCCCAGGAAGGCCGTGCGCGGCAGATGGCCGATAGCCACAAACACGCCATCCACGTCGATCTCGCGCGTCGAACCGTCGACGGTCGAAGCCAGCCGCAGGCCCGTCACGGACTCCTCGCCCAGCACCTCGGCCACGGTTGCGTTCCATTCGAAGGAAATCTTCGGGTTATTCAGCGCGCGTTCGGCCATGACGCGGGAGGCACGCAGCTCATCGCGGCGGTGCACCACGACGACCTCGGAGGCGAAGTTCGTGAGGAACGTGGCCTCCTCCATCGCCGAGTCTCCGCCTCCGATGACGGCCAGTCGCCGGTCCTTGAAGAAGAAACCGTCGCAGGTCGCGCAGTACGAAACCCCGCGCCCGGAGAACTCCTCCTCGCCGGGGACGTTCATGTGGCGGTACTCCGAGCCGGTCGCCAGGATGACCGCACGAGCGTAGAAGACCTCGTCCTCGGTGGCCACCGCCTTGACGGGGCCCTCCAGATTGACGGCGAGAACGTCCTCGTACCGAATGTCGGCCCCGAACCTCTCCGCCTGCGCACGCATGTTGTCCATGAGCTCCGGTCCCTGAATGCCCTCGGGGAAGCCCGGGAAGTTCTCGACCTCCGTGGTGTTCATCAGGGCGCCACCGGCTGCCAGCTGACCGGCCAAGACGAGAGGGGCCAGGCCCGCGCGCGCCGTGTAGACGGCCGCCGTGTAACCGGCGGGACCCGACCCGACGATGACGACCTCGTGGACGGTCGCGCCCTCGGGAACCTCGGTAGACGGGACCTCAACCGCGGCGGCCTCGGCGGTGGAATCGGCGCTCTCGGCCGTCACCAGGCCGGGAATCGTCACAAAAGACATGCGTACCCTCCTTCAGGGTTACTCAACTGTAAGCTCGGAGATCCACGCCCAGTTGCGCCCGTCCTGGCCCTTGGGCATCGAACGGAACTGCAGGGCGATCGAGTCAGTCTCGATCGGCGTGGGCAGCTTGATCGTCGTCGTTGGGGACAACGCGGACGTCGCCACTTCTGTTCCGCCGCGAGGGTTGGACGGGTCCGTGACGTTGCGCACCACGATCTCGCCGCCGGACGTGGCCGGGTCCATGGTGAGGGTCACCGACGACACGGTCGCCTTCTTCTGTAGCTTCACGACAATCGTCACCGCGGTCTCGTCACGGAACTGATTCATGTCGAACCAGCGCGAACTCCACGACGTCGACGGGTTGGCGTCGATCATGTTGATGGCCCGATCCGGGTGATCGCCGTCGTCGTTGTTCCACGACAGGACCTGAACCGAGGAGATCACCGGCGTGACGGTCGCCTCCGGCGGAGGGGTCGTCGTCAGGTTGGGAGCCGGTTCGTCGTCGGACTGCTGCGTGGAGGTGCCCGCGAGAAGCGACTGGGTGAGATCCAGGTCGGTGACCGGGCGCGTGGCCATCCACGGACCCCAGATCGCGCCGATCAGGAACAGGACGACACCGAAAATGAGTGCGGGTCGCGTCGGGTCAATGAGCTGTGACGCACCGGTCGAGGGAGCCTGGTGTGGCTCCGGAGAGGTGGCCGCCGCGGCGCTGGCAGCGGGGGCGACGGGAGCCATGACCTCGGTCGGCCCATCGCTGGGCGGGGCGGGAATGGGAGCCTCGCGCAGCGGACGCACGCGCGGGATCTGGTGGGTCGAGGGGGCGTCCTCCCGGGGAGTCGGGTGAGGATAGTCCTCGGGATTGACCTCGCCGCCGCGCTCGTATCCGCTGGCCGCGGGCTGCGTCGGAGGGGGAGCGATGGGGAAGGCCGTCGCGTGAACGAGCGCTTCGTCCGACGAGGCCTCGATGGGCTCGATGCCGTACTCGGCGAGCGAGGCGGGGATCTGCGCGCCCGCGCCTTCCTCGCGCGCGTCGGAAGCGAATGGCTCGTCGGGAGCCGGGATCGGGGGAGTATGCGCAGATGCCCCACCCGTCGAGGCCTCCGACGGTGACGGCTGCGGAATGGGTTGAGCGGAGAGCACCTCGTCGAAGGAGGGCAGGTCCTTCTCCTCGCCGGTACGTTCGGGCGCGGGGGCCATTGTTTCCTCCGTCTCCTTGGGTGTGTGTGCCGCCATTATCGCAGTTGCGTCCTGGGCTGGCGCGCAAGAGGCTGTCAGGATGTTCACCACAGCGGCTGGCACGCGCAGGCGCGCCAGGAGGGGACGCATCATCGTCGCGGACTCGCGCGGGGCGGCGAACCGCAGGACGAGCAGGTACACGAGGCCGGTGACGAGCGAAACAACGGCGAGCTTGATTGCTGCGAGAATCATGCGTGCCAGTGTCGAGTCGACACCGGTGTGAACCCCGAGAAGCCACAGCGCAGCGAAGCCGACGATCCCGGCGGCCACGGCCGCACCCACATAGGAAGCGTAGGAGCGCAGAAGTCCCGCGCGGTCAACAAAGCGGTTCTCGCGCGAGACCCACACGACGGCGATGACGCCCTGGGTGAGTCGGCAGGCGGTCTCGCCGAGCGCGGCGGCAACGACCCACCAGCGCTCACCGGTCAGGGCGAAGAGCGACCAGCCGACGATGACCTGGATGATCGTTGGCCCGATGCCCATGAGGAACACGGGCTTGACGTCCTCGTAGGCGAAGAAGACGCGCTGGCTCATGAGAACCATGCCGGTCGACGCGACGCCCGGCATGAGGGAGGCGAGGACGAGGGCGTAGGCCGTGACCGCCTGGGGATCGCCGCCCTTGGCGGCCATTGCGATCTCCATCATCGGCACCGAACCGGCCATCAAAATGGCGGCCGCCACGAGCGTCAGGGAGGTGATCGTGCGCACGCCCAGGTGGTAGCTGTCGGCCACCGCGCGGTCGTCCCCGTCGGCGACGGCACCGGCCATGCGGGTGAAGATCGCCGTCGTCAGCGAGACCGTGATGAGGGACTGGGGAACCATGAAGATCATGAACGCGGTCGAGTAGGCGAGGATGCCCACGACTCCCCCCTGGGCACCGTTGCGGCCGATGAAGCCGTCCGCCATGGCGGCCAGGTTGTTCGTTGACAGGACGCCGACCTGAGAGACGCCGAGCGTGGCGAACGTCCAGCCCGCGACCTTCGGCATTGACCCGAAGGAGGTGCCGCGGAAGTGGAAGTCCGGCGTGAAAGACACGCCCGCGCGCCTCATCGGCCACAGCAGGCACAGCGCCTGACAGATGACGCCCAGCGTCGCCGAACCGGCGAGGACCCAGAACTGCGCGCCCGTCACGTCGGCGGCGGGGATGCCACCCGCCGGGGCTCCTCCCCAGATCGCGAGAAACACCCCGAGTCCGGCGATGCCCACGACGTTGTTGACGACCGGTGCCCACATGTAGGGACCAAAGATCTCCCGGGCGTTGAGAAGCTCGCCCAGCAGGTTGTACAACCCGTAGAAGAAGAGCTGAGGCAGGCACAGGAGGGCGAAGAGGATCGCCAGATGACGGATGTCGTCGGTGTATCCCGCCGCTGTGATCATGACCAGAACGGGTGCGAGCACCATCGTCACGAAGGTCACGAGGAACAGGACCGTTCCGGCCAGCGTCAGCAGGCGATTGACGTAGGTGTCGCCATCATTGCGACGCTTGATGGCCCCCACAATCTGGGGGACCAGGACCGCGTCGAAGATACCCGAGGCGAGGAGATTGAAGACGGTGTTGGGCAGGGTGTTGGCGGTCTGGAAGGCGGCGCCCACGCCGCCGGCGGTGGCTCCCACCGCCGCGATGAGCATGGCGTTGCGCACGAAGCCGAGGATGCGTGACACCATGGTGCCCGATGCCATGAGCGCCGACGCCCTCAGGATCGATCGACGAGGCGTGTTCGAGCTCATGGTGTCTCCTTGTCCGTGGCGGTCGCTGATTCGTTGGCCGTGGCCGTTGGTGCGCTCTCGGCGCTCCGCGCCTGCGCCCTCCTCGCCGCCCTGTTGCGCAGAGAACGCGTGATTCCCGCGAGGAAGAGAAGGCCGAAGAGCGAGGCGATGACCGCTGTGATCGCATCCTCCCAGCCGGCTCGCATGCGAACGGTGACGGTTTGGGAGTCGTCAAGGACGACGTTGTCGGGTGTGGTGACCTTGTAGGTCACCTTGATGTCGCCACTGCCGATCGCTCCGACGGGAACTTCGACCGTGGTGGCGCCTCGGGCGGCGAGAACCTGGGAGAGGGCCGGCGTCGCGCGAAGCCTCGGGTCGTCGGGGATCAACGTGACGTCGACGCGGATCGGCCAGGGAAGCTTGTTGCGCACCAGCACGGGGAAGTTGGCCGACTTGTTGATGAGGTTGACGGCCGAGGAGGGTTCGACGGTGACAGAAGACAGCAGATTCGTGACCTGGGAGGTCAAGGCCGTAGCCGCTTCCAGCTGCTTGGAGGCGGAGAGCTCGGCCGACAGGGACGGCAGGAGCTGCGGCGTGACGGAGTCGTAGACGGCATCGGGGTCGTCGGTTGCGCGTGCAAGGGGGGCGAGCCGCTCGAGAGAGGAGGCCATCGCGTCGATGGCGGTGGACGTGTCGGCTTCGAGGGTGCCCGCCGTGACGGTCACGCGCTCAACGTCGGTGGGTTCGCTCGATGCCATGTCGGTGAAGGACAGAGCGCTCACCCAGCGCGGGGAGAAGAGCGCGTTGACGCGGTGGGTCAGTCGCTCGTTGACGGCGGTGCCCCGGGCGGCGGCCGCGAAGACAGTGCGCGAGGAGGAGGGCCGCTCGCGTGCGATGATCGCCGTGATGGCGGTGAGGGCCTGCTCGGCGTCCAGTTCGTCGCCTCCCGTGGCGTTCCAGGACAGGATAGACGCGATGTCCCCCTGCTGGGCGAGGACCCGTGCCCCCGTGCCGTCCGTCGTTGTTTCGCCACTTGACGGATCGACATTGACGCGCGCGAAGGAGGTGAAGGGAACTTCGTCGGCCGGAGCGAGGGCCGAGGCGGGGGCGATCGTCAGCTGGTCGGGGGAGGCGAAGTTGGCCAGCAGCGCGGTGCCGAAGGTGGCGTCCGCCGGCCAGGCAACGTCGCGCAGAATCGTCGGCCCTTCGTCGGGTGTCGTCGTCGTTGCTCCGCTCTGACCGCTCCCCGCAGGGGCGGGGCTCGCACTCGGCGACGGCGAGTCGGGCGATGGGGTGGTGGAAGCGGAGGGCGTGGGGGCGGAAGCGGAGGGCGTGGGGGCGGAAGCGGAGGGCGTGGGGGCCACCCAGCCGGCCTCGCGAGGCGTCGCGGGGAAGCTTCCGATCGAGTGAGTTGCGCGCGCCCAGAAGTCGGAGTTGCTCGACAGGGCGAGGGCGCCGAGGTCGGCGTCGCCCTCGGGCAAGGCGACGACCTCCGTCGCGGCCGACATGAAGGCCGACACGAAGGCCTCCGACTGGAGGTCGCGTGAGCGTACCGCTGGATCCGTCGCGGTGGGCGCGGGCGTCGGCGTGGGGGAGGGCGTGGCGCTCGGCGAGGCCGTCGGCGAGTCGGACTGCGTGTCGTCCCCCGATTGGCCAGACTGGCCCGGCTCGGGCGCGGGAGACGGGCTCGGCGAGGCCGTGGGCTGCGGGCCGCGCGGAATCAGGAGCGGATCGACGGCAAGAGTCACGCCCGCGGTTGCGGCAAGAGTGAGCACCGCCGAGCGCTCGGCTTGGTCCTGAGAGGCGCTGGCCGACGTCCACGGGACGAGCGTGGTGATGCGTGACGCGGAGACTTGCGTCCCCGAATCCCACACGATGATGGAACGGTCCTTGCCCGAGTACTCGCCGGAGGTGGCGGTCACGGTGGTCACTCGAGGCCCCCACTCCTCGGTGTCGGTCAGCGGCAGCGCGGAGGTGGGTATGCGGATCTCGAAGGCGACGGTGGCGCCCCTGGCCACGTTGGACAGCGATGTCGAGGCCGCGTGCGTGGCGTCGGGTTCATCCTCGGTCAGCGCGGTCGTCAGCGCGGCGACGGAGATGGGCGTCTCGTTGGTCACAAAGACCTCGAGGGACACGGACGCGAGCGTCGTTGGGGACGCGTTGCGTACGGTGCCGGAGACGACTAGCTCGCTCTCGTTCGTGATGATTCTCGGAGAGAGAGAGTCGATCGAAACGGATAGTCCCGACTCCGTGGACGCCGGGCCCATGACGGCCGGACGTGACTCGCTCGACCCCGACGCCGAAGCGGGCACCGGGGCGGCCCCGGCCTCGTCGATACCGAGACCGAAGGGAAGGGCAACGACCGCGCACAGGGCGGCAAGCCATGCCGCCCGCCTAGTCACGGCCATCCCGATACAGCAGGTCCAAGGCGATGCGCACGATGCGGCGCTCGTTGGGGTAGGCCAGCTGGCGTGACACGTCCCTCAGGGGGACCCACGCGGCCTCCTCGGCCTCGTGATCCGGATCGCCGTCGACGCAGATGGTCCCCGACTCATAGCCCATGAGGTAGTGGTGAACGACCTTGTGAACGCGGCGATCGTTGCCAGAAAACCAGTAGTCGATCGAGGCAAGGTGGCGGATGATGCGACCGTGAATGCCGGTCTCTTCGGCGACCTCGCGCAGCGCCGCCTGCTGCGGGGTCTCCGAACCCTCCAGGTGGCCCTTGGGCAGGCACCACTCGACGCGGCCCGCCCGGTTGCGCCGGGCGATCAACGCGGCATAGGGAATTCCGTCACGTACGTCAACGACAATGCCACCCGCGCTGGTTTCGGCGGAAATCGGCAGGTGGGAGCGGCCTACGCGCACAGAAGCGGACCGACGCGGGGGTCTGGGCACCCCGGCTCGGCGGTCAACTGAACGTGCAGGCATGACTCCACTGTAGCCGTTGGGTGGCCCCCGGTAGTCGACCAGGGGGCTTTCCTGGCATGCTTAGGAGCGATGAGTACTCAGTCAGCCTCCCCCAGAAACGGCACCGTGAGCACGCAAAACGGCGAAACAACGGACATTCCTACCCTCATGGCGAACGCCACGAGGACCTTCGCCGCGCTCCCGCCCGCGATTATGGAACTCGGCACGATTTTTCGCGACGCCGGGGAGGAGCTGGCGCTCGTCGGGGGGCCTGTGCGCGACGCATTCCTGGGGGTGACGCCCCACGACTTCGACATGGCGACCTCCGCGCGCCCGGAGCGCACCGAGGAGCTGCTGTCCCGGTGGGGCAACGCCACCTGGGACATCGGCAAGGAGTTCGGCACGATCGGCGGGCGGCGAGGGGACGTTGTCGTCGAGGTGACGACCTACCGTACCGACGAGTATGAGATTGGCTCGCGTAAGCCCGAGGTCACCTTCGGCGACACGCTCGAGGGCGACCTGACGCGCCGAGACTTTACGGTCAACGCCATGGCGATGCGCCTGCCGCAGATGGCGCTCGTCGACCCCTGCGCCGGCCTGACCGACCTGGCCGCCGGAAACCTGCGTACCCCCGTGTCTGCCGAGCAGTCCTTCGACGACGACCCCCTGCGCATCATGCGGGCGGCCAGGTTCAGCGCACAGCTGGGCCTCGACGTCGACGAAGACGTCATGAACGCCATGGAGACCATGGCCTCGCGCCTGGAGATCGTCTCGGCGGAGCGCATCCGCGCCGAGCTCGAACGCCTCATCATCTCGCCCTACCCGCGTCGCGGCATCGAGCTAATGGTCCACACGGGCGTCGCAGACATCGTCCTGCCCGAGGTTGCCGCCCTCGTGTCCACGGTTGACGAACACAAGCGCCACAAGGACGTCTACGAGCACACGCTCACCGTCGTCGAACAGGCCATCGACTTAGAGACCGGACCCGACGGGCCTGTCCCCGCCCCGGACTTCGTTCTGCGTTTCGCGGCCCTCATGCACGACGTCGGCAAGCCCGCCACCCGTCGCTTCGAAGCCAACGGGTCGGTGTCCTTCCACCACCACGAGATCGTCGGCGCGAAGATGACCCGCAAGCGGATGAAGGCCCTGCACTTCGACAAGGCGACCATCGAGGCCGTCTCGACGTTGGTCGCCCTTCACCTGCGCTTCCACGGCTACGGGGAGGCCGCCTGGTCGGACTCCGCCGTGCGGCGCTACGTCGCGGACGCTGGAGACCTTTTGGAGAGGCTGCATCGCCTCACGCGCGCCGACTGCACGACGCGTAACCGCCGCAAGGCCGCCTACCTGTCCGCGGCCTACGACGACCTCGAGGCGCGCATCGCTGCCCTGCGCGAGCAGGAGGAGCTGGACGCGATCCGCCCCGACCTCGACGGTGACCAGATCATGGAGATCCTGGGCCTGCGGCCCTCCCGCGCCGTCAAGATCGCCCGCGACTACCTGCTGGAGCTACGCATGGAGCGCGGCCCCCTCGGCGAGGAGGACGCGCGCGAGGCCCTGCTCCACTGGTGGGCGTCGGAGGACGTGCGCGCGCTGGCCGAGGAGTACCAGGCGCAGCAGGCTCGCTGGGAGGAGAAGGTCGCGCAGAAGAAGGCGCGCAAGGCGGCGGCGAAGGCCGCGCGCGAGGCCCAGTAGGGGCCGCTCGCGGCGCATTCGCGCGACCATCCTCACGCCTGCGCGCGGTGCACCCCTCGGTGCCCCGCCGTAGGCTGGTGACAACCAAACGAATCCTAAGGAGGCTCTCCCGATGAGCACGTTTACCCCCGAGAAGGCGTCGGCCGACATCGGCGTGTACGGACTGGGCGTGATGGGAGCGAACCTGGCGCGCAACCTGGCCCGCAACGGCTACGCGACAGCCGTCTTCAACCGCACCCCCGCCCGCACCGACAAGCTCATGGCCGAGCACGGCGAGGAGGCGACCTTCGTTCCCTCCTCGACCCTGGAGGACTTCGTCGCATCCTTGCGCGCACCCCGCGTGGCCATCATCATGGTGCAGGCGGGTCCCGCGACGGATGCCGTCACGGAACAGCTCGCCGCGCTCATGGACGAGGGCGACATCATCGTCGACTGCGGCAACTCGCTGTTCGCCGACACGATCCGCCGCGAGAAGTGGGCGGCCGAGCGCGGCCTGCACTTCGTGGGCGCAGGCGTCTCCGGCGGCGAGGAGGGCGCCCTGTGGGGGCCGTCCATCATGCCGGGAGGGACCCGGGCCTCCTACGAACGCCTCGGCCCCATGTTCGAGGCGATCTCCGCCACCTACGACGGCGTCCCCTGCTGCACGTACATCGGGGCCAACGGCGCGGGCCACTTCGTCAAGATGGTCCACAACGGCATCGAGTACGCCGACATGCAGGTGATCGCCGAGGCGTACACCCTCCTGCGCGAGGGCCTGGGGGCCACTCCCGCCCAGATCGCGGATATTTTCGCGGCCTGGAACGAGGGCGAGCTCAACTCCTACCTCATCGAGATCACGGCCGAGGTCCTACGCCAGGTGGACGCGTCCACGGGGGTGCCCCTCGTCGATCTCATCGTCGACGCGGCCTCGCAGAAGGGGACCGGCAAGTGGACGGTTCAGACCGCCCTGGATCTGGCGGTCCCCGTGACCGCGATCGGCGAGGCGACGTTCGCGCGCGGCGCCTCCTGTGAACCCGCTCAGCGTGCGGCCGGGCAGAAGCTCGCCGGCAACGCCACGCCCCTCGTCATCGAGACGGACGAGGCCCGGGCCGCGTTCGTGGAGGACGTGCGACGCGCCCTCTTCGCCTCCAAGATCGTCGCCTACTCGCAGGGCTTCGACGAGATCGAGGCGGGGGCGGCCGAGTACGGCTGGGACATCGACAAGGGGGCCTTGGCCCGCATCTGGCGCGCCGGCTGCATCATCCGCGCGGCCTTCCTTGATGACATCACGCGCGCCTACGAGGCCGATCCCTCCCTGCCGCTCCTGCTGGCCGCCGAGCCTTTCGCGACCCGCTTCCAGGAGTGCACGCCCGCGCTGCGTCGCATCGTCTCCCAGGCCGCGCTGGCCGGAGTCCCGATTCCGGTGTTCGCGTCCTCGCTGGCGTACTTCGATCAGATTCGCGCGACGCGCCTTCCGGCGGCCCTCATCCAGGGTCAGCGGGACTTCTTCGGCTCCCACACGTACCGCCGCATCGACAGGGAAGGTGTCTTCCACACGCGATGGGCCGAGCCTGGCCGCCCCGAGGAGCAGTGGTCCTGAGCGTCGGGACGCGCGGGACATCGCACGGGGGGTGGGCGAGCGGCTGCGCACCCACTCCCTGTGTCGCAGCACATACTTTGGGGATCTTCCCGCAAACACGGTTACGCTAGGGGTACAACCTTATCCGCTGAAAGGGCGAACACGTGGCGACTCACAACGGACATACGGACTGGAACGACATCGTCGGGTCGGAAGGATCAGGCGCGTCGGGGCAGGGCCACCTGCCCAAGCGGCGTTCGGTGCGCTCCGCTCCGGGGTCGCGCGCATCCAGGAAGGCCGCGGCCGCCCCGTCCGATGCCAAGAAGGGGCCCGCAAAGAAGAAGAGGCGCTGGCCCAAGCGCATTGGCTTCACGATCCTCACCCTCATTCTGGGTGCCTTCATCGCCGGTATGGGTGTCTTCCTGTACCTCTACAACACCCTGGCCGTGCCGGCCCCCGACGACCTGGCTCTGGCTCAGAAGACCACGGTGTACTACGCGGACGGCACGACGGAGATCGGGACCCTGGGCGACATCAACCGCCAGATTATCGACACGTCGACGCTGCCCGACTACGTCTCCAAGGCGATCGTCGCTTCCGAGGACCGCACGTTCTACACGAACTCGGGCGTGAACCTGAAGGGTATCGCCCGCGCCCTCATCAACAACCTGCGGGGCGGCGCGCGCCAGGGTGGCTCAACGCTCACCCAGCAGTATGTCGAGCGCTATTACATCGGTGAAACCACGTCGTATAGCGGCAAGCTCAAGGAAGCCGTCCTGGCGATCAAGATCAACCGAGAGAAGTCCAAGGACGAGGTCATCGGCGCCTACATGAACACCATTTACTTCGGGCGCGGCGCTTATGGAATCGACGCGGCCGCCCATGCGTATTTCGGGCATCCGGCGAAGGACCTGACCCTGTCTGAGGCCGCGATGATCGCGGGCATCATCCCCGCGCCGTCGGCATGGGATCCCGCTATCAGCCCCGAGAAGGCGAAAGAGCGGTGGGAGAGGGTCCTGGGCCTGATGGTGGAGGACGGCTGGATCTCGCAGGCCGAGGCGAATGCGGCGGTGTTCCCCGAGACGATCGACCCGGAGACCCTCAACAGGGAATCCATGACCGGCACGAACGGCTACCTGATGGCCCAGGTGAGGTCGGAGCTGATCAAGTCCGGCCAGTTCGATGAGGATAAGATCAGCCAGGGTGGCCTGCGCATCACCTCCACGATCGTCAAGGAGCACCAGGAGCAGGCCGTTGCCGCCGCCGAGGGCATGAACGAGGTGCGCGGATGGGATCCGACCCACCAGCACGTCGCCCTGTCGTCCCTGGATCCGGCCACCGGCGAGATCCTTGCGGAGTACGCGGGCGCCGACTACCTGGCGCGCCAGCAGAACGCCGTCACTCAGGACATCGCGATGGCCGGATCGGCGTTCAAGCCCTTTGCGCTGCTGGCCAACGCTCGCCTGGATGGATCGGTCTACGACACGTACTCGGGTAAGTCTCCGCAGTACTTCCCGGGCATGAGCGTGCCGGTCTCCAACGACGGCGGCTACTCGTTTGGGAACGTGACGCTCGTGCGTGCCACCGAGTACTCGATGAACACGGCGTACGTCGCGCTGAACCTGGATGTGGGTCCGCAGAGGACCCTCGAGGCTGCCGTCGATGCCGGTATTCCCGAGGACACCCTGGGCCTGAACGACGAGCTTCTCAACGTCCTGGGGTCGGCCTCTCCGCACAACATCGACCTGGCGACCGCGTATTCGACGATTGCCAACGGCGGAGAGCGCGTGAATGCGCACATCGTGAAGAAGGTGGAGGACTCGCGCGGCAAGCTTCTGTACAGCGGGGACGTGACGCCCAAGCGCATGTTCGACGTGGAGGAGGTCTCCTCGATCATGCCGGCACTCGAGGCGGTGACCGGCGGCGACGGGACGGCCAGCAACGTCGATCGCTCCATTCCGCGCCTGACGACCGCGGGCAAGACCGGGACCTCGTCGGATCAGCTGTCGGCGCAGTTCATCGGCTTCGTTCCCGGCATGGTGACCGCCGTGTCGATGTACCAGTCGGACGACGACGGCAACTCCGTTCCGCTCGACAACGTCGGTGGCGTCAACCAGTTCCACGGCGGCGACTGGCCGGTCGACGTCTGGATCGACTACATGAAGCCCGCGACGGCGAACCTGAAGGACACGGATTTCACGTGGAAGGTGAGCTCCAGCCGCCGGGCGCAGAACAACGGGCCGACGTCGGCTCCGACCGCGACGAGTGAGGCCCCGCAGTCCTCGGCCGAGCCCACGCCCGAACCCACGCCCACCGAGACTCCCTCCGCGACGCCCACCGAGGAGCCGGGCAACGGCAACAACGGCAACGGAAATGGGAACAACGGGAACCCGCCGGGCAACGGCAACAACGGCAACGGGAACGGCAACAACGGCAACGGAAATGGGAACAACGGGAACCCGCCGGGCAACGGCAACAACGGCAACGGGAACGGCAACAACCGAAGAGGCTAGGCAGGCCTGATCCCCCGTCCATCCCGCGTTTCGTGCCCCAAGGTCTCCTTGGGGCACGCAGCGTCCGCAACCCCGGCAACACGGACTTCGATCGACATAAACGCGGCTCGCAGGACGCTCCGGGTAGGTCGCACCGGGCACATTCGGTGCTTGGCGCACTGCGGTGCAGAGTGTCTTGTAACGCCAGGATGCGGCTCTGGCGCGCCGGATGGGCGCGTTCCACGGTGGTTGCGCAACTTGCACGGCGCGCCCCCACGCGGAGTTTGGTCGGGCGGCGAAGAAACAGCGGGCGGCGAGCGTGTTGATTGACCGCTGTCAGGTCGCGGCGTGCCATTGTCCGATGCGCGGCTACCGGTACGCCCGCCCGCGATCAAGCTTGTTGACGCTGGCGCTACACCCGATCCGTATGCATGACACCCCTTCTGATCGGGTGTATTGCTCCCGAACGGGTGCAGCACCTCCTTTTGATGCCCTGGCCGCCCTGTTCAGCGCAACCCGGCGGTTGCTCGTCTCCTTAAGAAGCGAGTTTGCGGCGCCAGCGCGACGAGAGACCAGCCTCCCAGCGACACATTCGGTGCGACAACCGCGAAAAAGGGGTGGCCCCCGCCAGACGGCGGGGGCCACCCCTCTCAGCATTCAACCGATGCGCAAATCCTTCACTTCGTGGCGGACACGCGGACCTTCAGGGTCGCGGACACCTCGGGGTGCAGGCCGACGGTCACCGTGTAGTCGCCGACGGCCTTGATGGGCGAGGCGATGATGACGCGACGACGGTCGATGGTCTGGCCCAGCTGCTCCTTGACCGCGTCAGCGATCTGAGCGGCGGAAACGGCGCCGAAGAGGCGTCCGGCCTTGCCAACCTTGCCGGTGATCTCGACGACGGCGCCACCCTGCAGGGCGTCGCGCACCGCGCGAGCGTCGTCGATTGTGGCGATCTCGTGGCGGCGACGGGCCGCGGCGATCTGGTCGATCTGCTTCTGGGCGCCAGCGGTCCACTTCGCGGCAAAGCCGCGCGGAACCAGGTAGTTGCGGGCGTAGCCAGCCTTGACCTCAACGACCTCGCCGGCGTGGCCGAGGCCCGGGACGTCGTGGGTGAGGATCAGTTTCGTGGTAGCCATATCAGCTGTGTCCTTCCCTAATCAGCGGCCGGTCGAGGAGTAGGGCAGCAGGGCCATCTCACGCGCGTTCTTGACGGCGCGAGCGATCTTGCGCTGCTCCTGCGTGGAAACACCGGTCACGCGGCGAGCGCGGATCTTGCCGCGGTCCGAGATGAACTTACGCAGCAGCGCGGTGTCCTTGTAGTCGATCTTGTCGATCTTGGCCGACTTCAGCGGGTTGGCCTTCTTCTTGATGGGCTTGTTGCGAAGTTGGGGCTTCGCCATGATGGTCTCCTAGTGAATCCGGGCGGACGATGCCGCCCCAAGCGTGTTGTCTTCGACGTGGCGCAGTCCGGCGCTGGCGCCGGAGCTCGCGACCTTAGAACGGGGGCTCGTCGCCGAAGGAGGTGGCGCCGCCAGCAGGGGCGGAGCGCCACGGGTCCTCGGGGGAGCCGCCGGTCGGGGCGCCGTAATTGGCGCCACCCTGGCCGTATCCACCCTGGCCGCCGCCGTATCCGCCGCCCTGAGGGCCTGCCTGGGAGCCGCGGTTATCGGACTGGTAGCCGCCACCGCCGGCGGGGGCGGTGCGGGTGACCTGCGCGCGTGCGCGGCGCAGGGAGGGGCCGACCTCGTCGACCTGCAGTTCGACGACCGTGCGGCGTTCTCCCTGCTGGGTCTCGTACGAGCGCTGGGTGAGGCGACCCTGAACGATGACGCGCATGCCCTTGCGCAGCGACTCGGCGACGTTCTCAGCGGTGTCGCGCCACACGGAGCAGCGCATGAAGAGGGTGTCGCCGTCGCGCCATTCGCCGGCGTTGCGATCGTAGGTTCGGGGGGTGGAGGCCACCGTGAAGTCGGCGACCGCTGCACCGGACTGCGTCCAACGCAGCTCGGGATCGGCGGTCAGGTTGCCGATGATTGTGATGACGGTATCTCCGGCCATGTCGGCTCCTCGGGCTTAGAGGGGTTGGTGTCGGCTCAGTGAGCGTCGGGGCGCAGGAGCTTCGTACGGAGAATGGTCTCGTCGATGCCCATGCGGCGGTTGATCTCGAGAGCGACCTCGGGGGTCGTGGTCATGTCGATGACGACGTAGATGCCCTCGGAACGCTTGAGGATGTCGTAGGCAAGACGGCGCTTGCCCCAGATGTCAACGTTCTCAACGGATCCGCCTGCCGCACCCACGGGTGCCAGGTACTTCTCCATCGTGGGGGCGACGGTGCGCTCGTCGATCGAAGGATCGAGGATCACCATCAGTTCGTAGTTACGCACGTTGGTTCCCACCTCCTATGGTCTTCGCGGTCACGGACGGTCCGTGACAGGAGGGCGTTGCGTATGGCCCGTGAGGGCCCGGTGGACTCTTCGCGGATGCGGACAGTCCAGCTGCTCATTTTACATGGCCGATGCACTCGCCGCCAGGGCGGGATCGCTCACGATCTGCCCCCTTGCTCATGGGCATGCATGCCTCGGGCGTGGGCTAGGTCCGGTGGGCGTGGGCTAGGGCCGGTGGGCGTGGCGAGCGGTCCCCCGGCGGGGTGGCCGGGCCTCAGAGGGAGCGGGCCCCGAGGCCGTTGGTCAGGGCGCGCATGCCCGTGTAGACGGCGGCATAGGACAGCCAGACGAGCGAGAGTGCCAGGGACGGGCGAGCGGTGAGCGCGGGGGAGTGGGCCACCAACCACAGGACGGGCGCGTAGACCAGGAGGTTCGCGACGGAGGCCGCTGCCAGGTATCGTCCCCGGCCCGCGCCGATGAGAATGCCGTCGAGGAGGAACACGTACCCCGCGACCGGCTGGAAGAAAGCGCCGACGATGAGGGCGACGGTCGCGTAGTCGACGACGGTCGTGTCGGTTGTGAAGATGCGGGTGATCCACGGTGAGGCCATCGCCAGGACGAGGCCGACGACGATGCCGAAGCCGACCCCCCAGCGGGAGAGGAGACGCACGAGGGGGCCCATCGCCCCCCGCTCGCCGCTGCCCTGAGTGAACCCGGCGAGCGCCTGCGCCGCTATGGCCAGAGCATCCAGGACGTAGGCGGCGAAGGTCCACAGGGTCCACACGATCTGGTGGGCGGCGAGCGCCTGCGTCGAGATCGCCGTCACCGCGCTCAGGGTCGCCAGGAGGGCCACGCGCAGGGCGAGCGTGCGCACCAGGAGGGGGGCGCCCTCCGCGGCCGCGGAGAAGATTCCGGCAACGGAGGGGCTCAGCTCGACGCCCTCGCGTCGCGCGCCGCGCACGATCACCCAGGCCAGGAAGAGCGCCATGAGGCTCTGCGTGATGGCGGTTCCCAGGCCCGATCCGGCCACCCCCATGCCGAGGGGGTACATGAGCGTCCAGTTCGCGGCGACGTTGAACGCGGCGCCCACGGACGCCGCCACCAGGGGGGTGCGAGTGTCCTGCAGGCCGCGCAGGGTTCCCGTCGCCGCCAGGACCACGAACATGCCGACCAGGCCGGGGGCCGAGGAACGCAGATAGGCCAGCGCGTGGGGCATGGTCTCCGCGTCAGCCCCCAGCCAGGACAGCAGCGGCGAGGCACAGACGGCCAGGAGGAGTGCGGCGAGCACCCCGAGGGCGCCGGCGAGCCACATGGCCTCGACCCCGGAGCGGATGGCACGATCGCGCCTGCCAGCGCCCAGATGCCGCCCCGCCAGGGAGGTCGTGGAGTACGCGAGAAAGACGAAGAGGCCGACGGCGGTGTTGAGCACGGTCGAGGCGATGCCCAGCCCCGCCAGTTCTGGCGTGCCCAGGTGGCCCACCATCGTCGAATCGATGACGGTGAAGAGCGGTTCGGCGATGAGGGCGCCCAGGGCGGGAAGAGCCAGGGAGAGAATCCTTCGCGTGGTGATGCGCGGGATCGACGAGGCCTCGGCCTGCCCGGGGTCCGACGGGTGCTGCGGGTCGGGGGACTCGCGGGTGCTCGCCATTACATGCTCCGTTTCTTTTCCACAACATGTGCACAGGCCTGTGGAAAGCCGCGCACTCGGAAATTCTAGACGGCTCAATGAATGACAACGATGTGAGTGTGATGAGCATATCTGTGCTGGCAGATTCGTCATTTGGTGCTGTGCACAGGCCGCTTCGGTGTTGCGCACAGGTTATCCACAATCTGTGCACATGCCGGTGCACATCGGCGGTCGCGCAATCTCCTACAACGCGTTAGTCTTCGCCTGGAGGGTCTCTATCCACAGGACCGCGCTCGCGCCCGCGGCCCTTCCCCGGCCTCGTCCCCGGGAGCCGACACCGAGAGGATCACATGTCCGACGACCAGTTCGACCGCGTCCCCCCGCAGGACATCGACGCGGAAATGAGCGTCCTCGGCTCGATGATGCTGACGACCGAGGCCGCCAACGTGGTGTCCGAGATGCTGCGCGGACAGGACTTCTACCAGCCCAGCCACGAGACGATCTTCGACACGATCGTCGAACTGAACGGCCGCGCCGAACCCGCGGATGCGATCACGGTCGCCGGTGAACTCAAGCGCGCAGGCATGCTCTCCAAGGTCGGGGGAGCTGCCTACCTGCACAGCCTCATCGCCTCGGTCCCCACCGCGGCAAACGCCGCCTACTACGCCCGGATCGTGCGCGAGCGAGCGATCATGCGCCGCCTCGTCACCGCGGGCACGCGCGTCGTCCAGCTCGGGTACGCGGACGCTGGGGGCGACGTCGACGAGATCGTCGACCAGGCTCAGGCCGAGGTGTACGCGGTCTCCGACGGGCGCGAGAGAAGCGACTACGTGTCCATGACGCAGATGAGCTCGGACATCCTCAACGCCCTGGAGGACATCGAAAAGAACCAGGGCAAGCTCAACGGTGTTCCCACGGGCTTCACCGACCTCGACGAGCTCACCCAGGGCCTGCACGGCGGACAGATGATCATCGTCGCCGCCCGCCCCGCCATGGGCAAATCGACGCTCGCCCTGGACTTTTGCCGCTCGGCGTCCATGAAGCACGGGATCACCTCGCTCATCTTCTCCCTGGAGATGAGCAACCAGGAGATCGCGATGCGCATGCTCTCGGCCGAGTCCGGCGTGCGCCTGTCCAAGATGCAGGCCGGCAAGATGAGCGACGTGGACTGGCGCAAGGTGGCCGAGACCACCTCGCGCATGAGCGAGGCGCCCCTGTACGTTGACGATTCGGCGAACATCACGATCTCGGAGATCCGCTCCAAGTGCAGGCGCTTGAAGCAGCAGGAGAACCTCGGCCTTGTCGTCGTCGACTACCTGCAGCTGATGACGAGCGGACGCCAGGTGGAATCCCGCCAGCAGGAAGTGTCCGCCATGTCGCGAAACCTCAAGCTCCTGGCCAAGGACCTGGACATCCCGGTGATCGCGGTCGCCCAGCTGAACCGTAACTCCGAGGGCCGCACCGATCGCAAGCCCATGATGAGCGACCTGCGCGAATCCGGTTCGCTTGAGCAGGACGCCGACATCATCATCCTGTTGCACCGCCCCGACTACTACGACAAGGAAGACCGCCCCGGCGAGGCGGACATCATCGTCGCCAAGCACCGCGCGGGCGCGACGGCAACCGTGACGGCCCTCTTCCAGGGTGACATGGCGCGCTTCGTCAACTACACGGGACGCCCCGAGCCCGGCGGAGAATAGGGCGGCTTAGGCGTCGCGGACGGTGCGCGCCAGGCGCCTGGCCCGAATGGAGGTCAGCGCCCAGTCGGCGCTCAGGCACGCCAGCGCCACCCACACGATGCCCATCGCAATCCACCGAATCGTGGGCACAGACTCGTGGAAGATGAAGACGGCGACGAGGAGCTGCAGGGTCGGGCCCAGGTACTGCAGGAAGCCCATCGTCCCCAGGGTGAGGCCTCTCGCCGCCGACGCAAACATGATGAGCGGGATCATCGTCAGCGCCCCCGCGCCCACCAGGAGGGCCAGGTGTGCACCCCACGACACCCCGGCCTCGGTGGTGGAGGCCAGCGCATGGAAGGACGTGGAGGACGTGGCCGCGAGGTACGCGTAGTAGCCCAGCAGGAGGGGCGAAACGGCGGCGGTTTCGATCGCCATCCCGGCCAGCGGGTCGACGCGCGCGGCCACGTCCTTCTTCACCAGGGAGTACAGGCCGAAGGTGAGGGCGAGCGTGAGGGACGTGATCGGGACGGAGCGCTGGCCGACGACGAGGATGAGGACCGCCAGGGCGCCCAGGCCGAGCGCGATCTTCTGGATGGGGGTGATGCGCTCGCGCAGCACAATGAGGCCGAGCGCGATAGTGACGAGGGGGTTGATGAAGTAGCCGATCGCCGCGTCCGTCGTGTGGCCGGCGAGGACCGCGTACACGTACACCGACCAGTTGACGACGACGAGCGCGCCGGCAACCGCGAGGCGCCACAGGGCACCCCGGTCGGCAATCAGCGCGCGCACCTTCCCCAGGGAGCCCGTGACGGCCAGGGCCGCCAGGCAGAAGACGAGGCCCCACACGGCCCGGTGGACGATCACCTCGACGGCGCCCGCGGGGGCGAGCCGAGAGAAGTAGAGCGGGAAGAAGCCCCAGATCACGTAGCAGGAAATGCCGAGGGCGAGCGCGCGGGGTTCGTTCTTCTGGGTGCTCATTCCTCCAGTTTACGGATACTCCGTCAGTGGCTGCTCAGCCGATACGCGCCGCGGTCTACACGTGAGAAAAAACGTATGCGCGCCGGGTGCGCGTCTGAGGTGTGTGGCGGCCGTCATTGGCGGATCGGTGCGGAACGCGTTCGATCCTCCCCCGAGCCCCGGTTCGCCGGCCTCCACACCGCGGCGCACGAGGCGGAGGAGGCAGGCAAAGAAAAAGCGCGACACCTCGGCGGTGTCACGCTGGCGGGGGAGGGGCGCGCGATACTCACGCGCCCCGCAGTGTCTCAGGCGCGCGTGCGAGCGATCGAAATGATCGCGGGGGAGACGATCAGGGCGGTCAGGGCGACGACGACGGCCAGGACCATCGAGGACACGGAGGCGACCTGCAGGGCGGCGACCACGCCGAGGGCGGCGAGGAGGACGACGAGGGCGACGAAAACGGAAGCCGAGGTGGTGGCCTGGCTCATGGTGGGGGCGGTCTCGGCCTTGACGATGTGATCCATGGGGTTCTCCTTCAGAGTGTCTTCGCGCGGATGCGCGAAGCGCGCCCCGCACGCCAGCGTGTTGTGTGGGCCGGTCGGCCCGCGCCGCCCAGGGGACGGCATCAAAAAACGGGGCCGACCTGCGTCGCCCCCGTTGGTGCAGTACCTATTCTACGGCGTGTCGCCATCGCGGTCCATAGCCGCAAGGCGCCTTGTAAGACACTGCACAGTTGTTGAATAAAGAAAAGGTAAAAGACCGTTATCGCAAGGGAATACCGTGTCGCCCGATGGGGCGGATCGCCTCGCGTCATACAGGTGTGCCCGAGTGGATGAACCACCCGGGCACACGATGTCACTCAGCTCGTGCAACATCCGTGGCTTGGGGACCCTTCGGCCCCTCGATCGCCTCGTACTCGACCCTCTCGCCCTCCATGAGAGTGCGGCGCCCAGATTGGCCGATGATGTTCGAATAGTGCACGAAGACGTCAACGGAGCGGTCATCGGGGGTGATGAAGCCGAAACCTTTGGCGTCGTTGAACCATTTGACGGTCCCGGTAGTCATGGGACCTCCTTCGTGTTCGCCCCGCTGGCGGGGCACCGATCGGACCCGCCTGCGGGGCCGACGTGATCTCGCTACCAAGCGATCGGCGCCTCTCACGCGCCTTTCGCGCAGTGCGCGCAACCACCCCATTACGGTACCGCACTCGGAAGAATAATGTCGCTGACCTGCACAAATTGCTACCGGGGCGACTGGTCCGCGGGCCGCGCGCCCGCGTCGGATAGGCGCACCGGCACGATGGCCCGCACGTCCTCCCCCTCGAAGGGAAGGCTGCCGATCGCCACGTCCACGCCGAACACGGCGGCCAGGGTGTCCTCGTGCATCACGGAGTGAGCGGACCCAACCACGGCCTCGTGAGTGGACGAGAAAAGCGCCACCTGGTCCGCGACCCGCAGGGCGTGAGCGGGGTAGTGGGTGTTCATGATGACCGCCAGCCCCCGATCCTTCACGAGGCGCTCCAGGAGTCCGAGGACGATCAGCTGATTGCGGAAGTCCAGGCCGGTCTCGGGCTCATCCAGGACGAGGACGCGCGGGTTAGCGACGAGCGCGCGGGCAATCAGGATCATCTGGAACTGCCCGCCCGACATGGTCGCGCACGGCATCCCCGCCAGGTGCGAGGCACCGACCTCCTCCAGAACATCCCGGGCCATCGCCTCCTCGCGGGGTCCCGGTTGGGCGAGCGTGCGCATGTGGGGAGCGCGCCCGACCATGACCATCTCGAGGCCGGTCAGGGCAACGTTGGACGCGTGACGCGCCTGGGGAACGTAGGACAGGATTCGCCCGAGCGCTCGCGTCGACATCGCGCAAATGTCCGTGCCGTCAACGAGGGTGCGCCCCCGATCCCACTTTTGCAGGCCGATCATCGTGCGCAGCAGCGTGGTCTTCCCCGCCCCGTTCGGCCCCAGGACCGCCAGCAGGGAGCTCTCCGGAACCGTGAAGCTGACGTCGCGCAGGATCGGGGCCGGCGCGCCCGGATAGGTGAAGGTCGCGCCCTCAACGCTGATCATCGCGCCCCTCCCGTCCGACGCAACAGCACGATAAAGAAGGGCGCCCCGATGATGGCCGTGAGGATCGAAATCGGAATCTCCGAGGCCGACAGGGAACGGGCCAGAGTGTCGATGACGATCATCAGGGCAGACCCCAGCAGAGCCGACACCGGAATGACCGCGCGGTTGTTCTGTCCGCACAGCATGCGCGCGCAGTGCGGCACCAGCAGGCCCACCCACCCGACCTGGCCGCACATCGATATCACCGAGGCGGTGATGACCGTCGACGCGACAATCAGGACCGCCCGCATCAGGGAGACGTTCACGCCGGCGGTGCGGGCCTCGTCCTCGGACAGGGAGAGAATGTTGAGCTGCCAGCGCAACGCCACGATGACGACGATGCCCCCGATGATGAAGGGGGCCCCGAGCGCGATCTGGCGGTAGGTGACCGCCGCCAGGGACCCCATGAGCCAGTAGGTGATCTCCGGGAGCTGGCTGGTCGGGTCGGCCGTCAGCTTGAGCAGCGACAGGACGGCGTTCGCGAGGGCAGAGACGATGACGCCGCCCAACACCAGCGTGATGACGTTGAACGACACCCCGTCCGGGTGCGGGCGATCGCCGTCGTGAAGGTCATCGTCGCCAGGCCTGCCCCCAGGGCGGCGGCCTGCACGCCGATGAGGTTCCAGTCGAGCAGCAGCGCGATCACGGCTCCGACGCAGGTTCCGGCCGCAACCCCCAGCGTGTCCGGGGTCGCCAGGGGATTGGAGAAGAGCGACTGAAACGACGCCCCGGCCACCGACAGCCCCCCGCCGATGAGGATCGCCACGATGATGCGGGGGGCGCGCAGGTCGAAGACGACGGAGTTGACGCGAGGGGACACTGCGGGTCCGCCCGCGAAGCGTGCCCGCAGGGCGGCGATCACGTCCTCCAGCGACACGGAGAATCGCCCGATCAGCATCGCGGCGGCGGCGCAGGCCACGATCAGGGCGACCAGGGTGGGGATCACCCAGACGCGCAGCCTCCCGTTCCTGGTCAGCAGTGACTTCATGGTGTCCTCTCCCCGGCGAGCCGGGAGCTACACGCGTGACGGAGCCCCGGCCTCGTTGATTGAGCGAGGCCGGGGCCCAGCGTCAGGAGGCGTCGGGGTTGACGATTCGTCGGGCCTGCTCGTCCGTGAGCGTGAAGTTGTACATCTTCTGGTAGTAGTCCTTCGTGATGGTCACGAGGTCCACGTCGGAGAACTGGTCGGGGTACAGTGAGGCTCCGATCCAGTTCGCGACGATCGGGGCATCCGGGTTGGGAGTGAACCAATTCCACATCCCCAGCCCGGTGGAGTAGACGCGGCCGCTCTTGACCGAGGACAGGGTGGAGAGGTCAACGCCTTCGACCGAGTTGGTCAGGACGGAGTTCGCCGTCATGTTCGACATGCCCTTTCCGGTGACGAGGAGGACCTGGGGATCCCACGTGAGGACCTGCTCGAAGGTGACGGGCGTGTGCGAGGTGTCGGTGTCGCGCGAGACGTTGACGTAGTTCAGCGAGTCGGCCCATTCGTTGGTGAACCAGCCGTCCTTGCCGCCGGCGACCGCGAGCTGCCCGTCGGCCGCGCCCATGAGCACCATCGTCGAGACCCTCTGGTCCTCGGGGACCTTGGCGGTGCGCGCGCGGGCGTCGGCAATTAGGTTCTGACCTAGCGAAATCTTGTCGGCCATGTGGCCGTCCTGGTTGAAGACGTCCTCGAGGAGCTCCATCCACTGCGTGTAGGTGTCGGAGGGGTTGCCCATCGTCGTGAAGCCGACGGCGGGAATCCCGGCCTTGCGGAACATCTCGCCGTGCTCCTTGTTGAACGCGTTGTACAACACGACGTCAACGTTGAGGTTGAGCAGGGCCTCGGCGTTGAGCTCGCCCTTGTCGTAGTAGCTGGTGTCCACCTGCATCATTTCGGGCGCCATCTCGGCGGCGATCGTCTGGCTCATGGCCTTGACGCGGGCGGCGCTCATGCCCACCAGGTAGGGGGCCTTGCCGTCGAAGTAGGCCAGGTAGGTGGATTCGATGGGGATCTGGTCGATGGCGACGCGAGTCACCTGGGCGGGCAGGGTGACCTCGTTGCCTCCGTGGTCCGTGATCGTGCGGGTTGCCGAGGCTCCCGTCTCCTGGGTGGTTGCGTTGGACTGAGCGCTTCCCCCGGCGCCCGCGCAGGCGGAGAGGGCCAGAGCGGCTGCGGCCAGGAGAGTTGTCAGTGTAGCGAGGCGTGTCTTCATTGTGCCCTCTCGTGTCTCGGGGAATACGAGGGAGATGCTACACAACATTAGGTGAACCTCACAAGAGTGATCGCGACATTATGACGCGGTGTGATATCCGGCCCCGGTCGTGTCGGCTCGGCGGTCGGATCGCTCAGGCTGTTGACTGGCAGGAAACGCCCCGCTAACCTCGTGTGAATGACTCCAGACGCCTCGTCGCCCGCGCTCGTCAGCGCCTCCGGACGTAGCCTCGCACCGAACTGGTGGGCAGTGGTCGCTTTGATCTGGAGCGGCCAGGCGTTTTCCATCATCACCAGCGGCGCGTCGGGGTGGGCGATCATCTGGCACGTCACCACGACCGAGGGCTCGGCCCTCAAGCTCGCCATCGTCATGGCCCTCTCCCAGCTTCCCCTCGGGCTCCTGGCCCCGCTGGGCGGCGTCGCCGCCGACCGCTACAACCGGCGCACCGTCATGATCATCTCCGACCTGGGTGCGGGTGGAATGTCGCTCGCGCTGGGGGCGCTGGCATGGCTGGGGCACGGAAGCTTCGCCCTCATCTGCCTCTTCGCCGCGCTGCGCAGCTGCTTCCAGGCATTCCACTTCCCGGCGATGAGCGCGGCCATGCCGATGCTGGTCCCCGAGAAACACCTCATGCGCGTCAACACCCTCGACCAGGCCATCGGATCCATCGCCAACATCGGTTCCCCCGCCATCGGCATCGCCCTCTACACCGCCTTCGGGCTTCCCTACACCCTCGGCCTGGAGTTCGTGGGGGCGCTCCTGGCGGTCGCCGGACTGGCACTTGCGAGGATTCCCTCCGTCGAGGCCGAGATGCCCCCAACCATCATGGGGCAGATCCGCGAGGGCTGGCGCGCGCTGAGCGCCAACTCGGGCCTCGTCTACCTCATCGTCGCCCTCACGGCCGGCATGATGGTGTTCGAAGCGCTCGCGGCGGTCTACCCGCTGATGGCGCAGCAGTACTTCGGAGCCGACGGGGCAATGGTGTCCGTCGCCGAGGCGATCACGGGCACCTGCATGCTCCTCGGCGCACTCATCATGATGGCCTGGGGCGGGGGCAAGCGCCTCGCCCTGCTCATCAGCGCCACGACCGTCGTCGTCGGCCTTCCCTTCGCCGCCGTCGGTCTGCTCCCGCGCGGCGGCTTCTGGGCTTTCGTCGCCCTCATGGGCTTCGGATGCATCTTCCTGGCGTGGTTCCACGCCCCCCTCATGACCCTCATCCAGAGGCACGTCGGGGAGGACAAGGTCGGTCGCGCGCTCGGGTTCTTCCAGCTGATGCTCGGGCTCTCGATGCCCGTCGGCATCGTCCTGGGCGGCGCCTTCGCCGAGAAGATGGGAGGCCCCGTCCTCTTCACCGCCGCGGGAATCTTCTTCTGCGTCGTCGGTGTCGTCATGTACGCGATCCCCCACATCCGCGCCCTCGACACTCCCGTGCCCGTCACTCTGCCCGCCGACGAGGAGGCGTAGCCCCTCACGCTGCCAAGGCCGCCTGCCGCAGTCCCGCAGGCGATGTCGCGAGCTGTGCGATACTGACGCTCGCGCCGCTCAGCCCGCCCCCCGAGCCGCAGTTGTGCACGCGCACTTGTACCCTTCTTTCAAGGAAAAAGACCTTGCGAGCGGAAGGAGAGATGCGATGCCCGGCCGTCTTGATCTGGAGCGCGCCCTCGTTATTGGTGTTGCCTCCAGCGCCCTCTTCGACCTGTCGAAGTCGGACGCCGTATTCCGTAATGAGGGCGAGGAGAAGTACCGCGCGTATCAGCGCGAGAACCTCGATGAGGTCCTAGAACCGGGGGTCGCCTTCCCCTTTATTCGGCGCCTCCTGGACCTCAATGACCTCTCCGAGGACGAGCGCCTGGTCGAGGTGGTCATCCTGTCGCGCAACGACCCCGAGACGGGAATGCGCGTCATGCGATCGGTTCAGCACCACGGGCTGGACATCACGCGCGCGATCTTCATGCAGGGACAATCGCCCTACCGCTTCATGGAGCCGCTGCGCATGTCCCTGTTCCTCTCGGCCAACGAGGCCGACGTCCGCGAGGCGATCCGCATGGGGTTCGCGGCCGGCCGCGTCGTGGGGCGCGCGGTGGCGGACGACGGAGGCACCGACCTGCGCATCGCCTTCGACTTCGACGGCGTTCTGGCCGACGACTCGGCCGAGAGGTTCTATCAGGAGGGAACGTTGGAGGCGTACCAGGAGAACGAAAGTGCTCTGGCCGACGTACCTCTGCCCAGGGGCCCACTGGCGGCCTTCCTGGAAAAGATCAACCACATCCAACGCATTGAGGACGCCAAGCACGACGCCGATCCGGAAGGCTACCAGCGAAGGGTTCGCGTCGCGGTCGTGACGGCGCGCAGCGCCCCCGCCCACGAGCGCGCCATCAACTCGATCCGCCAGTGGGGCTTGCGCGTCAACGACGCCTTCTTCCTCGGCGGTGTCGATAAGGGCCCGATTCTGGCCGTCTTGGAGCCGCACATCTTCTTCGACGACCAGCGCCGCAACATTGACACGACATCGCACCTAGCGCCCAGCGTCCATATTCCCTTCGGCGAACTGAACGGGGTGTGAAACCAGCACGCCCTCGATTCTCTCCCCGACTCGAAAGGGAGAGGCACAGGCTCACCGAGTAACGCGAGGGGTGCCCGGCACGGCGCTCGCAGATCGGGGCGGGGCCTGGGACACTAGGGGCATGAGCTTCACCGCGCGCGACGCCCGCCTCCTCACGCCCGTCGAGGTAGCGACCGCCGGCGCGCTCTCCGGACTCGCCGTCACCTTCGGCCTGATCGCCGCAGTGACCCCCGTCTTTCAGCTCTTGTTCCAGGTCGCTACCGCGGTCCCCCTCGCCATGGTGTCCCTCAAGCTGCGGCCACGTGCCTCAGTGGCCGCATTCGCCTCCACGGTGCTCCTTGCCATCGCCGTCGGAGGATTCGCCACGGCCGGACGGTGCTTTCAGGCCGCGCTCGTCGGCCTCATCATCGGCTTCCTGCACCGGAAACGAGCCTCCTGGCTGAGCGTGGGCGCGGTCGCAGCCGGCCTCGGCCTCGTCTGGGGCATCGGAACAGGCGTGGCCTTCTGGCTCCTGGCCGACCTGCGTGCCCTCGGCCTCGAGAGCATCCAGAAGATGCTCGACGGACTCCTCTGGCTCATCGGCCACATCCCCCACTCCGGTGCAATCGTCGACGCCGGGCACACCCTCGGCCAGTGGATCGTCGACGCCTGGTGGGTGTGGATTCCCATCACCCGCTTCGTCGGCGTTGCCTTCCTGGTGCTCGCAGCCCGATGGCTCCTCGTGGCCATCCTGCGTCGCATCTCCCTCGACACCGGATGGGACCCCCTCGCCAATGCCCCCGCCGCCAACACCGTCGGCGACGACGCCCCCTCCTCCCCCCTTCCCCTCGCCCTGAACGACGTGAGCTTCACCTACCCGGGGGCCCAGCAACACGCCCTGCGCGGCGTTACCATCAGCTTCGAACGTCCCGAATACACGGTCATCGTCGGACACAACGGCTCGGGCAAGTCCACCCTCGCGCTGCTCCTCGCCGGGGCCGAACCGGGCGAGGGGACGCGCACGGGAGGCGGCGGCCTCGGAGCCGTCGGCGGGAGTGCGCTGGTCGGCCAACGCTCCGAGCTCCTCGTCCTGGGACAAAATGTCGCCGAAGACGTCACCTGGGGCATGAGCGACCAGGAGACGCGCGACCTCGACCTCGACGACCTCCTCGAACGGGTCGGGCTGGCCGGCCTGGCCGACGCCGACCCGCGCTCCCTCTCCGGTGGCCAGCTTCAAAGACTCGCACTCGCGGGGGCCCTCGCCCGCTCGCCCCGCCTGCTCATCTCAGACGAATCCACCGCCATGATCGACCGGGCGGGGCGCTCCGAGATGCTCAACCTCCTCTCATCCCTACCCCAGCAGGGAATCGCGGTCGTCCACATCACCCACGACCCCGCCGAGGCCGACCGGGCCGACCGCGTCATCACGATCGAGCGCGGGCGCATCCTCTCCGACGAGCGGCCCGCGTTACTGGGCCCGGCTCCGCGCGACGAGGCGGTGTCGGAGGAAGGCGCACCAGCGCCCCCCACGACCCCCCGACCGCCCCGAGAGACGCCCACCAGCACACCAGCGCTCATCAACGCCGAACACCTCTGGGCCGACCGCGTCGCCCACACCTACGACCTTGGAACCCCCTGGGAGAAACCCGTCCTCCACGACGTCACCCTCATCCTCGACCCCGGCCAGGCCATGCTCATCACCGGCGACAACGGCTCGGGGAAGACCACCCTCTCAAGGATCCTCGCGGGACTTCTTGTGCCCACCTGGGGAAACGTCACGCTCGGCTCCAAGCCCATGGAACGCAGGATCGGTGACGTCGCCCTCTCCATGCAATTCGCCCGCCTCCAGCTCCAGCGCCCCTCCGTGCGCTCCGACATTCTCGCGGCCGCCGGACACGGCCCCCGCGTCGGCGCGCTATCGGCGCGGCGCAAGGACACCCTCGCCCGGCAGGAGGCGGATCGCCTCGTTGCGCAGGCCATGGACCTGGTCGGGCTCGACCCCGCGCTGGCCTCACGAGGCATCGACGACCTCTCCGGAGGGCAAATGCGCCGCGTCGCCCTCGCGGGCCTGCTCGCCGCGCACCCCCGCGTCCTCATCCTCGACGAACCAATGGCCGGACTGGATAGGGAGTCTCGAGACCTGCTCGTCTCCGTCCTGAAGGAACGCAGGCGCGCCGGACTGTCCATCCTCGTCATTTCCCACGACCTCGAGGGCATGGACTCCCTGTGCGACACCCACCGTCACCTCTCCCAGGGGGTGCTCTCATGATCGAACCTCACTCCGCGTGCGGGGCGACCGGACCCGGCGGCGGCGCCACCGAAGGTCGCTTCTCCACCACCCCACCCGGCCCCGGCGAGAACGCCCCCCGCCCCAAGCCCCGCAGGCGCTCCGGCTTCCCCCTGCCCCGCCCCCTCCCGTGGTCGACGCCGCTGTCGCGAGCCTGGCCGGGAACGCTCATCCTTGCCTGGACGGCGCTCACCACGTGCGTCATACTCCTCCCGCGCTGGTCAACGCTCGCGATCGTTGGAGGCCTCCTCGTCGTCGCCTCCGCGATCGTCCGCCTGCCGCGCAGCGTCACCCCCCGCCCGCCCTCGTGGATGATCTCGGGGTTCATCGGCGGCTGCATCGGCGCGTGGCTGGGGGACGGGCTTGAGCTCTTCCTACGTGCCACCACGCTGGCGATCGTCGTCCTGTGGGGCTCGGCTCTCATCGCGTGGGTCACCCCCACGAGTGCGCTCGCGGGAGCCCTGCGCTTCTTCCTGAGGCCGCTTCGCCTCCTCGGAGCGCCGGTGGATCAGTGGGCGCTGGTCATGGCGTGCGCCCTGCGAGGCCTTCCCATGCTGCGCGATCAGGCCCAGGCCGTCATGGACACCGCGAAGCTGCGGCTCGGGCAGGACATGGCAACCATGTCCCTGGGCGGATACGCCCGCCTCAGCGTGGACGTCATCACGGCGATCCTGTCGGCAGCCTCTCGAGGTGCTGCCGAGACCGGTCGCGCCATGTCCATGCGCGGGGCGCTCACCGCGACGGGTTCGAGCGGGCGCGACGGCGCCGGTCGCGTGCGCCTCGGATGGGTCGACGCGGGAGTGAGCGCAGCAACCCTGCTGAGCATCGGTGGGATCCTCGCGTGCAGGTTCTTGCTGTAGGAGTGGGCGTCTCGCTGGCTCGATGCCTCGAACCAACGAATCAACAGGCGATGCGTGTTCTGGGTCACTGATGCTGATTTGACGCGGGGGGTGCGTTGCCCCTATTCTTTCTGGGTACGCGCGAGTGGCGGAATAGGCAGACGCGCACGGTTCAGGTCCGTGTTCCAGTGATGGAGTGGGGGTTCAACTCCCCCCTCGCGCACGATTAACCGCAGGTCCTTCGGGATCTGCGGTTCGTTTTTTCGTTGTGTGTGGTGGTGGCGCGCCCGAGCAGACAAAATGCTCCTCGAAGGGGCAGCAACGGGGTGTTCCGGCCCGGGCGGCGAGGGCGGCGAGGGTGGCTAGGGTGGTCCGGAGCGGCTAGGGTGGTCCGGAGCGGCTAGGGTGGTTCGGAGCGGCCAGGGCGGCGAGGGCGGCGAGGGTGGCTAGGGCGGCGAGGGTGGCTAGGGTGGTCCGGAGCGGCTAGGGTGGTTCGGAGCGGCCAGGGCGGCGAGGGTGGCCCGGAGCGGCTAGGGCAGCCAGGGTGCCGAAGACAAGCGTTGCACCCGTTAGGGGGGGCGCTGCACCCGTTGGGGGATGCTGCACCCGATCAGAAGGGGTGTCATGCATACCGATCGGGTGTAGTGCCGGTGTGAACGAGGCTCACCGCGGTCGCGTGCCGAAAGTCGCGCGCAAAGCGAGGGGCTGCCGCTTAAACGACGACCATCCCGAGCGAAGGTGCTCGACGGTAGTCGGCAACAGTTCGGGACGCGTTGGAGCTATGTCGGCTGGGCAGGCGCTGGAGCTTCCTTCGGTGGTTCTGTTGCTCTTTGGGTAATGGGGGCGCCCGGGGCTTTTTCTACATCTTGGTTGCGACACGCCGACGACACGGTGCCGCGGGTTTCAAGATGTAGAAATTCCCCCCACCATGGCGCCGGTATCCATCTTCGGATGGGCACATCAGCCTGCTGGATCGCCGCCCCGCCCCGCCACAGCGCCCCGCCCGCCGTGCTCCGCCCCGCCGCAACGCCCCGCCGCAACGCCCCGCCACAGCGCCCCGCCCGCCGCAACGCCCCGCCCGCCGCAACGCCCCGCCCTGCCGCAGCGCGACAATGGTCTGCCAGGATGTCGCGTCACAAGAACGGCAACTGACCCCATCAACACGTTGTGGCCTATCGTCCGACCGCTCCGCTTCTATCTCGCATCCCACACCCGATATGGTTGAAGATTCAACTGGATGGTCGTAGGCTGACGCCATGAAGTACTTTGGATTCCTCAGCTTCGGCCACTACTCGAACGGCCCCCGCCATGGCATAACCGCTGCCCAGTCCCTGCACCAGGCGATCGACCTTGCGGTTGCTGCCGACGAGATCGGCGTCAACGGTGCGTTCTTCCGCGTCCATCACTACGCGCCCCAGGCGGCTGCACCCATGCCCCTCCTGTCGGCCATCGCCGCGCGCACCAAGGCCATCGAAGTCGGCACCGGCGTCATCGACATGCGATAGCGCATGTCTGAGTTATGGCGTTGGACGGAACACCTATTGCTCGCGGGCACGCGCAGCCCGCAGTCCGTTGGCGATGACGACGACTTCGGCGACCTCGTGCACGAGGACGACCGCTGCCAGGCCGAGCACGCCGGTGATCGCCAGCGGCAGCAGCACAGTGATGATCGCCAAGGACAGCACGATGTTCTGGTTGATGATCCTGCCGCCGCGGCGGGCGTGGCGCAGAGCCTGCGGGATGAGGCCGAGGTCGTGGCCGGTGAAGGCGACGTCGGCGGACTCGATCGCGGCGTCGGAGCCGGTCGCGCCCATCGCGATGCCCACGGTCGCCCCGGCCAGGGCGGGCGCATCGTTGATGCCGTCGCCGATCATCGCGGTCGGCGACGTCTCCGAGAACCCGGCGACGATGCGAGCCTTGTCCTCGGGACGCAGCTCGGCGTGCACGTCGCCGATCCCGGCCAGCTTCGCCAGCGCAGCAGCGGTGCGGGAGTTGTCGCCGGTGAGCATGCTCACCTCGACGCCCTGGTCGCGCAGGGTCCGCACGACCTCGGGGACCTCGGGGCGCAGCTCGTCGCGGACGCCGATCGCCCCGGCCAGGAAGCCGTCGACGGTGACGAGCACGCAGGTCTGCCCCTCGGCCTCCAGGTCCTCGACCCGGGCCTTGAGCGGACCGGCGTCGATCCAGCGCGGACTGCCCACCGCCACCCTGCGGCCGTCGACCAGGCCACCGATGCCGTGCCCGGCCTCCTCGGCCACGTCCTGCGCGGCGGGGGTTCCCCGGCCCGCGGCGGCGATGGCGGCGGCGAGTGGGTGCGTCGAGTGCTGCTCCACGGCGGCAGCCCAAGCAAGCACCTGCGCATCGTCGAACCCATGGGCGGCGACGATGGCGGTTACCTCGGGCCGGTTGCGGGTCAGAGTGCCGGTCTTGTCCACGGCCAGGTGCCGGATGCCGCCGAGGCGCTCGAAGGCGGCCCCGCTCTTGATGACGACGCCGAACTTGGTCGCCGCGCCGATCGCGGAGACCACGGTGACGGGCACCGCGATCGCCAGCGCGCAGGGGCTGGCCGCGACGAGGACGACCAGGGCGCGGGTGATCCAGGTCTCCGGGTCGCCGAGCAGGGACCCGAGCACGCCGACGAGGACGGCGAGGACCATCACGCCGGGCACCAGCGGGCGGGCGATCCGGTCAGCGATCCGGGCTCGGTCGCCCTTCTCGGCCTGGGCCTGCTCTACCAGCTCCACGATCGTGGTCAGCGAGTTGTCGGTGCCCGCGGCGGTCGCCTCGACCTCCAGCACGCCGGCGCTGTTGATCGCGCCCGCCGACACCGCTTCTCCGGGCGCGACCTCGACCGGGATCGATTCACCGGTGATCGCCGAAGTGTCCAGGCTCGACCGGCCCGAGCGGACCAGCCCATCGGTCGCGACCCGCTCGCCAGGGCGGACCAGCAGCACGTCGCCGACGGCGATCTCCCTGGCCGGGACCGAGGCGGAGGTCCCGTCGCGCAGCACGGTCGCGGTCTCCGGCACGAGCTTCAGCAGCGCGCGCAGCCCGCCGCGGGCGCGGTCCATCGCCTTGTCCTCCAGGGCCTCGGCGATCGAGTAGAGGAACGCCAGCGCGGCCGCCTCCTCGACGTAGCCGAGGATCACCGCGCCCACAGCGCTGATCGTCATCAGCAGCGCGATCCCGAGCTTGCGCTTCACAACGAGATTCCGGATCGCACCGGGCACGAACGTGTACGCGCCCAGCAGCAGGCCCGCCCAGAACGCGACCAGCGCCGCGATGTGCAGCCCCGACCACTCCAGCGCCAGGCCGGTGCCGAACGCGACGCCGGAGAGGATCGGCACGACCAGGCCGGGATCACGCCACCACGGGCGCTCTGCCTCCTCTGCCTCGTCCGCGGGGCTGGTCGTCGGCTCGTCGCAGCCGCAGGCGGCGCTCACGAGGCGTCCCCCGAACTGCTCGCGGCGCAGCAGCCCGGCACCGAGCAGGCCGGGTCGATGCACGGCGCGCTCTCGTCCACGGCGAGGGTCACATCGACCAGTGCCGTCAGCGCCGCGGCCAGGTGCGGGTCGGCGATCTCGTAGCGAGTCTGGCGGCCCTCGGGCTCGGCGACCACGATCCCGCAGTCGCGCAGGCAGGTCAGGTGGTTGGACACGTTCGAGCGGGTCAGCCCCAGCTCGCGCGAGAGCACCGCGGGGTGGCTCGGGCTGTCGAGCAGGGACATCAGGATGCGGGAGCGCGTCGGGTCGGCCATGGCCCGGCCGAGCCGGTTCATGACGTCAAGACGCGAAGCAATGGTCAGCATGCACTGAACTATACAGCAGCCGCTGACCTAATGTCCAGTTGTCGCGGCTGCCGCACGCGCTGCGCGCGCTTGCCCTCGTGAGGCGTGATCACCTCTTGCGCCAGCGGGGCCACTTCGGCATCCCGCGGCCCTTCCAGGTCTCCACGAGACCCGCAACCCAGCGGACGGACGCGAAGAGCCCGTAGCCGGCCCCGGCGAGGCCAGCGCCGACCACGAGCCACCGGCCGATGCCGAGCCACACGCTCCCGTCCACGTCCAGCGCCCACTGAACACCCGTGATGAGCCCGGCGATGCCCATCCAGAGACCGGCGACGACCACGGCCACCGGCAGGAGAACGAGGCACATCGCGGCGGCGGCGGACCAGAGCTGTCGCGCCTCCAGCTTCGCCGTCGCGGCGATGATCCGCTCCGCCCGCGCGTTCGAGGCGTCGAGGCTCGCGGTCATCGTGGCCGAAGCCTCCCCGGCGACCTGCTCGACAGCCTTCTCGACCCGTTCCTCGGTGCGCTTCTCGATCCGCTGGACCGCGCCGCCGACCTGGCTCACGAGCTTCTGGTTCGCTGTGACCTGCGCCTTCAGACCCTCAATCGCCGAGGCCGTAGCCGCGCGATTCTTCTGCGCCTCCGCGACCAAGCCCCGCGACGCGGCGTTCAAGCTCTCGCCGTTGAGACTCTGCGCGAACTCGCCGAGCGTGCTCGCGATCTCGTTCTGCCTGCTCTCGATACTCGCGATCCTCGCGGACACGTCGCTGGAGGGCGAGGAGGTCGACGCCGGGGCCGTGATCCGCTCCAGCCGCCTCGTCGTCTCCTCGTCCATGACCTTCACGAACCCCGCGAGCTTCTTCTGCTGTTCGGTCAGCGTGGCAATCCTCGTGTTCTGCGCCTCGACGGCGGCGAGGATCGAGGTCAACAGCTCCATCGTCTCCGGACTGCCGAGCTGCTGCTGCGACTGCTCGGGCTCGTTCTGCTGCTTCAGCCTGTCGAGCGCTGCGCTCATGTTCCTTCTCCTTCTGCTGCTGGTGGTAGTCGAAGAACGCCTGCGCGCCCTCCGGGGTGAAGTCCGCCGAGAGGGCGCTCGCGCGCTTGCGGCGCTCGGCGCGGCCGGACTCGCCGCGGCGATCCTCGATGTAGAGCGTCCAGGTCTCTTGCCCGGCGCGCTTGCCCTTCTTGCTGACGGGGCTGTGCAACCGCATCCGCGGCACCCGCTCCCCGTCATCGCCGAGCCGCTGGTTCTGCTCCTCGATCACCGAGACCAGACCGGCCTTGTCCACCGCCCGGGGATCGGCCAGCGCCGCGCTCATCCGGTCGCCCATCTCGCGGTCGAGCGATCCCTCGGCGAAGTCCTCGCGGCGCAGCTCCCAGTCCTTCGGTGCGTGCTCCAGCCGCTTCACGACCGAGAGCCCGTATTCTCGCATCAGCTGGTCGTTCGCCGACTGGACGCCCCGCTGATTCCCGGCTTTGCGGTCGTGGAACGTGCGATAGTCCGAGAGCGCCTTCCCCGTCCGGTTGTTGTGGTTGATGACCAAGATGTGGTTGTGCGGCTTCTTGCCCCGCCCATCCACATGACTGACTACGAGGCAGTCGGAATCCGGGTGCATCTTCTTCGCGAGCTGATAACCGAGATCGTTCACCCGCTGCACGTCCTCCGGACTCTTCGGGTCGAACTCCTCGTCGCTGAACGACTGGCGGTAATGCACCGCCTCGACCTCGCGCGTCGTGTTCTGCGTGAGCGACCGAGCGCGCGCCGAGAACGCGCCGGGGCCTCCCGGCACATCGCACGTGATCGCGATGCCCCGCTCGTCCTCCTTGCCACGGATATAGCGCTCCGTGTCGGCGGCGCTGGCGCTCGGGCTGTAGTGCGTGGTGCTCATGAGGCCGCCCGATCCCCGAGCAGGGCGCGGACCTCGCGCAGCAACTCGATCAGCTCGGGCACCTCCGCCGACAGCGCCACTGACTCACCAGCCCGCGCCCGGCGGTCGAGGTCGTTGACGTTGATCGCCAGCGGGCGAATCTGCGCGGCCAGCTCGCGAGCATCCGCCGACGCCTGCACCCGCGCCTCGACCCCGAGCAGGTGCGCGGCCACGGCGGCGTCCAACTCCTCGCTCCGAGAGGCGTGGAGGGCATCCCGGACGACGGTCCGCACCCACGTGCTCGGAGCCAGCCCGAGCCGCTTCGCACGAGTGCGAAGCGCCGCAAGCGTCTCCTCTCCGAAGTCGGTATCGAGCTTCGCGCGGCCCCCACGACGACGCTTCGCGCCGCCGTGACTCTGACGCACAGCCTCCGCATCAGCCCGACCGGTGTTCACCTGGGAGTCGGTCTGCTGCTCCACCTGTACGCCAGAGTGGCAAGCAGTAGCCGTGTCGGACATTTCGCTGGCGCTCATGTCCTCCCCGGCTGCTTGCGAGGGGCCTCCGGCCCCCTCGACCCCCTGGAAGAGCGCATCGCGTTCGGTGCTCATGCGGCACCTCCGATCAGCGCCAGCGGCACGTCAGGGCTCCGCACCGCGAGCCCGCCCAGCAGCTCAGCAACCGCGCCCTCAGCGTCATGTTCCGCCGAGGTCTCCGGACCGTAGGTCAGTTCCCGCGACCCGACGTTCTGGTGATACGCGTTGCCGTACATGCCGGGCGTGTGTGCGGCGGTCGGGATGCTGCACTGGTGCCACTCGTAGGGCTCGATCTTCCCAATGTGCTGCACGAGGTAACGATTGATGTCGTCGGCACGATAGACCTTCACGACCGAGGCCAAGCGGCGGATGAACTGGTCCAACGCCTCGTCCACGTTGCCCTTCTGGCGGGCGTAGTAGAAGAACTCGACAGGCTCGATCGTCGCCGTGATGACGATAAGGCGCGGGGCCACCTCGCCCTTGTTCTTGTACCGAGCCTTCGCAGGCGAGGCGTTGTACGGATCAAGCAGCAGCAGCCAGTCGTTCGCATCCATCGCCGAGGCCCGCAGATCATCCAGCAGCAGCACCTCCTCGCCTCGCCAGTCATCAAGCGGGTTCCCCGTCGCGGCCCGGTAGACCTGCCACCGCTCGCCGTGCGCGTTCACCGCGTTGATCGCCTCGGTGATGAAGTCCGTGGCGAACCGGGTCTTGCCGATCCCGGCATCCCCATGGACGAACACCACGTGCGTCGAGAACTCACCGGCGCGGAGCTTCGCCGCCGCCCGGTATGCGCGGCGCTGGCCGTAGGCCGACAGCGTGTCGTCGATCTCCCGCTGATGCCGCGAGTAGATGTCGAACAGCTCGTCCGTGAGCATGATCTGATCCCGCGTGAACTCGCCCTGGAGCACGCGCTCGCGCATGTCCTCGAAGTTCTCGGCGACGACCTTCTTCTTCACGTGCGCGCGCCCCTTGAGCCAGGTCTCCCGACGCTGGGCGTCGATCCCGAGGTAGTCAGGCCCACGCACCGTAGCGACCTCCGAAGGCGCGTATTGGTGCTTGTCCGCGTACTTCACGTGCGTCAGATACGACAGCATGTTGTCGTAGGCGTACCGCCCGCGGCCCGGCTTCTCGACGTACTGGGGCTCGACGCCGATGCCGAACGCGAGCCGATCCAGCGGTGCGCTCTTCGCACGGCTGGCGAACTTGATGACCGCGTGCAGGTGATCGGGCTTCGGCTCGATCACCAGAGCCTTCTCCGTGTCGCTCCAGACCTCGCGCTCGTCTTTGTCATGCACGATGCCGTAGGCCTCGACGACCTCGCAGCCGGTGGCCTCGAGCCGCTGCACCACGTAGGCGAGGATCGCCTCGGCTCCCTGCTGGAGCAGCGCGGCCCCGTTCGGGTCCTCGGCAGCCCAGGTCCAGTACGACGGATCGAGGTACTGCGTGAGCCCGATGCTCGTCGGGTTGTTCTCCTGCTTAGCCACGGCGACCACCCCCGCCGCGGACAGCGCGGAGGGCCTCAGAGAGAGTGCGGCGCCTAAATGACCCCCTATTGACCCCGAAATGAGACCCAAAATGATCCCACGAGGCCACGCGACGGAGCGCGGGCGGAACCGACCGCTGACCAGGCACGTTGTTGCAGGACGCGGCAATCGACAAGCCCTTGCCGCGCCCGTAGGAACGAATGAGGCTCCCGAAACTCTTAGAGTGCGAAGCACGGCTGCGGACCGTCATCACGACGACGGGCAGCCCGCCTTCGGCGGGTGCCAGGCCAGGCCCTCCGGGCGGGGTCAGGTCGGCGGGAGCGGTGCTGAGGTTGCGTGCGTCGGCGCGCATCAGCGACCACCGCCCATCACGGCGGCGACCGCGGCGCGCTGTCGCGGGGTCAGGGGCGTGCGAGCCAGGCGTTCACCGGCCAGACGACCAGCAGCACGAGCGGCGGCGATGACGGGATCGAGGCCGTCTGCCTGCGGAGAAGGAGTGGAGCCCTGATCGAGGCCAGGGCGGTCGAGCGCGGATGCGCGGGGAACGTCGATAACGACAGACATCGGAAGTCCTCAGACATGAGTATCTTCCGGTTCCCCGCCACGGTAATTGGGCTGTTTGACCGGCTACTCATCCGGGAGCAGAACCCCGCGCTTCTAAGTCGCGGCCCCGGTGGGATCTTCTTGTCTGCAACCAGTCTCCCACGAGTCGACTCACCATTGCAATGACGAGTCGACTCATGACTCAGTCGCGACGCGGCTCTATCCGAATCAGGTCGGGGTCGAATTTCACGTGACCGGGCGTGATGGGCTCGATGGTCACCGTCACCAGCTCGTCCACGAGCATCCGGCGGCGGTCCACGTCCAACACCTTCCACTTCGCCTCGACCACCTCGCGGCGCTCCGCGGTGCCGACCGGCTCCTCGACGTCCGCGAGCAGCTTCGCCGCCGCCGACACCGAACGGTCGAGCAGCTCCGCGTCGATCTCGTCGATGCGGGCCTTCACGTCGTTGATCGCTGCCGTTATCTCCAGGACCGGCTGATGGATGTCGCGCAGCAGCGGGCTCAGCTCCTTCACCCGATCGACCAGGGCGTTCCGCTCCGTCAGCAGCTCCTCGCGATCCGGCCCATCGTCCTCCTGTGGCATCACGAGGTCGTGCACGTCCACCGAGGACAGACGCGTGAGCACCGCCTCGGTGACCATCGCATCGACGGGCTCGCGCTGGCGGGTGAGATGGAACTGCTCGCCGCAGCGGTACGTCGGCTGCTTGCGGCTGTTCGTCCCTGAGACGAGCGTCGCGCCGCACTTCCCGCACAGCCCGATCGTGGACAGGAGATACTTCGGCTGGTTCCCCTGCCTCGCCGACCTCCGCACGTTGTCCTCCAGCTTCGCCACCGCGGCCCGCCACGTCTGCTCGCCGACGATGGGCGGGAACGCCTCGCCCTGAACCGGGTACAGCTCGCCCGACGCGTAGTGCTTGATGTAGCCACAGTAAAGCGGGTTCGCGAGCAGGTAGCGCACAGCATCGACGGAGAACTCCGACCCACGCGCGGTGAAGTGACCGGCGCTGTTCAGGTCCGTGTTCCAGTGATGGAGTGGGGGTTCAACTCCCCCCTCGCGCACGATGAGATCACAGATCCTTCGGGGTCTGCGATTTTTGTTTTTCGCCGTGTGTGGTGGTGGCGCGCTCGGGCAGGCGACGTGCTCCCCGAAGGGGTAGTGGTGGGGTGCCTTGGCTGGCACGGCTAGTGTTTTGGAGGTGGGCGCTGCACCCTTTAGGGGGCGCTGCACCCGATCAGAAGGGGTGTTATGCATACTGATCGGGTGTAGTGCCCGTGTGAACAAGGGTAATCACGGGCCTGTGTGCCGTTTGACGCGCGTAAAGCGAGGGGGCGGCGCCCAGGTGCCCCGCTCCTATCTCGCATCCCACACCCGATATGGTTGAAGATTCAACTGGATGGTCGTAGGCTGACGCCATGAAGTACTTTGGATTCCTCAGCTTCGGCCACTACTCGAACGGCCCTCGACACGGCATAACCGCTGCCCAGTCCCTGCACCAGGCGATCGACCTTGCGGTTGCTGCCGACGAGATCGGCGTCAACGGTGCGTTCTTCCGCGTCCATCACTACGCGCCCCAGGCGGCTGCACCCATGCCCCTCCTGTCGGCCATCGCCGCGCGCACCAAGGCCATCGAAGTCGGCACCGGCGTCATCGACATGCGATACGAGAACCCCCTCTACCTGGCGGAGGAGGCGGCCGCCCTTGACCTCATCGCCGATGGGCGCACCGCGCTGGGCGTGTCCCGCGGCGCACCCGAAATCGCCCAGAGGGGCTGGGAGGCCTTCGGCTACCGCTCCGAGGATCCTCGCGGATCGGATCTCGCTCGCGCTCACTACGAACGCTTCCTCGACGCCGTCGCCGCCGTTCCCATGGCCGAGGCCGCGCCCCTGCACGAGCAGTACCCGACGCAGCTCACCCCGGGAACGCCGCTGCCCATCCTTCCGTACTCTGAGGGGCTGCGACGCCGGATCTGGTACGGGGCAGGATCCAACGCCTCGGCGGTCCAGGCGGCACGCGACGGCGTCAACCTCATGAGCTCGACCCTGGTCTTCGAGCACGGGGACAAGCCTTTCGGTGACATCCAGGCCGAGCAGCTGCGCGCCTACCGCCGGGCGTGGGCCGAGGCCGGCCACGACTGGACGCCCCGAGTGTCGGTCTCGCGCTCGATCTTCCCCCTGCTCTCCCGGCGCGACGCGGGCCTGTACGGCCTGAGCGCATCCGGAGATCAGGTCGGCCACCTCGACTCGGGCATCGCGACTTTCGGGCGCACGTACGCGGCCGACCCCGACACCCTCATCACGCAGCTGAGTCAGGACCGGGCGCTCGCGGAAGCCGACACCCTGCTGCTGACCATCCCCAACCAGCTCGGGTTCGACGAAAATTGGTCGATCATCCGTAACTTCGCGGAGCATGTGGCGCCCGCCCTCGGGTGGGAGTCGGCCCGCCCCGGACAGGTCGCCTCGGGTTACCCGATCGGCGACGCCGCGCGCGAGGCCGAGGCCGACTGAGCGAGTGATCGTCACTCCGGGGCGGGCACGCCGAGCCACCCGCCCCGGCTTCACATTTTGTGTGCGCTGGCATACACTGGTTGGACATTATCCAAGCAAGACGATGAGGTCTTCCCATAATGGCTCGACGCTCCAGGGGCGCGGTGTCAATCAATCCGCGTTCCGCCCAGAACATGTCCACGCGACCTGCAGGCTTCTCCAAGAAGAAAGCGGTGTTCAACCCGGTCAAGGCACTGGGTGTCCTGGGCGCACTGGCCTCCATCACCACCTGCCTCGTCATCCAGCTCCCCGGCCTGGACGCGGCGGGCACGCGGATGTTCGGGATCTTCCTAGCCGCCATCCTCCTGTGGGTGACCGAGGCCGTGCCCCTGGCGGGCACGGCGGTACTCGTCATCTTCCTGGAGGTCCTGCTCATCTCCGACCATGCGCTCCTCAGCGTCGGCGAGGGTGCCCCCGCCTACACGAAGTTCTTCGGCGCGCTCGCAAACCCCGTGATCATCCTGTTCCTTGGCGGCTTTATGGTGGCCGACGGAGCGGCGAAGTACAAGCTTGACCGGGCGCTGTCCGCGGTCCTCCTGCGGCCTTTCATCGGCAAACCTCGCCTGACGGTCCTGGGCGTCATGCTGATCACCGCCATCATGAGCATGTTCATGTCTAACACTGCGACGACCGCGACCATGTTTGCCGTCATGATGCCCGTCATCATGGCCCTGCCCGAGGGCAAGGCGCGCACGGGCATCGCCCTGTCCATCCCGGTGGCCGCGAACGTGGGGGGCATGGGAACCCCGGTGGGTACGCCTCCCAACGCCATCGCGCTGGGGGCGTTGGAGAACGCGGGGGTGAGCGTGACCTTCCTGCAGTGGATGCTCGCGGCAGTCCCCCTCATGCTGGTGCTCCTGGCCCTGTCGTGGGCGTTCATCGCGTGGCGCTACATCCCCGCCGACGCGAGCTTTGACATCGACACCTCGGCTCGCTTCGAGAAGTCACGCAACGCGATCATCTTCTACGCGGTCGCGGGTGCGACGATCCTGCTGTGGATGACCGAGTCGCTCCACCACATCTCCTCCAACGTCGTCGGCTTCCTGCCGGTCGTGGTCCTCTTGATGACGAAGGTCATGAGCGGCGATGACCTGCGTGCCCTGGACTGGCCCGTCCTGTGGCTCGTCGCCGGTGGCATCGCCCTCGGATCCGGGGTGGCCGCGACCGGCCTCGACAAGTGGATGCTCGGCTCCATCCAGTGGGCGTCGATCCCGGGAGCCCTGCTGATCCTCGTGCTCGCGCTCGTCGGGTGGGTGACCTCGAACGTCATCTCGCACTCGGCCTCGGCGAACCTCCTCATCCCCATGGGCATGGGCCTGGCGACGAGCGTGTCGACCAGCGCAGCCGAAATCGCCATCGTCATCGCGCTGGGCTGCTCCCTGGGCATGTGCCTGCCCATCTCGACCCCGCCGAACGCGATCGCCTACTCGACCGGAACCACGCCGACGCGAGAGATGGTGGTCGTCGGCGTCGTGGTGGGCCTCGTGGGCATCATCCTCCTGGCGTTCGTCGCGCCGCTCACGTGGGGTGCGATCGGGGTGATGTGACGTGCCAGGTGACGAGGCGGTGGTCCGCTCGGACGCTGCGGACCGGCCCAGGCCGGGGCTGGCCTGCGGGTGGACGCGCGGCCCCATGGCGGGCGATGCCTCGGTGCTGGCCCGCACGGACGTGTGCAGCGGCGGACACAGGAGGGGGCACCCCATCCACCTGCTGGTCGTCGGCGACAATTCGCGGTCGATAGCCGCTCCGGTGACCCGAGACCTGGCCGACGCCTTCCCCGGGCTCTGCTTGGACAGGGTGGAGGGTGTGGCCGACCTCGCGGAATACGGCGCGAGCCTGAGGGTGGGCGACCACGTTCTCATGGGTCTGGTCACCTCCGAGGTGGACGACATTGACGCGCTGATCGACCGAGCCGGTGCGATCCCGGCGCTGCGTGGCATGCAGTGGGTGGTCGTCACGGACGCGGCCGAGCACAGGGACCTCACCCGGTGCATGCAGTCGGGCGCCCTGTCCTCGGTGCTGAAGTCCCCGTGGACGTTGCCGCTCCTGGCAGGCCAGGCGTACTCGACGATGGTGCGCTACCTGCGCGGATGCGGATACTCGGAGAGCCAGATCCGATTCCTCATCGCCGACCCCCCGCCCTTCGCGGTTCAAGGACCCCTCCTGGAGGGGCTCGACCGAGACGAGCGAGAGGTGGTCATGGAGCTCCTGGCGGGCGTTGAGAGGGTCCTCGGACACCGCCCGCGCCTGGTCGTGCCGGGGGGAACCCAGTTGGTCACCCAGGGGGAGCCCGTCTGGGCCGTCTACCTCGTGCTCGACGGGAGGGTGTCCCTGCACCGGGACTCGGCGAGGGGCGAGGTTCTCGCCCACCTGGCGTCCTCCGGTCCGCTCATCGGTCTCGTGTCCCTGGCTCGCGCCGAGAACGCGTTCTTCACGGGCACGACGATGGGGGAGGCGACCCTCGTGCGTCTGACGACCGAGCAACTACAGATCGTCATCTCCGAGGACCCCTCCATCGGCGCCACCCTGACGGCCCTCGCAATCCGTTCCCTGACCCGGCGCCTCATGAGGGCCGAGGACCTGCACCTGGAGAATGCGATGCTCGCCGAGGACCTCGAGGCTCAGAAAGAGGCACTGGCCGCCACCCTGGAGGACCTGCGTGCCACGCGGGCCGAGCTCGTCGAGCGGGCGCGCTTCGCGATGCTCGGCGAGCTCAGCGCCGGCATCGCCCACGAACTCAACAACCCCGTGACCGCTCTGGTGCGGGCCGCCAAGCACCTCCACGAGGACGTCGATGCGGTCCTGGCGTCCCCGGCCGCGGCCTCGTCGCGGGAGGCGATGGCGCGCGCCCTGACCGCGCCGCCGCGCTCGACCTCCGTCGAACGCGCCCTCATTAAGGAGCTCCTGCCCGTCGTCGGCGATCGCACGGTGGCACGCCGCCTGGTTCGCGCCGGAGTGCAGGGGGCGGACGGTGCCCGCGCGCTCGCGCGCACCCCCGGAGGCATCGACGCCTACGAGGCGGGGGCGCGCCTGGGAGGGGCTCTGCGATCCGTGCTCGCCGCCTCCGACCGCGTCATCGAGCTGACGCAGTCCCTGAAGGGCTACGCGCGTCCCGACACCGAGGACCTCAGGCCCGTCGACGTGCGCGACGGCATTGACGACGTTCTGCGCCTCACCGCGCACCGGGTGAGGGGCATCCGCATCGACTGCGACTACGAGGACGTTCCGCCCGTCTACGCTCACCCCGCGAAGCTGCAGCAGGTCTGGACGAACCTCATCGTCAACGCCGCCGAAGCCATCGAGGACGAGTGCGCCGACAAGGCCGCCGCCGCGGAGCGCGACGGCACGATCCCCGAGCTGCCCGCCCGCGGCGAGGCGGATGCGTTGATCCGCATCACCGTGCGCCCCGCGGAGGGAGGCGTGAGCGTCACGATCAGCGACAACGGCCCCGGCATTGACCCGGCAATAGTCGACAAGATCATGGAGCCCCACTTCACGACCAAGGCGGGGCGCATCAGATTCGGTCTGGGCATGGGCATGTCCATCGTCCGAACCATCATCGCCGACCACGGGGGCTGCCTCGCGATCGACACACACCCGGGGTCCACGATCATGCGGATCCTGCTGCCCACACAACCACACGAGGAGGAATCATGACCCTGACAATCCTGTCCCTTGAGGATGAAGCGGACGTGCGCGACGCGCTCGAGCGCGATCTCGAACAGTTCTGGGACAAGATCCGGCTCGAGGTCGCCGAGGATGTCGACGACGCCTGGAGCGTCATCGACGAGATCGTCGAAGACGGAGACGAGCTGGCGCTCGTGCTGTCCGACCACCGGCTACCCGGGAAGTCGGGCGTGGATTTCCTGGTGGAACTCACGAAGGATGAGCGCTTCGGTGCGACCCGGACGGTGTTGGTGACCGGCCAGGCGGACCAGTCGGACACAATCCGGGCGGTCAACCAGGCCGGCCTCGACTACTACGTCGCCAAGCCGTGGAACCCCGAGGAGCTGCGCGCGGTCGTGCGAGATCAGCTCACCGAATACGTCCTCGAGGCCGGGGTCAACCCCCTGCCCTACGTGAGCGTTCTCGACGGTGTACGCGTCATGGAGGCGATCCGCTGACCGAGCGAAGTGGGCCGCCGCCCACCGACGAAGGTGAGCGGCGGCCCCGCGGCGCACCTCAGCTCGCGGAGGGCTGGCCCGGGTCGTTGCACATCGTGATGCCCTCGAAGCCGGCGGCGCCCAGGACCTGGAAGATCTCGTCGAGGAGGAGCATCGGCTCGGCGGTCCCCGCGGCGAACTCGGGGTGTCGGATCTCGATGGCCGCCATGCCGCGCGGGTCCGTTACCGGTTCGGTGTCGAACCTCTGCGACAGCAGGGCGTTGGCCTCCTCCAGGTCGTCCGGAGACCCGAAGGCCCAGGTGACGGCCTTGTTGCCAGCACCCGTGGGCGTTCGGTGAATGTACATGCGCGTCATGAGGATGTGACGCCCGCAGCGCGGAAACACGTCGCCCACGCGGGTGAACAGGGCGATGTCGGCCAGCTCCCCGCCCATCGAGGAATCGACCAGCGCGTACGCGTAGGCGCCGATGCCGCGCAGGGTCAGGGAATCGGCGAGCAACCCCATGACCTCGTCGCCGAAGGGCTCGGACTGAAAGTACACGCCCTCCCCGGTGGCCGGAGCATCCGGCCCCAGCAGCGAAATCTCAAAGCCCGCGTCGGCGAGCGCGTCGCGCACGAGAGCAATGTTGTGCTCGGGGAAGGGGTGCAGGGCAGCCGCGTTCGCGGCGATGCGCTCGACGAACACGTACGTGGAGAAACCAAGCTCAGGCATGCCCCAATTGTACGAGGCCGTCAACGAAGGGAGTCAGCGCAGGCACAGCCCCTGTTCGTGCAGGACCTCAAGGATGGGGGACACGTGCGCGCCGCCCACCCCGATGCTGGTGCCCACTAGGTGCGTGAAGGACTCCAGGCGCGAACCGCTGCGCAGGTCGTAGTACTCGGTGACCTCGCGGTCGTAGTCGGCCAGCAGCTCCGCGTAGGACTCCACGCGCGGGTACGTGTTGCGCGCGGTCATCACAGAAAGGGGCAGGCGCGGCTTCCGACCCGGCTCCTGGTCCGAGTGGCCCACGAGGAGCCCCACGATTGGGAAGGTCAGCTCCGGCAGCTTCAGCGCCTGAACGACCGAGCGCGGGTCTGCGAGGATAGAACCCAGGTAGACGGTGCCCAGCCCCATGGACTCGGCGGCCACCACCACGTTTTGCGCGGCCAGCAGCGCGTCTTCCGCCGCCGTGAGGAACAGGTTCATCGAGGACAGGGCCTCGGAGGAAATCCCCTGTTCGGCGCGGATACGGCTGTTGCGGTACAGGTCAGCGAGGAAGATGAAGAGATCGCCCTTCGTGCCGCCCACGTAGGGCTGACCGGATGCCGTGCCAATCGCCTCGCGGACCTGCGGGTCGGTGATGTGCAGGATCGTGCAGGACTGCAGGTAGGAGGAGGTGGCGGTGTGTCGGGCCACGTCCATGAGCGTGGCGACCTCGGCCTCCGTGAGGGGCTGGTCCTTGTAGGCGCGGATCGTGCGGTGTGCCAGCTGCAGGGCAATGGTGTCGTTTGTCATGCGTTCATTCTACGATTGACGGTGTGAAACGAATCGAGCCATTTGGTCCCTTTGTGCTGCCGGCCGACGTGACTCCCGTCGCGCTTGCCGCTCCCGCGGGGGAGCTCAGCGGCCTGCTTGTCGGCCCGAGCGCCCCCTCCCTCGTGGATGGCACCCCAACAACCCGCACCGCCCCATCCCCCGGCGATGCCGGGGCGAATAGGGTCCTCCTCGTCCCCGGCTACACGGGGTCAAAGGAGGACTACGCGCCCGTCCTTCCCTTCCTGGGCCGAGACGGCTGGGACGCCCTCGCCTACTCGCAGCGAGGCCAGGGCGGTTCCGCCGCTCCCGTGGGCCTGGGTGCCTACGGGATGAGTGACTTTGTCGCGGACCTCGTCTCGATCGCCGAGGCATGGGCCGGGGCCTCGGGGCGCGTACACCTCGTGGGTCACTCCTTCGGTGGGATTGTCGCGCGCGCGGCAGTCATCGCCCGGCCTGATCTCTTCGCTTCCGTCACCCTGTTTTGCTCCGGGCGCGCCGTCTACGACTGGATGAACACCCTCCCGGTTCTCGACCCCCTGCCCGTGGGCGAGGGGGCACGCGAGCAGGTGCTGCGCGCCTACTTCCCGGACATGACGCTCACCGAACCCGCGGTTGGCTGGGCGGAGTTTCAGCGCGTGCGAGCCCTGGCAACCTCCTCGGAGAACCTTGTGGGAATTGCGCGGATACTCTCCGAATTGCGTCCCGACACCCCCGCGCTCGCGGCTACGGGTGTTCCCGTCCATGTCTTGTACGGGGATCAGGACGAGATTTGGCCGCCGTCGTGGTACGCGCAGGAGGCCTCGGAGCTGGGTGCCCGCGAGAGCGTCATCCGGGGCGGAACGCACAGCCCGCAGCTGCAGTTCCCCGACCAGTGGGCGCGCCTGGCGAGCGGATTCTGGTCTGACGTGGAGTCGGGGTCGCTGGTCTGGTCCCTGTGACGAACGCGGGTGTGACATCGTCCCAAAACCGTGTTTTGTGGCGCGTGGGCGTGAGCTTCGACGCTTAGTATTGGGGCCATGAACAAGCGTTCTCTTCTCACCGCAGTGCTCGCGCTCGGCCTGGGTCTCACCGCCCTGACCGGATGCGCCACCGATTCCGACCCCGCCCACTCCTACGTGACGCCGAAGGACGTCAAGACCGTTGAGCGTCCCATCGCGCAGATCGACGACAGCGGCGTCAAGGTTCCCGAGAAGCGCGACCTCAAGGTCAAGCTCGCCGACTCCGACAAAGCCGTGAAGTGGACGATCGAGGTCTCCGATCCGACCGCCCTCGAGGTTGGCAAGTCCGAGAAGAACGTCGTGACCCTGCACCCGCTGCGTGCGCTGGGCGAGGACGAGGACGCAGTGACGGTGACCCTGACCGACCCGGACGGGATCTCCACGACCTTCCCGGTGACCATCACCGCGGGCGCTAACTGAATCTACCGTTGATAGGGGACCGGGATCATTCGATCCCGGCCCCCCTTGTCGCGCGGCGCCGCCACGAGAGCCTGACGACGCGCGCACAAAAACGAGTGTCGATGGCTCAGCGCCGCCGCCACTGGTTCACTTGGTGAACTTATCCTTCAAGTCCTCGGCGACCTCGGTGGCCTTGTCCTTTACGTCCTCGGCGACCTCAGCGGCCTTGTCCTTGGCAGTCTCAACGGCCTTCTCGATGTTTTCGCCAGCCTTCTCGAAACCCTCTTCGGCCTTCTTGGACAGATCTTCCAGACCCATGCGGTCCTCCTTGAATTGTGCTTCCGCCCGTTTATCCGAGCGGATGGTGTCCATCCTATCGCAGCGTGTCCGGGCCGGTCTCGGGATGGACAGGAAAACGCATGGCGCCGTGGAAAGGTATGAATATCGACTCCCGTGCGCCTGTGGCCGCGGTGTGGCGGGGGCCGCGCCGTGACGCTCGTGGGTCACTTGGGTCAGTGTGCAACCACGACCACCCCTGGCTGGCTTGCTTGTGGCCCCCGTGAAACCGAGACCGCCCCTGCCTGATGGGCTTCTGGCATTCGTGAAACCGAGACCACCCCTGCCTGGCCACAAGCGCCCATATGAGCCGTTTGCGGAGAGACGGGGGTGGTGGGAGTTTCAATTCGGTGGCTCCCGGCAGAAGCAGGGGCGGGGCCGGTTTCACCCGCGGTCGCACGCCGTGTGTGGGGGCGCGCTCGCCACGCTGTCGGAGCGGCGAAGGTGCGGCGTAAGTCCTACGGCGGTGCTCCCAGCCGCACTGGCGGCGCTGTTGGGGCTGAAGGGGGGGCGTAACGGTCGGGCGGCATCCGTGGGTACGAAAGCGCCGCAGGAGGCATGCGCTGTTACTCGCAGGCGACGCCGTCGTTGTCGCGATCGAGCTGAGGTCGATAACCCGGCTCGCCCCGATAGATGGGAGCGGCACCGGCTCGGCGTGCTTCGGTGCAGTTCTTGTAGTACGTTCCCCCGGGTTCTCGTGCGGGTGCCGACTCCCGTGCTTCGGTCGTTTCCTGGGGGATTGGGGCAGCAGGGGTAGCAGCGGGCGCGGGGGTTGGAGTTGGTGAGGGGCGAGGGGGGCCGCCACGAGAGCCTGGCGACGCGCGCCCGGCTGGAATTGGCGCGTGTTACAGGCGTTCGATGAACTCCCGAAGGGCGCGCAGCGGCAGTACCAGGTGGCTATCCGTCCCTGGACAGGGGACGAAGTGGGAGGACTGGCCGAGGTAGAAGCTGCGCGCCCGGTCATCGGCGCAGTGAACCAGGAGGGCTGCAAAGCCGACGTCATTGCTGAGCTTGTAGGCCCGCAAGAGGGCATCTTTGAACAGGGCGGAGCCGATGCCTCGTCCCTGCGCGCGCTGATCGACGGCGAGGCGAGCGAGGAGAAGAATGGGGCACGGGTCCGGGCGCCTGCGTGGCTTGAGCGCATCCGGGAGCGTGCTGCGCTCCACGGCCCCCATTGCCAGGGCGTAGAAGCCGAGCGTCTTGGGCTCCTGCGTTGTGATGAAAATGCGGGCGTTGCCGGCGCTGTGGTTCTGCCAGGCGAAGCGGTGGAACCAGTCGTCGATCTCGGCGTTGCCCGACTGGAATCGCTCTCGCTCGTCCTTGCGTGTCAGGGGCCGAGGCTCTTGCAGGACCGTCGCGTACATCAGCGTTCAGGGGTGCGCGGGTCGTCGAGGTCGATGTGGGTGCCGAAAGGCGACGGGCGATTGAGGAGCTTGCGCAGCTTGGGATCGTCCTTGAGTGAGGTCTGGAGGATCTCTTCGAAGCGAGCGTGGTCCTCTTCGCTCAGGATGAAGACGCGCTGGTCTGCCAGGCGGCGCTGGGCTTCCATTGTGACGGTGGACAGAGTGAATTCGCTGACGCTGCGTCCTTCCTGTTCGGCTGCGCGACGAATGAGGGTGTCCTGTTTGTCGGTGAGGCGCAGATCTAGGCGCCGTGTCTTTGTGGTGCTCATTAGAGCCTCTCTTTCATCTGTACGGAGATTATCCGTACAGGCGTTCACGATAGCACCTACCCGGTGAGAAATCCAGCCCGACCATCGTTGCGAAGTACGATCCGGGCCTGTGCGCGCCTGTGTAGGCATGGGAGGGGCCTGGGCGCGGCGCATCGGGGTTCTCTCAGGGACAGACCCGGGCTGCCCCCCATAGAAACGGGTGCGGCGCGGGCCTATCGTCGAAGCATGACACAGAACACGGCGGGTCTGGTGACCCAAGCACTGACGAAAACATACATGCGCGGACAGACCCCTGTTCACGCGCTCGCTGGGGTCGACCTGACCCTGCCGCAGGGCACGCAGGTCGCGATCATGGGGCCATCCGGTTCGGGAAAGACGACGCTCCTGCACTGCCTGGCCGGCGTCCTGCGCCCCAGTTCCGGGTCCATCTCCCTCGACGGCCAAGAGATGACGGCCATGTCGGAGAAGGAGCTGTCGGACCTGCGCCTGAAGCGTTTTGGCTTCGTCTTCCAGGACGGACAGCTGCTCCCCGAGCTGCCCACGGAAGAGAACATCGCGATGCCTCTCATGCTCTCGGGTACACCCAAGGCCGAGGCGGTATCCCGAGCTCGGGACATCCTGCGCAACCTCGGCCTCGATGGCGCGGGTCCCTATCGGCCCGGACAGCTCTCGGGCGGACAGGCGCAGCGCGTCGCCATCGGCCGCGCGCTGGCCACCGACCCGTCGGTCATCTTCGCCGATGAACCCACGGGCGCCCTCGATCAGGCGACCGGCGGCGAGGTCATGTCCCTGCTGACCAGCGCGTGCGCGACAACTGGCGCGTCCCTCGTGTTGGTCACCCACGATCCGGCGGTCGCGAGCCGGCTCCCCCACACGATTCACGTGCGCGACGGTCGCATCTCCCTGTCGGAACGAGGCGGCGGCCCCCAGGCCGCCACGGCCTCGACCCAGACGAGCCCAGGCGTGCCCGCAGCGGGCGCCACGCGCGAGGGGGTCCAGCGATGAGTTCGGTGCGCACCGCAGCAGAGGCCCTGCTGCGCTCCCGCGACCGGGCGACATCCACCCTGACGGTCGCCGCCTTCGCCTTGCCGCACGCCGTGTTGCTGGCGGTCACCGGCGGGGTCATGGCCTTCATGTCGCGTTCCGCCGCGGCGAGGGCTACCGGTCTGGCCGACGACCCGACCACCATCGAGGGTGCGATGGTCATGTACGTCCCGCTGGCGTTCTTCGCCGCGACCCTCCTGGTCGTCCCGATCATCTCGATGGGTGCGGCCGCGGCCCGCCTGGGCATGAGCAGGCGCGAACGCGACCTCGCGGTGCTGCGCCTGGTGGGCCTGGCACCCGGCAAGACCAAGCTGGCGTGCATCGTCGAAACCTGCGTCTTCGCGGCCGTCGGTGTCCTCGTCGGCTCGATCCTGTACGCGGTGACGCTTCCCGCGTGGGGGGCGCTGTCCTTCCAGGGCCGCCCGATGGGGGTCGGCGAGATGTGGGTGGGGGTCCTGGTTCTCCTGGCCGAGGCCGTCGCCATGATCCTCCTGGCCGCGCTCTCCTCGTGGCTGGCCATGCGCAAGGTGGCGATCACCCCTCTGGGCGTTGCGCGACGCTCCCACGCCGGTCGGGTGAGCGCCTTCGGTCCGATCCTGGCGGTGGTTCTCCTCGTGGCGTGGCTCGTCGTGGGCGGGTTTGCCATGAACCTGGGTGCCGCGATCGGCATGGCAATCTTCATGGGCTTCCTCGGAGCGATCTTCCTGGTCGTGAACCTGCTGGGCATCTGGTCGATCAGCGTGATGGGCCGCATCATGGCGCGCTGGGCTCGCAGCCCGCAGATGATGGTGGCAGGCCGACGCCTGGCCGACGACCCGCGCAGCGTGTGGCGTTCTTTCGGTGCAGTGGCCCTGGTTGGCTTCATCGTGGGCGTGATGTTCCCGATGAGCTCGGTGATCTCCGCGGAGGGCAACACGGCCATGGATGAGGTCCAGCGAATCGTCAACGGCGACATCCTGCGCGGCATGATGCTGACCTTCGCGATCACCCTGGCGCTGGGAGCGGTGTCGACGGCCGTCAACCAGTCCATCCGCGTCATCGACTCGGCCGAGCAGATGCGCGCCCTGTCCTACATGGGGTCCCCGCGGGGCTTCATGGATCGTAGCCGTCGCCTCGAGGTCGCTCTGCCCGCCTTCGTGATGGTGGGGGGATCGGTGCTGATGGGGATGGTGTTCATGTCCCCGTTAATTCCTTCTGGAGCGGTCAGCGGTTTCGTCGCCGCCATCGCCGCGGCGCTCGTGGGTGTCCTCCTCATCGTCGCCGCCTCCGAGGCGACGGTCCCCCTGCGTCGCCGCATCCTGGCGAGCATGCGCGAGGGGCGCGAGTAGGGGGCGTTCCTGCCCTCGCTGTCGACCCGTCGGCCCCGGCCTCGTGTGAGAAACGAGGCCGGGGCCGATCGGCGCAATGACGGCGACAACGACCGCCGAAGCCTATGTGACGGGCACCTCACGAATGGTAGACTTGTCCTGTTAGGTGATCGCATGACTTCGACGGAGAAAACATGTACCGGTCGTCTTCCCAGTACTCTCACGCGGGGGGAGTGGGCGGAGCCGCGCGAGGGGCGCGGACCGCGAGGCCGCGGACGCGTCGACGGCCTCGCCCTGCCGCGCCCTCGCACTCGCTCGCGCAGCGCCCGGGAACGCGAACGGGCTTCGAGGCGGACCGGGAGGCCGGAGGTGAAGCGGCACCCGCGCACCGGCACGGCAAGAGCGCGGGACTGTTGGCGCCGAGCATCGGCGTTGCTGTCCTCGTCGCGCTCGCCCTGGCGGCCGGCGCGCTGTGGTGGTTCTAGGCCGGTCCATTCACGTCAAGAACGAGGAGGGGAGCTGATGAGTGAGAACGGCATGCGGCCTGCGCCCGGCCGACCGTCGTCTGCCGAGGCCCCGGCCCCGTCCCCGCCCCACGCGCCGCCGCCCGCCCCTATGCCGCGGCAGCAGGGGCCTATGCCGCCCGTGGTGTTCCCCCAACCCGCGCCACCGAAGCGACGGGCACACCGAGAGTGGCTCAATTGTGCCGTCGTCACGATGCTTCTTCTCTTCATCCCACATGTCGTCACGTTCTTGATTGATTTGCGGCCGGGGGATCATTCAGACAACGGCGACGGTCTTTATGTGATTCCCGGGTTGCTCCTGATTCCCTGCGTGCTCGCCGGCCACCTGATGGCCGTTCTGACCTTGATTATTGGGGTTGTCGAGTGGTTCGGATGGGTGCGGGCGGGGTATCGTCGGCGCGCCGTCTCAGTCCGGATGATCGTCGCCCTACCCGTGGCCTTGTTGGCCGGGGTTCTCTTCCTCGTGCTCTACTGGCACCTGCCCCCCAACATCTGAGGGCGCCTGTCCGGGCAGCGTCCGCCGCCCGCCCCTCGCCGGTGGTGCTCGGCCGTCGCCCGGCGTGGACGCGCCGATTCGGCGTCGGGCACAATGGAGGCATGAACACCCCCACCAACCCCGCGCTCTACACCGGTGCCGACCTGCGCCTGGCTGCCGTCGACATGGACGGCACCCTCCTGGATGACGACAAGAACTTCCCGCCCGGCATGGACGAGCTCCTCGACCGGATGGATGAGCGCGGCGTCACCTTCGCCCCCGCCTCGGGCCGCCAGGTGTGGACTCTCCTCGACATGTTTCCGGGGCGACCGGGGATGACCGCGATCGGCGAGAACGGTGCGATTGTCATGCGCGACGGGGTCGAGGTCTCCTCCAGCCCCCTTGACGCCCCCACGGTGCGCGAGGCTGTCCGCCTCGTGCGCGAAGCCACCTCGGGCCCCGACGCGATCGACGGCGGCCTGGTCATGTGCGGCAAGAAGTTCGCCTACGTTGAGCGCACCGACGACGAGTATGTTGCGGGCGTTATGCCCTACTACCACCGCACGCGGCGCGTCGAGGATCAGATGGCCGTCATCGACGCGATCGAGGCGGGGCGCAGTGACGACGCGATCGTCAAGCTCGCCGTCTACACGCCGGGGCCGGTCGCCCCGCTCGCGCAGGCAACCCTGGCCAACTTCGCGCACTCTCACCAGTACGCGATTTCGGGGGCGAACTGGGCGGACCTACAGGTCCGAGGCGTCGACAAGGGGCGCGCGGTGCGTGATCTGCAGCGTTTCCTCGGGGTTACGCGTGAGCAGACCGCCGTCTTCGGGGACGCCGGCAACGACCTGTCCATGATGAGCGAGGGCGACCTGTCCTTCGCGATGGCCAACGCGTCGCCCGACGTCGTGGAGGCCGCGCGCTTCGTCGCTCCCTCCAACAATGAGGCCGGCGTCGCCCAGGTGCTGCGCGTCCTCCTCGGCGATGATCCACTCGTGAAGGACCGACTGTGACGAAACCGAATCCCAACGTCTATGACCCCGGCACCTATCCGGCGTTCAATTCCGGCCAGCCCATGGTCGATGGCTCCCGGGCGACCAAACCCGCCGTCCCTGGGCGACGCAGGGGCATGATGCTGGGCGGCGTGTGCCGGGGGTTTGGGATTACTGGACTTGTCGTCTTTGCGCTGGTCGTCGTCGGGACGCTCGTGTATGTGATGATTCCGACGGATGAGTACTCGAGGGGGCTGGCCCCGCTTGCCTTTATCTTCATGGCCGGTTTTGGTTCCGTCCCCGTCGTCTTGGTGAACATCATCGGGCTCATTATCGGCTTCGTTGCGCTCGCACAGGTGGAGGATCCCGCCGATCGCGCGTATGTCCGCCGATCGCTTCTGATGAACGCTCCGCCTCTCATCATTGTCGCCGTCGTCGTTGCCCTGATTGGTGTGCTCTACGGGGTTTTGTCCCTCTCTTCGGTGCTGTAGGGCGCGTGCGTTTGCGCCCGACGAGGCTCGCTGCATCGCCGGACGTCCTCGGTGGCGCGTCTTGCGGCCTCGGCACCCCTTCGGTAGTGTCGAGGCCTGACACGATCGTCGGATGGAGATGGCGATGAACGACCGCAGCGGCCCCGCAGCTGCGCCCGACGGACGCGCGTCGCGGCGGATGAGCAGGCTGTCCTTGTTCTGCGCGCTCGCGGGACTCGCGCTCATGATCGGGGGCCTCCTCGTCCGGTCCGCCTCGGTCTTTGACGCGATGAGCGCCAGCGCCAACCTCGTCGTTGTCGGCGAGTCGGCGGTGATGAGCGACGGGGAGTTTGTCCGTTCGCTCCTGCCCGCCGCCCGTGCGGCGGGGATCGTTCATCTGGTGGGTGTCGTCGCCGGGTTGGTGGGACGAACGCGGGCCGAGGGGCGTGGGGAGCTTGCGCGCTGTGCGCTCGGAGCGGGTGCGAATGCCTTCTTCCTCGCCTGCGCCTGCATCATCCCGGTCGTCGGCATGGTCCGCGATCCGCGGGCCCTCGTCCCCCTGCTGGTTGTGTGCGGCGCAGCGGCCTTGGCCGCGTGCGTTGCCCTGTTCCGCCGCGTCTTTGCCAGCCCGGGCGCGATATCGGTGGGGGCGGGAGTAACGGGAATGTTGGCGATGGCCGGAGCGCTGCTTGTCGGCCTATTCGCGATGCTCCACGAGCTCGCTACGACGCCGGGGCGACCGTTCTTGCCCGCCCTGATCGTCGTGGCCGTCTGCATCCACATGTCCGTCCCGGCGGGCCTCATCCAGCTGACGGGCCTGATCGTGGGAATACGGGCGCGCCGACGCGCCGACAGCGAGGCCGAGCGGGCGCTTGCCACGCGAGGAATAGTCCTGAACGCGCCCCTGTGCTGGTGCGTTCTCCTCCTCCCGCTGGTGCTTCTCTCCGCGAATCCGTAGAACGCTCTCCCCGCGACGAGTGGGCTCTCGCCGCTTCGTCGCGGCGGCGGGGCTACCCGCCTCACTTCCCGTGGTACCGGGGGCTGGTCCCGATGTGCATGGGGTAGGTGATGTCCGAGTTGGACAGGAACGACTCGTCGAGGCCACGGTAGACGTAGGAGTCGTCGTACACGATTTCGGTGGGGACAACGAGGCCATTCGTATACTGCTGGACCTCCTCGGGAGTGGGGCTGCTTCCCCCGCCCTCGTCCGCCAGGGGGTTTTCATCGGGGTACTGGGAGGGATCCGTGTTGACGAGGCCTCCTGCATCCGCCGCGCCGTACCCCGTGTACTTGTTCCAGCCGCTCTGGTCGCTCAGACCCGTGTGGGTCAGGGCCTGCAGGAGCTGGTTGGCGGTGGCGTCGGGCCACTTCTGGCGGGCGAGCGCCAGGAAGCCGGCGACGAGGGGAGCTGAAACAGAGGTTCCCGACGTCTGGATGAGTTGTCCATCTTCGTAATTGCGATACGTGAAGGGGCCGCCGACGGCTGCGGTGGTGACCCCGTTGCCCCAGGAGGAGTAGTCGGCGCGCTTGCCGCTGGTGTCGATCGAGCTGACTCCTACGACACCGGACCACCAGGACAGGGACGAGGCAGTCTCATCCTTTGCTTCGTTGCCTATCGCGTCTGTGATAATGACTCCTTCGGACATTGCGCGTGCCATAGCCCATTTGAGCCCTATATCGCGGGAGGTGGTTCCGTGTGCGTTGGTGATGATCTGTGCGCCGTCGTTGATGGCGTGATTGATGAGTGAAGCGGGTCCGTCTTTCTTCGACTTCTTATCGTTGCAGTCTTCCGAGGACGTGTCTCCCGCGGACGGTGCAGATAGCTTGTAGACCACCAGTGTGGCATCGGGTGCTACCCCGTACGTTGGCGACACAAGGATTGAAGCAAGCGCCGTTCCGTGGCTCTTGGAACGCAGGGATGACGTGACGGTGCAGGGGGTTTTGTCGGTGATGGTTGCGCCTGTGAGTTCGGGGGCGGTGGTGTCGACTTCGCCGTCGAGGAGGGCGATGGTGACGCCTTGGCCGGTGTAGCCTTTGGCTCGGGCTTGGTCGAGGTGGTAGTAGGCGTAGTAGGGTTGGTCGGCGGCTGTGATGGTGTCGGCGGCGTGGGCGGGTCCTGCGGGTAGGGCGGCGGTGGCGACGCTGAGGGCGGCCGCGCAGGCGGCCGCGCGTGCAGCTCGGGCGGCGCGTGTGGGGGGTGTGGTTACCATTGGCGTGGGTCCCATCCGTCGTCTTTCGTGGGGGCGGGGGTGATGTCCTTGTCGGAGCCGTAGGTTTGGGACATGGGGTTGACGTAGCCGGGGGGCAGCTCGTCCTCCTCGTCGAATCTGAAGGGTTCGTACTTGCGTTTGGGGGTCTTCTTCTCTTCTTTGCTGGCCCCGGCTCCGGCCCCGCCTCCCATGATGCCGCTCATGCCGGGCCTGCCCGCGGCGTTACCTAGGTGTTCCCCCCTGCTCCGCGTCGTGACGCGTCTGATCGTGCTTCTGGGAGTCGAAACCAACGTCGCTCACAGGACCCTCCGAGAAAGTAAAACGCAAGCCGAGCCTGCGGATGTCAATGAGATGATGCTCATCATATGACCAACCGGGAAGGGGCGCAAAAACCGCCCACAACGACCGGGGGCCGCGGCGCCAGACGCCGCGGCCCCCGTCAGCACAAGCCTCTCAGAGGGTCAGTGTCCTTCGGTTTGCTCGAAGGTAGCCTTCTCGGCATCGGTCTCCGGAACGAAGGAATCGGTGTCCAGATCCGCCCAGTACTCCTCGGCCCAGGGGTCCTCAATCGGCTGCGAACGCTTCCACAGGATGTAGCCCGCGCCCGCAACCGTACCGACCAGGGCGGTCAGACCCAGGGCGCGCAGCACGCGGCACCTGCGGCGCTTGCGCGTCGGGGTCGCCAGCGCGGCGGCCGAGGCCTCCGTTGCGCGGCGCGCACGATCCGACAGGGAGCCGCGAGCCGAGAGCGCGGCTCCCGCCTGGTTCACAGCGAGCGAGGCGCGCGGCAAGTAGTCATCGACCAGGTGGCCGCGAGCGTTCTCGATCGCGGGACCCGCCGAGGCCGCGGCAGCCTGGGCGCGAGCCGCAGCGCTGTCGATGGCGGGTGCGGCGTGCTCGATCGCGGAATTCAGCGCGGCCTGGGCGCGGGGGGCGGCCCATTCGACGCCCTGATTGGCCAGATCCGCCACCTTCACGGCAACCTTCCCGGCGTAAATGGCGGCTGCGTCCCGAAGCTGCTGAGACGAAGCGCGCAGCTTATCTGCATCGAAAGTCGGCGAAGTAGCCATGATGTCTCCGTTCCTGTCCACGATAAACGGGGCGCGGGCGCGCCACTGACTCCTATTGTGCTACAACCGCCTGTGATCTGCAGCCCACCACCCCGACAAACTCACCGAACGGACAGGAAACACCCAGGAAAAGATGCAACCATTGTCCACATGAAAGCAATTCTCCACACCACCGCCGGCGACATCACCGTCGAACTGTTCCCCAACCACGCCCCCAACACGGTGACCAACTTCGTGTCCCTGGCCAAGGGTGAGCGCGAATGGGTTGACCCCTCGACCGGTCAGAAGACCTCCCGCCCCCTCTACGACGGCACCATTTTCCACCGCGTCATCCCGGGCTTCATGATCCAGGGAGGCGACCCCCTCGGCACCGGCACCGGCGGTCCCGGCTACCAGTTCAACGACGAGATCCACCCCGAACTCACCTTCAACGAGCCCTACCTGCTGGCCATGGCCAACGCCGGAAAGCGCATGGGCAAGGGCACCAACGGCTCCCAGTTCTTCATCACCGTCGCCCCGACCCCCTGGCTCCTGGGCAACCACACGATCTTCGGTAAGGTCGCCGACGAGGACTCCAAGCGCGTCGTCGACGCCATCGCCGCGACCCCCACGGGCGCGGGCGACCGTCCCGTCACCGACCAGGTCATCAACTCCATCGAGATCGTCGACTGACCGTTCCTCCTCTTCATCAACGAGGCCGGGGCCGCCCCCGCTGCCCAGCGCAGTTGGCGGGGCGACGCGCCCCGGCCTCGTCCCCTACCCGCCGTCCGAAAGGGAAGCCATGAGCATGCCAAGCTACGGCCAACGCTCCGATCCGCGCGCCGCCCCCGACTGCCCGCGTCACCCCGGAGCGCGCGCCGTCGACTACTGCAAGCGATGCAACCGCCCCATGTGCGTGGACTGCGTGGTCCCCACCGAGGTGCGCTCCATCTGCGTGGATTGCGCCGCCTCCAAGCGCGGCTGGTCGGGGCGCGTCTCGCGTGCCTCCGCGGCGGGCGCGCCTGTCGTCACCTACGCGCTCATGGGGATCTGCGTGCTCATGTTCGCCCTCACCTGGCTGGTGCCCTCCGTGGAGTCCTCGCTGATGCTGGTTCCCGCCCGCCTCATGAGTCAACCCTGGACGATCCTCACGGGAGCCTTCCTGCACGGGGGGATCATGCACATCGGCTTCAACATGCTGACCCTGTACTGGGTGGGGCGGGCCATCGAACCGGCCCTGGGGCGGTGGCGCTACCTGACCATCTACCTGGTGAGCGCGCTGGGCGGCTCCGCCTTCGTCATCGCGTGGTGCCTCATCCAGCCCGCGCAGATCTACGTGGGGACCGTCGGCGCCTCCGGCGCGGTCTTCGGCCTCTTCGGCGCGGTCTTTGTCCTCCAGCGCCTCCACGGATCCGACACGACATCCATCGTCGCCCTCCTGGTCGCGAACCTCGCCTACGGGTTCATCGCCAGCGGCATCTCCTGGCAGGCGCACATCGGCGGCCTCGTCGTCGGCGCAGCGGTCACGTGGGCCTTCGCGCGCCTGTCCCGCCCGCGTCCGGGGGTGACCGAGGCGGCGCAGAATCGCCGCGAGGTGTTCGCGGCACTCGGCATGGTCGCGGGAGCCATCGCGCTCAACGCCCTGGCCTTCCGTCTCCTCCTCGAAGTGTACGGGGCGTGAGGGGACCGGCACGAGCGAGTTCCGCGCAAGCTATCTGAGGATGACCTAACATGGGGGAGGGTCGGCGACGGACCGACCCTCCCCGTAGCTTCGCAGGAGACACCATGACCAGCCCCTGGGACCTGTACGACGAACTCATCGACGAGATTCCCGCCGACCTGACGGCCACGAGCATCAACACCGAGGGAAAGTGGCGCCGCGTCTCCTCCAGCGACAGCGGAGTAGGGATGGCCTTCGGCATGAACGTGCAGTCGCGCCCGCGCGCCGTCTCCGACCCCGCCGAGCTTCTCGGACGGCCCCTGCGCGACGTCGCAGCCCTCGCTAAATCCTGGAACTTCGAGGACGCCGGCATCGGCGTGGCGGCCATCAACGCCTACCACTGCCACCCCGATCGGGCCCTCGCACACGGATTCACACCCTGCGCCGAAAACAACTGGGCGCGCACCTTCCACCCCTACGCGCCCCTCGTTGCCGACAAGCGAGTGGCCATCATCGGACACTTCCCCTTCGCCCCCGCGGCCTTGCCCGACGCCGGAGAGCTGATCGTCCTGGAACGCAACCTCTTCGACGGGGACTACCCGGACTCGGCCTGCGAGTACCTGCTTCCCGAGATGGACTACGTGTTCATCTCCGGATCCGCCTTCGTCAACAAGACCATCCCGCGCCTGCTCGAACTCGCCGAGGCGGCGCACACGATCGTCCTGGGCCCCTCAACCCCGGCATCCCCCGCGCTGCTGCGCGCAGGCGCGAAGACCGTCCTGTCGTTCGCCAGCGCGCACGCAGCTCGCCTCGAGGACGGCCTGGCCGGACGTTCCCTTCTCGGCATGTACGATGCCGGCATGAGGGTCCGACTCAGCCGCGCGTGAGCGTCGGCGCCCTCAGCGCCACCGAAGCGTCATCAGGAAACCAACCATCATCGTTCCGAGACCCACCGCGATGTTCCACGCGCCGAGCTTGGGCACCGGATACGTCCCCGACGAAATGTAGTAGACGACGACCCACAGCAGGCCGAGAATCATCAGAGTGATGAAGGCCGGCGCCCACCAGGCGGGGCTGAGCGGAATCCCGTCGGTCCAGTTCTGGATCTCGGTATCGTCCGTGGCCTCGCGCCCGTTCTTCTTACGCTTCTTGGATTCGGCCACGCCAGATCCTCCCTGCTTGGCCCGCGCGGGAACACGAAACGCCCGGCGGTGATGAATTAGTCGCAACACTAGCGTAGTCTCGGACATGAAAAGTGCCAAAGCGCAGCGCCACGAAAGGAGGGATAGATGCCCGGAATCCGTGCCCGCCACCTGATCGGCGTGCTCGCAGTCACCGTCGCATCGGGTCTCCTCTTCTCCGTCTCCGCGCTCAACGAACGCCGACACCCCGCCGCCACCTCCGACCTGTCCACCCTCGTGCGCACACGGCAGGAGCAGGTCCGCCAACTCGAGACAGAGGTCTCCTCCCTGGACGCCGCAATCGAGGGCTTCTCTCCCGCGCAATCGGGCACCGCCGCCGAGGATGCCTTCACCGCGGGCTCCACGCGGCCCGTCTCCGGGCCCGGCGTCCAGATCACGCTGTCCGACGCTCCCGTCGGCCAGGTCCCCGCGGGAGCCACCCCCGATGACCTCGTCATCCACCAGCAGGACATCGAGGACACCATGAATGCACTGTGGAGCGGCGGAGCCGAGGCCATGACCGTCCAGGGAGTGCGCGTCACCGACCGCACCGTGATCCGCTGCATCGGCAACGTCATCCTCGTTGATGGAACCAGCTTCTCCCCGCCCTATGTGATCCAAGCAATCGGTGATCCTGCGGCCCTGCACGCGGCGGTCGCCTCGAACCCACGTATGGTTAACTACCAGGCCTACGTCGCCAAGTACGGCCTCGGCTGGGACATGCAAACGAAGGACGCACTCAGCTTTGCGCCCGCCACAACCTCATCGACCGTCAACTACGCAACCGTGGAGGAAACGAATGGGTGAACACGTCGCCCCCGCCTCGCCGACGAAGAAGAGACGCTCCAATATCTTCTGGAACATCGTCGGAGTCGTTGGAGAACTGCTCATCACCTTCGCTTTCGTCATCGGCCTGTTCTCAGTCTGGCAACTCTACTGGACGACCTACGAGGTCTCCGGCCAGGTCGAGCAAACCATCGCCTCGTTCGAAGAGGACCACCAGCCCACCAAGCGCACCCAGGGCGAGACGCGCACCGACGATCCGCCCGAGTTCACGCGTGAGGTCGGCGCCGGCGAGGTATACGGCCTCATCCACGTTCCCACCTGGGACTGGATGAAGATCCCCCTCGCCGAGGGCACCACGTCCGACGTGCTCGACCAGGGCTGGGCCGGCCACTACGACATGACCACCCAGCCCGGCGGAGTCGGGAACTTCTCCGTCGCCGGACACCGCCGCACCTACGGCAACAACTTCCGTTGGATCGACCGGCTCACTCAGGGCGACAAGGTCGTCGTGGAAGTCGATGACCACTACCTCGTCTACTCCATGGTTTCCTCCGAGATCATCGACGCCACCGACCCCACTCAGATGCGCGTCGTCGCCCCCGTCATTGACGACGTGTCCTGGTCCGAAACACCGACCGAACGATGGATGACCATGACCACGTGCCACCCCGAGTACGGCAACTGGCAGCGCTTCATCGTCCATCTCAAGTTCGAATCCTGGACTCCGAAGGACACGGGCGTCCCCGCCGAACTCGTCGACGAACCCCAGAACTGAAGGACCCCTCATGTACGCATGGATCTTCCGCCACCTGCCCGGACCCATCTGGTTGAAAGTCATCGAGTCTGCGATCCTCATCGGCGCGGTCGTCGCCGCACTCTTCACCTGGGTCTACCCCTGGGTGCAGACCTACCTGGAGCTCGGGGAATCCTCCGTCGGCGGCGCCTAGCCGCCCACGCGCTACGCGAGGCCGCCTCGCCCCGGCCTCGCACCGTATCCGCCGCCCGTGTATCGGACGGCGCCCGCGCGAGCCCCGATGCCTCGCCCTACGATGGGTGGCGGAGCAAGAGGCGCGACCTCGCACATGGAAGGACCGACGTTGGCACGAATCCTCTGCGTTGACAACTACGACTCGTTCGTCTTCACGATCGTGGGCTACCTGCGCCACCTGGGTGCCGTCGTGGACGTCGTGCGCAACGACGTCGTGGATGCTGCGTGGTTCGAGTCCGGATACGACGGCGTCCTCGTCTCCCCCGGACCGGGCGACCCCAAGAGCGCCGGAGCATCCCTGCAGACCATCTCGGACTGCGCCGAGCACGAGGTTCCCATGCTGGGGGTGTGCCTGGGACACCAGGCGCTGGGTGAGCTCTTCGGAGCGACCGTTGGGCACGCGCCCGAACTGATGCACGGCAAGACCTCCGTCATCACGCACGACGGGCGCGGTGTCTTCTCCGGCGTCCCCTCGCCGCTGACGGTGACCCGCTACCACTCGCTCACGATCGACCCGGCAACGCTTCCCGACGATCTTGAGGTCTCGGCAACCACCGAGCGCGGCATCATCATGGGGGTGCGTCACCGCTCCCTGCCCCTCGAGGGCGTCCAGTTCCACCCCGAATCGGTTATGACCCAATCCGGGCACCTGATGCTCGCCAACTGGCTGGCGGCATGCGGCGATCTCGGCGCGCGCGAGCGTGCCGCCACCCTCAAACCCGTCGTCGCGCAGCGCTTCACGCTGTAGGCCGCGCGGGGCCCTTCAATCGGGCCAATGGGGGGAATTACGTCATTTAAAGCGCGCTGTCGGCGTGTCGTCGGCGTGTCGGACCGCTAGTGGTGCAAATCCCCCCGTTTGGTTTTTGCCGTCGCGACCGCCGGCCCGTGTCGCGGGCGAATCGGGTGCGCCTGAGGGGCCGCGTGCGGGCAGACGCGACGCCGACGCTTTCCTATGTCCCTGGCCGCCTGTGCCCACCACACACACGACGAGGCCCACACACACGACGAGGCCCGCGCCCCAGGAAGTGTCCTGGCGGGCGCGGGCCCCACGCGCGGGCGGCGGTCATGCCGAGGCTAGCTCTTCTTCTTGTTCCCGTTGTTGCCGTTATTTCCCGCCTGGGGGCCCTTGGACACCTTGAGCTTCACGGTCGAGTTCTTCTCGACCTTGGAACCCTCGCCGGGCTCGATGGACAGGACCTGGCCGGCAGGCTGGTTGTCCGCCACTTCCTCGACAGTCACGTTCAGGCCGAGAGCCTTCAGCTGTGCCTGAGCGTCCTCGCTGCTCGTGCCCACGACCGTGGGGATCTCCACCTGGGCGGTCTTGCCGTTGGAGACGGACACGCCAATTGTCGTGCCCTTCTTGACCTTCGTGCCGGTCGCGGGATCCTGAGCGACGATCCGGTCCTTGTCCTTCTCGGAGTCGACGCTCGTCACGTTCCCGAGCTCCAGGCCGACGGCCTTCAGGGCGCTCCTGGCCTGATCCTGGCTCATGCCGCTGAGGTCCGGGACCTCGACCTCGTCGGATCCCGAGGACAGGTAGACGCGGATCGTCTGACCGGCCTTGACCTTCGAGCCGGGGGAGGGGTTCGTCTGAGCGACCTTGCCCTCGGCGACGGTGTCCGAGGCGACCTTGCTGGAGTCGAGCTCCCACTTCAGCCCCAGGGCCTCGATGGCCTTGCGGGCGTCCTCGGGCGTCATGCCCACCAGGTTGTCCGGGAGAACCACCGAATCGGGGCCCGATGAGATCGTGACCCGCACCGTTGAGCCCTTCTCGGCCTGGGTACCGCCGGCCGGATCGGTCGAGGCGACGGACCCTTCCTCGACGCTGTCGGAGGCAACCTTCTCAGAGTTGAGCTCCCAGACGAAACCGGCGGCCTCAATCTGGGCCTTCGCGTTCGCCTGACTCAGGCCAACGACGGTGGGAACCGCTACCGTTTCCGGCGCTGCGGCGCGGCGCGTCAGCGCCCACACCGACCCGGCGATCAAGAGCAGGGCGATGGCGACGACGGAGGCGATGATCACGGTGCGACGCTTACGGGCCTTGCTCGCCTCCTCCGCCGTGTCCGCTCGCTTGGCGACCGGCGGGAGTGACGTGGAGGTCGCAGCCATGGCCTGGCCGCCGCCGCGGGGGGCGACCGCCGACATCGGCGTGGTCGCGGCGGTCTGCGCGCCGCCCATCCCCGAGGTAGGTAGGACCTCCGTCGCCCACGAGTCGGCGGGTGGGGCCGCCACATCCAGGCCGCGCGAGACCCGCTGCAGGTCCGAGAGCATCGCCGCCGCGCTGGGGTAGCGGTCCTCGCGGTTCTTCGCGAGGGCCTTGAGCACGACGCGATCCAAGGAATCGGGAATATCCGACAGGATCGAGGAGGGGGTCGGGGGAATCTGCTCGACGTGCTGATAGGCGACGGCGACAGCGGAGTCCCCCTTGAAAGGCGGGCGACCGGTCAGCAGCTCGAAAAGCACGACGCCCGTCGAGTACAGGTCCGAGCGCGCATCCACGGTCTCGCCGCGCGCCTGCTCGGGAGACAGGTACTGGGCGGTGCCAACGACAGCGTTCGTCTGCGTCATCGTCGCTTGCGAATCCGTCAGGGCTCGGGCGATGCCAAAGTCCATGACCTTGATCTTGCCGTCCGAGGTGAGCATGATGTTGCCCGGCTTGATGTCGCGGTGCACCAGGTGATTCGCGTGCGAGTAGTCGAGCGCGGACAGGACGCCCGACACGATCTCCACGGCCTCGTTGATGGGAACGGCCGTCCCGTCGGAGATCAGGTCCTTCACCGTGTGGCCCTCAACGTACTCCATGACGATGTAGGGGACGGCGATCGAACGCCCAACGGCGTCCTCGATGATCTCCTCACCGGTGTCGTAGACGGCAACGATGTTCGGGTGATTCAGCGACGCCGCCGACTGTGCCTCTCGCCTGAAGCGCGCCTGAAAGATCGAGTCCTGCGCCAGGTCGCGTCGCAGCATCTTGATGGCGACGACGCGCGACAGGCGAGTGTCGAAGCCCAGGTGGACCTCGGCCATTCCGCCGCGCCCGATGAGCGAACGGACCTCGTACCGGCCGGCTAGACGGTGGGCCATGGGCTCTGCCATGTCCTGACCTCCTCGATGATGAGGGCCCCCGCACTTGGATGCATCAGGGAGCCAAGCATGTGTCTGATCGTAATAGCTAGGAGTGCAATCAGCGCAATCACGATGACTGCGACAACGACCGCGCGGATGATCTGCCTGGATACTGGGACGGGTGGGGCAACGACGCTGCGCGAGTAGGCCGTCTTGGTCGGCGGCTGAGTCTGCTGCGCGGAGCGGGCATCAAGCTCGTGCCAGCGGCGCCCCCGCGCCTTCTTCGGCTGCTGCTCGTAGACGGAGCGGCGCGGACGCGTGGACGCCTTCTGTCCGCGCGGCTGAGGGACGGTGCCGTACACGCGCGGAGTCGACCCCGTGGATGCACGTGCAGCCTTCGGTCCCGACGCGCCCTTCGCGCGGTGGTCGTGGGTCACCGGTGCGGGCTGAGAGGTGGGCCGAGGGATGGGCGGGGACGCCTGTCGGGTCGATTGGCGTTGCGCCTGCCCCGCCTCACGTCGTTTGCGGGCGTCGCGCAGCTCGCGTGCGCGCTGTTCCTCTTCGCGGGCGACCTGGGCGCGCCGCCGCTCCTCGGCGACGTCTTCGGCCTGGCGGTGCTCCGCGCGCTGACGCAGACGCTCGGCCAGTGCGGCCCGCCGATCAGCGGGCGTGTTGGCCGTCGCCGAGGCGGGCGCGCGCGAGGCCGGGGGTGTCGGGATGGGAGCGGGTCGGGGCGCCGGGGACGAGGCCTGCGCGCTGCCGCGGGCATCGGCTGACGTCGGGTGCTTGGCGGCGTCGGCCGCGCGTGCGGGAGCCGAGGGGGCCGCCGCCTTCGTCGGACGGGGAGCCGGGGTCGGCGAGGGAACCGGATCCGAGGCCGGAACGGGGGCCGCCGCGGTGGGTCGGGGCGCTGGTTTCGGTGCAGGGGTGGGGGTTGGGACGGGCGCCGGAGACGTGGGGGTGACGGCGCCGTGGCGACCCGTGGAGGTGAGCGAGCGAACGGCGCCAGACGGCTGCTGCCCGTGAGCGCCGCCACCGGGGTGCAGGCGGCGCACCCTGGTGGGTGCCGAGTCAGGCTCGACGCGAGAGGGCACCTCGGCCTCGTCGAGGATGCGGGGGACCGACGCGTGTCGTCCCGTGATCGGGATCGGCGCGGAGGAGGGGGCGATCGTGGTTGCCTCGTCGATGACGGACAGAGCGTGGCGACCCGTGTGGGAGCGCACGGCCGGGGTCAGGCCCGACGGCGGCGCCAGCATCTCGTCGGGCAGCGTACGGCGCGTCAGGTGACGCACGGGGGCGACGATCGGGACGGAGGGCTGCACGGGCGTGCGGACCTCCGTGGTGCGCTGGGCGGCCTTGGGGAGCGGCAGCGGGCGCGGAGTGACGGAGATGCCCATCGCCTTGGCCGCGCTGGCGATCTCGCGGACCGCCGCAGACCCTGACTCGGGGCGCTTCGCGGGGTCCTTCTCGAGCAGGTGCAGGATCACGTCGGCCAGCGGCTCGGGTACGAAGTCGGGCAGGGGCGGCACCGGGTCATTGACGTGCGAGAAAGCGATGTCCACCTGGGTTTCCCCCGTGAATGGGCGCCGACCGGCGGCCGCCTCGTAGGCGATGACGCCGAGGGCGTAGAGGTCCCCGGTGGGGGTGGCGACCTCGCCCATCGCCTGCTCGGGAGGCAGGTATTGGGCCGTGCCCATGACCATCCCGGCCGCCGTCAGGTTGACCTGCCCGGTCGCCCGCGAGATGCCGAAGTCCGTCAGCTTCACCATGCCGTCGGGACGCACCAGGATGTTCGCCGGCTTGATGTCGCGGTGGACGACGCCCGCGCGGGCCGCGGCTCCCAGCGCCATCGCGACCTGCACGAGAATGGGCATGAGGTACTCGGGCTCGATCCGGGAGCCGCCGCGAAGATAGTCGGTGAGCGGGTATCCGTCGACCAGCTCCATGATGATCCAGCCAATCCCGTCCTCCTGGCCGGAATCCTGGGTATTGGCGATGTTCGGGTGTGAAATGGACATCGAATTGCGTGCCTCGAGGCGCAGGCGGGACAGCGAGAGCTCCTCGCCCGTCAGCTCGGGACGCAGCACCTTGGCGGCGACGATGTGGCCGCTGACGCGATCGCGGGCCTTCCACACCTCGCCCATGCCACCCTGGGCGATCGGCGTGAGCAGCGTGTACCGGCCCCCGAGGACGCGCCCGGCGCCCGAAGTCATGCGTGATGCGTTCACTTCAGCCCCGCTTCCAAGATGGCCCGCGCGACGGGTCCGGCCACGTCGCCGCCGTGGGGCGTGGGGGTCTCGTCGTCGCCCTCGACCAGGACAGCGAAGGCGATCTTTGGCTTGTCCGCCGGGGCGAAACCGATGGCCCACGCGTTGGCTCGCTCGCCCTCGCCGGTTTCCGCGGTACCGGTCTTGGCGGCGACCGAGACGCCGGGCAGCGCCATCGTGGTGCCGGTCCCATAGGGTTGGGAGACAACGCCCTCCATCATGGAGCGCAGCTTCGAGGCCGTCTCGGCGGAGATGGGGCGTCCCGCGTCCGTCGGGCTGCTGGAGCGAACCACCTGATTGTCGGCGTCCACGATCGAGGCAATCAGGTACGGGGACATCATCTGGCCGTCGTTCGCCACCGTCTGGGCGACCTGAGCCATCTGCAGGGGCGTCGTCTGAACCGTGTACTGACCGATCGAACTCATCGCCAGCTGAGCGGAGTCGACGCCCGTCGGGAACACGGAGGGCGTCACCGTCAGGGGGATCTGCGACTCGCGGCCGAAACCGAAGCGATTCGTCACGTCCGTGAGCTGCTGGTTGGTGAGCTGCTCGGAGGCCAAGACGAAGGTCGTGTTGCACGAGCGCGCAAAGGCCTCGGCGAGGGTGGGATTACCGTCGCCGCAGGTGGAGGACTCAATGTTGGTCACCTCGGTGGCTGTGCCCGGCAGCGTCGTTGATACGGGCGACGGCATGCGCGTCTCAGGCGAGGCCACGCCGTTCTCGATGAGCGCGATCGTGGTCAGGATCTTGAAGGTCGAGCCGGGCGCGTAGCGTTCGGAGATCGCCCGGTTGAGCAGGGGCTTGTTCGGGTCGGAAGACAGGGAGTCAAAAGCGTCCGTGACGGAGCCCGCGTCGGAGGACGCCAGGGCGTTGGGGTCGTAGCTTGGCGAGGAGTACATGGCGAGCACGGCCCCCGTCGTCGCGTCGAGAGCCACGACGGCCCCCTTGCGGTTGCCGAGCGCCTGAGCTGCCGCCTGCTGCATCTTGGAGTTCAGCGTCAGCTCCACGCCGCCGCCCTGGCGGTTTTGGCCCGTCAGGAGGTTGCGGATGCGCTGCCCCAGCAGGGTCTGCGACTGGCCGTCCAGGACCGACTCTTCGGCGGCCTCGATTCCCGTCGACGCGTTGCCGACCGACGAGAAGTAGCCGGTGACCGAGGCGTACAGCGGACCCTCGGAGTAGGAGCGCGCATAGCGCTTGGAGTCCTCTTCACGCTCCGAGGAGGCGATCGCGCTCTTGTCCACGATGATCGGACCGCGGTCGGTCTCGGCCGCGTGCAGGATCGTCCGTTGGTTACGCGGGTCGGCGTTGAGGGAGGAGGCCGAGACGAACTGCGTGTTGGTGACGCCCACGCCGAGCAGGGCGAACATGAGCAGGACGATGACGAAGATCTTGCGGATCTGGGCGTTCACTCGGCGTCACCTACCCTCACGGCGGGTTGAATGCCTGAGTTCCACGGCGCGGGAGTCGACGCGGGACGCCTGGCCGCGTCCGAGACGCGGATGAGAAGCGCGACGGTGATCCACGAGGACACCATCGAGGACCCGCCCGCTGCCAGGAAGGGAGCGGTCAGACCGGTCAGCGGAATGATCCGCGTGATGCCGCCCAGCACCACGAACAGCTGGATCGCAAGCGAGAAGCTCAGGCCGGTCGCCAGGAGCTTGCCGAAGCCGTCGCGCACAGTCAGGGCGGCCCGAAGCCCGCGCTGGATGAGGATGAGGTACAGGACAAGGATCGCGGCCATGCCGGTGAGCCCCAGCTCCTCGGCGAAGGAGGAGAGGATGAAGTCCGAGTTCGCCAGGGGCACGAGCTGGGGGTAGCCCCGGCCCCACCCCGTGCCCATCAATCCGCCCGAGGCCTGACCGAACAGGCCCTGGACCAGCTGATACGACCCCTCGTTGTAGACCGTGGGGTCCAGTGCGTGCAGCCAGATGTTGAAGCGGGTCTGGACGTGGCCGAAGGACCGGACGGCGATGAAGACCGTGGGAACGAAGAGCGTAAAACCGATGACCAGCCACGAGACGCGGTTTGTTGCCACGTAGAGCATCGCCACGAAGAGGCCGAAGAACAGCAGGGAGGTCCCCAGGTCGCGCTGGAGGACCAGGATCGCGATGCCGATCAGCCACACCACCATGATGGGGCCGAGGTCGCGCGCGCGAGGCAGCCGCATCCCCAGGAGCTTGCGCCCGCCGATGGCCAGGTTGTCGCGGTTGGTCACCAGGTAGCCGGCGAAGAAGACCGCGAGGGTGATCTTGACCAGCTCGCCCGGCTGCACGGAGAGAGGTCCCAGGTGGATCCACACGCGCGCGCCGAACGTTTCCTGTCCGAGACCCGGGATCATGGGCAGCAGCAGGAGGAACAGGGAGAGGGCACCGAAGGTGTAGGTGTAGCGACGCAGCATGCGGTGATCGCGCAGCGCGATGAGAATGATCGCGGCGATGACGATCGCGATACCGACGAAGAGGGCCTGGCGGAAGCCGACCACGGCCTCGCCCCTGCGCGCGTAGGACAGGTCCAGGCGATAGATCATCGCCAGTCCCAGCCCCGTCAGGGCCACGGCGATCGGCAGGATCACCGGGTCCGCGTAGGGGGCGAGGAAGCGCACGCCGATTTCGCCGATGACGGCCAGGGCGAGGAGCACGCCAACCTGCGTGAGGAGGTTCGCGGGGATCGCGCCCGTGTAGTTGAGGGAAGTGAGCGCGTATCCGGCGATGCCCACGAGCAGGGCCAGCCCCATGAGGAGCAGCTCCAGGAAGAGGCGCGGCCTGGCGGGCGCGATTGATACGGTGGCCATTACGAGGCACCCCCGCTCTGGTTACCCGACTGGCCCGGTCCCGACTGGGGCGCCCCGGACTGCTGGCTTAGGGCCGCGTTGTCGGCGATGGAACGGCGAAGTCCCTCAATGTAGGAGTCGATGTCGGCCCGTGAGGAGCGCAGCACGGGGGTGTCGAGACGCTGGCGGTCCACGGGCGCGAGGTCTGCCAGCGCGACGTTGGATACCTCGACGGCGTGCGACAGCTGCCACGGGCCGATGGACTGGGGGATGCCCTGGTAGATGACGACGTACCCGTCCTTGCCGATCGCGTAGTACTGGGTTTGGGTCCACTTCCAGGACATCCACGACGCGGCGATGACGAGGACTGTGACGAGGGAGACGAACACGGGGGTCCACCAGGAGGTGCGAGGCTTGAGGTCTTCGGGTGCGTCTTCCTCGTCGGCCGCGCCCGCCCGCGCGCTCGAGCCCAGGGCGGCCGCGCGCGCCGCGGCCCCCTCGCCGCCGCGCGACTTGGCGTGACGGTCGATGGCCGCCGCGCCGACGATCTGCGGCGGGGCCGGCGGGTAGGTGCCCGCGGGAACGATGTCCGCGATGACGCACGTAATGTTGTCGGGGCCACCCCCCAGTAGCGCCAGGCGGATGAGCTCCTCGGCGCATTCGCCCGGATCCGCAAAGTCAGCCATCACCTGGCCGATGGTCTCGGGGGAGACGAGGCCCGAGAGGCCGTCGGAGCACAGCATCCATCGGTCGCCGACGACGGCCTCGCGGATCGTCTCGTCGGGGGCCACGTCGGCCTGCGCGTCGCCCAGGATCTTCAGGACGACGTTGCGGTTGGGGTGGTGCTCGGCCTCCTCGGGCGTGATTTGGCCGGTGTCGACCAGGTATTGGACGAAGGAGTGGTCGGTGGTGACCTGGGTGAGGGTGTCGCCGCGCAGCACGTAGGCGCGCGAGTCGCCGATGTGGACCATCGCCAGGCGGTTGCCGCTGCGCATGAGCGCGATGCAGGTGGTTCCCAACCCCTCCAGGTCGCGATCCCGGCTGGAGCGGTCGGTGAGTTCTTCGTGCGCGTCCAGGAGCGCCTCGCGCAGGAGGGGCAGCATCGAGTCCGCGGGGTGCGAGTCCGTGTCGAGGGGAACCAGGTGCGCGAGGGCCACCGAGGAGGCGATGTCGCCGCCCGCGGGTCCGCCCATGCCGTCGGCGAGAACGAGGAGGTTGGCGCCGGCGTAGCCGGAGTCCTGGTTGTTGGAGCGCACGAGGCCCACGTCGGAGCGGGCAGCGTAGTGAAATTGAACGGCGTTTCCTGACATGCTTCAGCCCACCAACTCGAGGGTCGTCTGGCCGATACGGATGACGTCACCGATCTTGAGCTGGCGCGGGGTGGCCAGCCGTTCGTCGTCGATGAAGGTGCCGTTTCGGCTGGAGAGGTCTTCGATCCACCAGCCGTCGGACTGGGGGGTGAGGGCAGCGTGGCGGCTCGAGGCGTACTCGTCTTCGAGGACGAGGGTGCAGGCGGGGGATCGGCCGATGACGATGGGGGCCTCGCCCAGGGGCAGCATGGTGCCGACCAGCGGGCCGCCGGTCACCAGGAGGTCCTTGGGGGCGAGCGGGTTGGCGGACGTGCGCTTCTTCTCCTTGCGCTTCTCGCGTGAGGCCTTTCGCCGCGATGCTGCCTTGTCGCGTCCCTTTCCGCGCGGGGTCACGACGGTTCCGAAGATGTCGCGTCGCAGCGTGTTGACGGCGGCGAGTACGAGGAGCCAGAGCAGCACCAGGAAACCGATGCGGAAGACAGTGAATGCGAGGTCTGTGGTCACTTCATTAAACTCCGCTCTGGTCTGGATGGGTCCAGAAGAGAATCTTGGTGCGTCCGATGACGATCTGGTTACCGTCGAGCAGTGTTGCGGCATCGATCCTGTGGCCCTCGACGAACGTTCCGTTGGTGGATCCCAGGTCGGTGGCGATGACGCCCGAGGGGGTGATGCGCAGCTCCAGGTGGCGACGTGAGACGCCCGAGTCGTTGACGACGATGTCGGCCTCGGAGCCGCGACCGATGATGGTGACGGGCTCGGTCAGGAGCCACTTGTCCCCGTCGATGTCGATGATGGGGTGCTCGGGGGATGCGGACGAGGCGGTGGCCGGGGCGGCCGGACCCCTGCGATTCTCGGCGTCCACCTTGAGGGTGCCGCTGGGTTCGAGGGCTTCGGCGACGAATTCAACGGTGACGGGCCCGAGGAGCGAGTAGTCGTTTGACGAGGCGTGTTCGGTGGCCTGCTGGGCGAACTCGTCGGCGAGGACGTCGAGGGAGGCTTCGAGGGAGGAGAGGTCGGTGCGCGAGGCGTAGACGGTGAAGTGGTTCGCGGCGATGATGCGTGAGGCGGAGACTTCCTGGACGGACTCGTCCATGGCGCGGCGGATCGCCGTGGTGATGTCCACGGGCTTGATCCCCGACCGGAACACGCGCGAGAAGGCGCCGTTGACGCCTCTCTCGACGGCGCTCTCGAAGCGGTCGAAGATGCTCATAGTCGTGCTCTCCTCATTCCCCCGCGCGGTGCGCGCGACGTACGGTGTGGTGGCAGCGAGGCCGCTCCCAGTCACAGTCTAGCCGCCGCGGGAAGGGGTGTGGCTCTATCTGCGTGGGTGTTAGCGATGAGATGCGACCCTCGTCCCCGCGTGTCAGGCGCGTCGTGGCGGGGAATACCCCGTAACGATGCGCCTGTGGCGTTTGGTGCAATTGTTGCATATGTGGCAGGAAGTGTGTGCGAGCAGACAGCGCACGAGATCGAGCGAGCGCTCGTGGGCGCCCCGCCACGGCGGGAACGCCCACGAAAGCCGTTGCCGACAGGGCAGCCCTAGAAGTCCCAGTCCTCGTCCTCGGTGTCGACGACCTCGCCCATCACGTAGGAGGAGCCGGAACCGGAGAAGAAATCGTGATTCTCGTCCGCGTTCGGGCTCAGCGCGGCGAGGATCGCCGGGTTGACGTCGGTGGCGTCGCGGGGGAAGAGGGCCTCGTACCCGAGGTTCATGAGTGCCTTGTTCGCGTTGTAACGCAGGAACTTCTTGACGTCCTCGGTCAGGCCCAGCGGATCGTACAGGTCCTCCGTGTACTGCTCCTCGTTCTCGTAGAGCTCGTACAGCAGCGAGTACGTGTAGTCGCGCAGATCGTCCTGGCGTTCCTGGCTGGACTCGTTCACCGCGAGCTGGTACTTGTAGCCGATGTAGTAGCCGTGGACCGCCTCGTCGCGGATGATCAGGCGAATCAGGTCGGCCGTGTTCGTCAGCTTGGCGTGCGCGCTCCAGTACATGGGAGCGTAGAAGCCCGAGTAGAAGAGGAAGGACTCGAGCATCGTGGAGGCGACCTTGCGCTTCTCCGCGTCGTCCCCGTCGTAGTAGGACTTGATGATCTCGGCCTTCTTCTGCAGCGCCGCGTTCTCGTTCGACCAGCGGAAGGACTCGTTGATCTCCTCCGTGGACAGCAGCGTCGAAAAGATCGAGGAGTAGGACTTGGCGTGCACCGACTCCATGAACGCGATGTTCGTGTAGACGGCCTCCTCGTGGGGGGTGCGCGCGTCCGGGATCAGAGAGACCGCCCCGACCGTGCCCTGCAGGGTGTCCAGCAGCGTCAGGCCCGTGAACACGCGGTTCGTCATGAGCTGCTCGTCCTTGTTGAGCGTCTTCCAGCTCGGCAGGTCGTTAGACAGCGGGACCTTCTCCGGCAGCCAGAAGTTACCCGTCAGGCGGTCCCAGACCTCAAGGTCCTTCTCGTCTTGGATCTTGTTCCAGTTGATGGCCTCGAACACGGGCTCAATCGCCATGGGCTCCTCCTGCTCGGCGTGGGTCAAGGGACGAGGCCGACGGCCCCGCCTACAGGCACCAGGGTAGCGCCCGCCGCCCGGAGTGTCGCTGTGGTGTCTCGCGCGCCTACGAGGCCGCGGCCGGGGTGGCGCTCCAGGGGTGGCGAGGTGTCCTCAGGTGGTGGGACGGACCGGATACCTGTTGTTGTACAGGTCGTTGTATCGCTGGATCTCACGGAGGACGTCGGCGGCCGCGTCGTCCGTGCACATGAAGTCGTGCGTGGCTGCCCCCAGGCCCAGGCTGATGCCGTTGGCGATCCAGGCGACCTGACTGATCGTGTTGCTCAGGGCGGTGAGGTGGCTGGTCAGGAGGGTGTGGTGGGCGCTTCCGGTGGAGGGAAAGCGCGGGATGGGAACGTTCTTGAGTCGGGTGCCGGCATGGTCGACGGTGGAGATGATGGACTCAACTTCGGTGTAGTCCCATTGGATATTGACGTAGGTCATGGCTGATTCCTCTCGGGTGACAGGGCGAAGAAGTGCGTGATCAGGCCCCACAACTGCGTGTTGTAGATGGGCTGGATGGGGATGTGAGGTCCGGTGCTGGGCGCGAGCAATGGGGCCTCGACTCTGTAGGAGGCGGCTGGAGTGATGAGGGTCGACAGGATGCTTGTTGGAACGAAGGAATACTCGTCTGCGCAGTCCTCTCGGATCCACGTGGTGTAGGCCCACCGCAGGGTGACGAGAGATGCGGCGAACGCGGAATCGTCGGGGCCGTAGGACGAAAAAGTCGCGAGGAGCTGGGCTGCTTGGTCGACGCTGCCCTGCTGCGCGGCGTACACGATTGCTGTCGGCAGTGAGGGAGGTCCATCGAAGACGGCGGGGTTAGGTGCGAGCGGAGATATCGCTGCCACGACGTGGGGAATTTCCTCGTTGTCGATCTGATAAATGTGGGTCTCAATGTCACCGGTGGGGGCGGTGGCCGTCCGGGTGACAACGCAGGTGCCCGGCTGCATCCAGATGAAAGCCTGATGGCACTGGGAAGTGTCCGGAGACGTGGTTGCGATGATTAGTCGTGAGCGAGCCGTGCGCATGAGAGTCGCGAGATGCAGCGCGTCACCGGTGAGCTCCTCAAAGGTAGCGAAGCGTGAGGTGACGTCGCCCGGAATGACCATGCGAGGACGGTCAGGCATTGCGCACCTCCAGGCTCATGATGATCGCGAGGACGTCTTCGTGCAGGTCGCCGAAAGTAGGGGTCGTCATCGTTGCGGTTGCCGTGAGGAGGAAGCTGCCCTCACCCTTGGTGTGAGCCCAAGCCCATTGGCTGGCGGTGATCGGTACCCTGCCCTGAATGTAGATCCCCGTGCGAAGCCGCGCGGATTCTGGCGTTGCGGGCCAGGGGCAGTCCTCCAGCATGCGAAATCCGGGGACTTGATGGGAGAGGGCAACCGCTGATTCTGTGAGGGCTTGTTCGGGTGTGGTATCCGATGGGATGGGGGATGCGAGGAGCAGGATGGTGGGGGTGAAGTCGTAGGTGGCATCGGTGGGGCCGGTGGCCAGGGCGATCACCTCGCCGCCCGACGGGGACGAGGCGGGCGAGGGGCGGTGTTCCCGTGTGTCCCCGTTTGTGTCGACCCGGAAGGCGAGCGCCAGGACCCCGGGGATGTCCTCGCGCGCGCAGGACGTCCATCCCGGGGGCATCAACCAGTAGGATGCCAGGCTCATAGCGACGTTTCCTCCGGGTCTTCCGCGGGGGTGATTTCGCTGTCGGGCCACTGCGACCGTGGGAGCGGGTCGCCGTTCTCGTCCAGCAGATTGTGGCGCTTCATGTACTGGTACCGAGCGTCGGCCCATCGGGGAACTGGTAAGGGGAAGAAATGGTAGATGGCGCCGATAAGAAAACAGAGTAGACCGGTGACTATGAGGATTCCTGTGACGATGTAATGGGTACCAAGTTGGTAGATAGCTTCTCCGAGGCTGCAGATAAAGAAACCAAGGCCAGCAAGTGGGCGTGTCGTTGCTTGGCTTCTCGCGCTGCTGCTCATCCGCGAGGTGATAATGCGGGAGTTGCTAGAGAATGTGGTATCGAGGTAGGTTTCCATGTACCAGGCGCCGATAATCATGAGCCCGAAAATTGCGCCAAGAACCTCCCAGAAAATCATGACTGTGAACCTCCACTGTTGATGAGCGCGTGCATGCCGTCATTGACAAGACTTGCTGCTTTTTGTCCAATTTTGCTTCCCACTAGCCCGCCTATGACGCCGCCGATGACACCTCCGGCAAGGATGCCGATGGGACCACCGAAAGCGCCGATAGCCGCGCCGAGCTGCGCATGGCGGGGAGAGTCTGGTGGGTTCACGGCTCCTTCTCCTCCGGGTCGTCCGCGGGGGTGATTTCGCTGTCGGGCCATTGGGACTGGGGGAGCGGGTCACCGTTCTCGTCCAGTAGTCCGTGGCGCTTCATGTACTGGTATTCCATGTTTGCCCAACGGGGAGCAGGAAGGGGAAGGAGGCACAGCAATGCGAGAGGTATGCATAGGAATCCGAGAAATGCCGGAGCCATGTAGACCCACGGTGAGAACCCTAGCTTGTCAAGAATCATTCCGACTCCAGCAAGGGTAAAGCAGAGACTAAGTAGTGGCAGCGTGAGAGTTTTGCTTCTACCCATGGAGCTCGGAGAGGTTGATATACTTCTCCACAGTGGTGCGAATGAGCAATCGGTATATGTTTCCATATACCAAGAAACAAGGCCGAAAGGTCCTATAAGAATCAGTCCTATAATTGCGAGCAACGCACTATCCTTTCGTCTTCGGATGGAGAATTGCGTTCATTCCGTCGTTAGTCCACTCTGCGACCATCTTTCCAGCTTGGCTTCCTGCGAGCCCGCCAATAACGCCACCGATTATGCCTCCGGCAAGAATGCCAACAGGGCCGCCAAATGCGCCGATGGCTGCGCCGAGTTGTGCTCCGTAGGTGGCTCCGACGTATGCGCCCCCAGCAGCCAACGCTCCGGTCACCCCGGCCCGTGCTACCTTTTCGCCCTCTCCCATCTCGGGGTGGTGGTAGGAGTCCGACTGGTAGCTGTCATAGGCGCTGACGGCGCCGTCGAGCACCGCGCACGCGCGGCCTGCGACTTTGCCTCCTATACGAAGTGCGTCGGCTGTTTTGACCACTCGACTGCCGCCTTCGACGGCATTGACGGAGGGAACCTTCCAGTTCTTCAACTCACCGGGGGCGGTTACCCGCTTCCACAGGGATGCGTCCTTGATGCCGGGCGGGGGCTGATAGGTCGCACCGTTGGCCTTCAGGTACGTCGACTCGATGAGGTCGCCCGCGGTGGTGCGCATGGTGTCCAGGTAGTCGGGAATACGCTTGGCAGCGTCATCCCCCGTGGGGAACCCGTACTTGCTGACGAACCCGTTGAAGATCGGGGTGATCGTCGACTCCCAGAGGCTCGGATCGATCTGGGCCAGGTCCTCGCCGAACTGTGCCTCGGCGTAGCTGAACGTGCGCTGGTTGCGCGTGCAGCGAGCGTGCAGCGCCGCGAAGACAACCCCCACCCCTGCGGGAATGTTGGCCGGGTGGCTGACCGTCACGGAAGTCCCGTCCCGGGCAACCTCCAACCCGGCGGCCTCAGCATCCGAGGCGATGGCCTGATACTCGAGATCGACGGGCGTCATGGCACCCGCGTAATCCTCCAGGGCCGAGCGAACGGACCGGAAGCCGGCCAGCGCGTGCTCGCTGGCCGATATGACGTTCGTAAGGTGTTCGACGACCGTCTCCACCAGTGCCGCGGTCTGGTGGGCGACCTGACCGCGCGCGATTGACGCATCGCCGATGGCCTCGTCTAGTGCCGCGATGGGCGCGTCGCATTGGTCCTGCAGGTCCAGGACGGCGCTCACATTAACGGGAAAGTCCCACGAGAAGGACTCGGCAAACTCGACGGTCCCGGCAGAATACGGGACCGCTGAATCCACCGCCGAAACGCTCGGGGGGGGGCGGGCTGCTCATCGATTCACTCCAACTAAACGGCGCTTGGCCACCGGCGGGTCAGGTCCCGCTCGTTAAGCAGACTACTCCGTCCATTCGCGCGTGTGCAAGACTGTGACAAACTCCCAAGATGTCGGGCGTGCGCCCGGTGTCGAAGAAGGAGAGCCGCCGCTTTTCGTCAACGAGGTCGCTCCGGTGGAGGGCGAAGCCGCTGGTCGCCCTCGTTTTCCCGGTGGAGCCGCCGTCACCACGTCCCCCACGTGGGTGTGAAGCCGCTGGTCGCCCCCGTTTTACCCGGACCGAGCCGGGCGGCGCCGCAGGTGCGGGCGAGCGTGAGCGCGGGATGCGGGACGACACTCCCGGCGTATGCTGACCGACGGAAATGTTATGGATTTGACACCTCACTCCATCGCGCAAAGGCATGAAACATCAACGAACAAGGATATTGTGGGGGAGTGAGATCCAGATCCTCAAAATTCGAGGCGGCGCCAAGACCCTACCGATTGGGTAACGATCGGCTGCGCCGATACAACCGCGTGCGCGCCGAGCAGACGATCGCCGCGCGCATCAACCTCGCCATCGTCGTCGTCACCGCCGTGCTCATCGTCTCCGTCAGCGGCATCGTCGCCGCCGCGCAGATCGCCTCAATGTCCGAGCCGGACGACCACACCCTCTCCTTCGCGGCCAGCGCGCTGATCGTCGGGGGAGGCCTCGTCCTCCTGTCCCTCCTCGCTGCGCTTACCGTCAACGACCTGAGGTGGCGCCGTGAATGGTCCGGAAACGAAGATCTCGTCATCTTCTCCGACTCCCACGTCGCCCTGCGGGCCGCCCGGGCCGACGGGTCCATCATGACCGCCTGCACGCGCATGCAGCGCGCCTGTTTCGCGGCCTTCTTGGCCATCGCGGGGGCCGCCATCGTCGCGCAGTCCTGGCTCCTGGCAGCCCTCGTGTCCATTCCCCTGGCGATGAGCCTCTTCAACGCGTGGCGCTCGCTGCAAGCGCAGCGCAGGATCGCCTCGCGCACGCTCTGATTCACTGTCAATTCGCGCCTGCGTGCGTGGACCTGCGAGCCTGCCAGCCGGTAGGCTTGTGGGCATGACGAATCCCCTCATTGACTCCCTCAGCGCCGTGATCGAGGAACGGCCCGAGGACCTGCCGCTGCGCGAGCACCTGGCCGAGCTGCTCATCAACGAGGGGAGGGGCGGCGAAGCCATCCCTCATCTCGCCGTCGTTCTCGCCGCCGACCCGACCAACGAGCGCGTCGCTGCCCTCATGCGCAGCGCCCTCGGCGCACCCGAGGCCCCCGCTCCGGCGGCTGGTTCCTCCCCTGACGAGGCGGCCTCGTCCTCGGAGAGTCCCGTCGCCGAAGAGTCCGCGACGTTTACCGAAGACACCGTGCCCTCGACCCCTGATGTCGACGCGGCCGTGGCGTCCGCCGCGGAACCGGCTGAAAAACCCGTCCCCTACCCGCAGGACGCGTCGCAGATTCAGGGCGTATCCGACAGCGGCGGTGCCGACGAGTCCACTGCGGTGGCCCACGCCTCGGAGGATGCAGGCATTCCCGCGATCGTGTCGGTACATCCCCCGGCCTTTCCGCATGCGACCGAGGAAGCGACCCCCGACGAGGAACACGCTCCGGCGGCTGAGGCCGGAGACGAGCGTGATGGTGCCGCTCATACCGATGGCGCCAAAGAGCAACGCTTCGACTGGAAGAGTGCCGAGAAGCAGGTCGGCGGGCCTGCGCCCGCATTCGTGAAGCAGGGGGAAGTCGAAGGCGAAATCGAAGTTGACGACAAACCCCAGGGTGAGGTGTGGGACATCGAGAGTGTGACGTCAACGCTGGAGGACGTGGGCGGCATGCAGTCCGTCAAGGACCGCCTCACCATGGCCTTCCTGGCTCCGCTGCGGAACCCGGAAATCCGCAAGCTCTACGGCAAGAGCCTCAACGGCGGCCTGCTGCTGTACGGTCCTCCCGGATGCGGCAAGACCTACATCGCCCGCGCTCTCGCTGGCGAGGTCGGTGCCGCATTCATGAACGTAAGGATCAGCGATGTCATGGCACGCTACTTCGGTGAATCGGAAGCTAACCTCCACGAGCTCTTCGAGACCGCGCGTGCCAACGCACCCGTCGTGCTTTTCCTCGACGAAATCGATGCGATCGGCATGCGGCGATCGCACGCCGGATCTTACAACATGCGACCGATCACCAACCAGCTCCTCATGGAACTGGATGGCATCGGATCCGATAACGAAGGCGTGTTCATCCTCGCCGCCACCAACACCCCGTGGGACGTGGACTCCGCGCTGCGCAGGCCCGGACGCTTCGACCGCAGCGTCGCTGTCCTGCCTCCCGATGGCCCCGCCCGACAGGCAGTCCTCTACCACCACCTCAAGTCCCGCCCCGTCGAAGGCATCGACCTGGGTCACCTCGTGCAGCGCCCAAGGATTCACCGGTGCCGACCTGGCCCACCTGGTCGACAGCGCCGTCGAATACGCGATGATGGACTCCTTGCGTACCGGCAACGTGCGCATGGTGACCATGCACGACTTCCTGAGGGCGCTGGAGCAGATTCGGCCCAGCGCTGGGCCCTGGTTCGTGACCGCCCGCAACTTCATCGAATACGGCAACCGAGACGGCCAATACGACGACCTCGCCGAGTACATGAGGGCAAACAACCTCATGTGAGGTGGTGGGCGGCGTGCTGACGCCGCCCACCACTCGCCGTTTGCTACTTGAGACCGAGGAGGATCGATGTCCAACGATGACATCAAGGAGCGGATTGAGCGCGCCTATTTCTTGATCGACATCAAGCGTCCCCAACAGGCCATCGAAGAGCTCGCCACGATCCCTCAGAGCGATCCGGAGGTCGCGGCACGAGTGAATTGCGCCCTCGTCCAAGCCCACCTGACCCTCGATCAGAAGGAGAAGGCGTATGAGTGCGCCCGACGAGCCATCGAAGCCTCGCCCAATCACGCGATGGCGCTGTACTGGCTGGCGCACCTAGAGCCGGATTCTCGTCGCGCGCTCGACCATGCAACACGCCTCGTCGAGAGCAGTCCAGAGGTGGGGACTAGCCATGCCACAAAGGCCAACGCTCTTGCGCGTAACCACCGGTGGGAGGAGGCGCTGCACGCGGCGCGTGAAGCCGAGAATCTCGACCCCGAAGACTCCTATGTGCTCAACACCCTCGGCAGGGTGCTCGCCAGGGATGACGAGAAAGCGGCGCTCGAAGTCTTCCAACGCGTCCTCGCGCTCGAGCCGGAGAATGTGGCTGCTCGAGAATCCATCGCTTCCCTCGAAGCGGACGACCACGCCGACGCCAGCAGCCGCCTGTACCGCGACCTCCTCGAGCAGAACCCCGCCGCCAACGTCTACGAAAATCAGCTGCACTGGCTGGTGTTCAAACCGCTGTTCTCCCTGTGCTTGGGCGTGTCCGTCTCCTACCTGCTCGGCTGGTCCATTGTCGGTTTCATCTACGCGCTCGGCAGTCGTCAGGTAGCCCTCATCGTTGGGCTGGCGTGGAGCGCACTGTTTCCCCTGCGCGCCATGGGCTCCGCAGTGCGCCAGCACATCTCGCGGGTCGCCGCCGGTCAGGGCAAGACGCGCCGCGACGTCGTGGGCCTAGCGTTCAAGCGTCGCCCCGTCGGCGCGATGACCGCGACGATCTCGATCGCGATCATTGCGCTCACCCCCACAGCATTCGGAGCCGTGAGGTACTTCGTTCCCGCCTCCTCCTGGTGGACGGCCCTGGGTGCGCCCATCCTCGTCATGCTGTGCGGATGGATCGGCGCCTTCGTCGCCTGGATCACGGCGACGAGGCTCGGTCGTTAAGGGGGTGCGCGGCGTCGCGCGAACCTACCCTCGAGGCAGCCCGCACGCGCCCTGTGACCGCGACGCCAGCGTCGCCGCGTCCAAGACGGCCGCGAGTCCCCCGAGGGCCAGCCCCTGCCTCGTGTGGGCGAAACGCACCCCGCTCGCGCGGCGGCGTTCCCCGCGACGGAACAACCACCGCTCGAGCGCAAGCGTGACAAGCGCGGATCCCGCTACCGCGCCCCCGAGGACCGCCAGCTCGCAGGGTGCGGCCTCCGTCACCCCCTCAAGGGGATCCTCGTCGGCAGCCTCCGCGCCTTTCGAGCAGTCAACCTCGTCGTCGTAGGGTGCCAGTTCCGGCTCATCGGGCAGCATCGACACGAGCGACCAGCCGATCACCCCCAGGAGCCCGGTCTTGATGAGCCCGCGCAGCGGGCGCGAACGCACGTAATCGGGCAGCGCGTACCACGCGACGGTGGCGCCAACCCCCGCCGCCAAGCCGGCGATCCGGGTTGGGTCCGCGGCGCAGGGACAGGAGCAGGAGGAGAGGGGAGCCATGGAGCGTCCTTTCAATCGGGTGATCAGTCGGCCTCAGTCGGCCAGCAGGTCAAGCAGGTGGGACACGACCGAGCCGCCGGAGTAGGCGGAACCATCGTGCTGGTACTCGTTGGTGATGTAGTGGCGCGCGCCGATTAAATCGCCCGTTTCCAGGGATAGCTCGCGCGGCACGAACATATCGTCGTAGTACACGGCCGCAGCCACCGGCACAGTGTTGCGGGCCAGCACATCCGGCAGATAGACCGGCACCGCCTCCGTCGTCGACGCGAGAATCTCCGCCGCGCCCTTTAGCGGTGCCAAGCCCGGGTCCTCGTCGAAAACGCGACGCATGAAGTGCTCGCCCGTCAGGTAGAACGGCTCGCTCTCGTCCAGCGGGTCCGCGCCCTTCGCGAAGCCCGGCACCTCCTCCGCCAGGCGGTCCGCCGCCCACCCCGTCGCCGTTCCCGCCAGCTCGGGGGTGGCACACGCGTAGATGTACTCCTGGAACACCCCGTAGATCGGCGCGACGCTGACCTGCGCGGCGACGGCCTGAAGGAACTGCGAGGACAGGCGCCGCACCCCGCCGACGCTGACCCACGGACCCTCCAACAGGTAGTGCAGTTGGTCCGTGTTCGCCTGCCCGCCCAGCATCATGCCGATCATGCGCAGGCGAGTGGGGGAGAGGCGCTCGCCCGTCGGCAGCACCTCTTCCGTGTCCGCCAGGTGTGCGCACAGCTCCCGCACCGTCTTCTCGTCGCCCGGATGGCGGCGGAAATAGGCGCGGTTGCGGGCGGCCGTGCGCTCGTAGGTGAGCCGGTAGATGTCGTCGACGTGGACGAGGCCGGGCAGGCCCCCCGTGATCAGGCTGGCCTTGAGGCCCCGGGGCGCCAAGGACAGGTAGGAGGTCGTGATGAATCCGCCGAAGGACTGGCCCAGCGTCGTCCACGGCTCGTCCCCGCACAGCTCCTTGCGCAGCGCCTCGGCGTCGTAGACGATCTGGTCCTGGCGGAAGTGCCGCAGGTAGTCGGCCTTCTCCTCGTCCGTCGTCAGGCGGGAGAGTGCCTGGGCGTCCATGCGCGTGGACTGGCCCGTGCCTCGCTGGTCCAACAGGACCACCCTGTAGTCCTGGAGGAGACGGTTCACCCAGCCGCCCCCGAAGGAACCGAAGCGGGGACTCGGATAGCCCGGGCCTCCCTGCAGGAACACCGCGTAGGGGGAATCCTCGTGGCCCTTGCGCACGACCTCGCGCGCAAACAACTCAATCGTCGGGTTGTCATCCCCGCGGGGGCGCAGGTGGTCCAGCGGGACCTCCAGGCGGTGCTCGTAGACCGTGTGTCCGTGATGCAAGTACGACTCTGTGTGCATGGACACAATCCTATCGCGTTCGCGTCGCGGGCGCGGCGCCCCGCCTGTCTGCCGCCTTTCCGCCGTGATCCTCCGCTCTGTTTCCGAAACGTGACACCGTGTCGCCAGACTGCGACACATTTGCGACCGGATGGTCAAACATTGCGGTTAGACTTCTTACGTCGGCGCCATTGGCGCTGGGATAAGTACGACGGAACACGACCGGAGGATGATTGACATGAAGGCACAACGGAGCGGGAAGACACGTAGGATCCTCGCTGTCATGACTGCGCTGCCCCTGGCGCTCGCCCTGAGCGGCTGCCACCTGAGCGTGTGGAAACGAGAGAGCGGAGGCGGATCGAACCCCACCCCGTCCGCCTCCCAATCCAGCGACGCGGCGGCCTCCCAATCGAATTCCTCGTCGCAGGCGAGCGGCAACCCCAGGGCGCGCTCCTCCCAGGTTCTGAGCACCTGGGAAGGAAAGGTCGGGCATAGAAGCTTCCGGGTCGACATCAACTCGGTGGTCGTCAAGGATGACGTGACGACGCTGACCATGACCTTCACCAATACAGGAGATAAAATCGCCTTTCCGGCCGAGTGGATGAACAACTTTGGGGGAGAGGACATGCTCACCAAAGAGGTGAAGCTCATCGACTATTCTCGGCACCTCGTCTACTCGCCGGGGATGGCCGAGGACGGAACCTGCATCTGCAGCAGCTTCCAGCACGCTGGCATGGACGCAGGAGACAGCCAGACGGTGTTCACCACCTTCAAGGGGCTTCCTGCGGACCTCACCGCGGTCGATGTGGAGATCAACGGCGTCGGCAAGCCCTTCGAGAACGTTCCGGTGACGAGGGAGTGAGCGCCATGATCGCGGTCAAGAGAATCGGATCGGCTGGCGTCGCGGTCCTCGCGCTCGTCGTCGGTGTCGGCATGAGTCCCGCCCACGCGGAGAACCCGCCGGGAGTCGACTACTCCGGCCCCCAGAGCAATCCGCGGGTCGTCTACCCCGAGCCCGTTGAAGTCCTCTACTCCGTTGGAACCACCGACGGCGCCGTCTCGACGAAGCAGAAGAAGGACGCCACGATCACCACGCTCTCGGGAGACGTGAACTTCGAGGTCGACTCCGACCAGCTCACGGCGCGTGCCAAGGAGGTCCTCGATTCTCTGGCGTCGGAGTGGTCCAAGGTCAAGCCCTCCAAGGTCTCGGTGACGGGACACACGGACTCGGTCGCCGACGACGCCCACAACCTCGACCTGTCCAAGCGTCGGGCAAAGGCCGTGGGCGACTACCTGGCGAGCAAGGTCCCCGGCCTCTCGATCACGACCGATGGGAAGGGCGAGGCCGAGCCCATCGCCGACAACGAGACGGACGAGGGCCGTGCCCAGAACCGGCGCGTCGAGATTCGCGCGCAGAAGTGACGCTGCCGCAGGCAGGCCCCCGAGCGGCCCTGCCCGCCGCGGCTCAACGCCAACCCTGACGCCAAGCCCCCTGCCCCCACCAGCCCCGTCACTGGTGGGGGCAGGCGTTCATGTCGGCGGCTGGGGAATCCTCGGCGAAGCGGAAGAAGCCTCCTCGGGCAACGGAAGGGTGAGGACGACGCTGGTTCCCACCCCCTCACGCGAGGTGAGGCGCACGTGCCCGCCGTGCCGCTCAATGACCAGGCGCACAAGAGGCAGGCCCAGCCCCGACCCGGAGCGCCCGACCGCGTTCGACCCGCGCGCCAGCTCCGCCCACACGCTCTGGCGTTCGGCCTCGGGAACACCGATCCCCGTGTCGGCCACCTCGATGCTCACCCCGTCCTCCGACTGGCTGCCACGCACCTCGATGCTGTCACCCTCGCCGGAGTACTTCACCGCGTTGAACACGACGTTCTGGATCGCGGAATACAGAAGATCTGCGTCCCCAACAACGCGCGGCAGAGGCCACGGGGCGGTGGGGAAGACCAGGGTGAAGCTGCGCGCCTCGCCCACGCTGGAGCGCGCGGCCTCCACGGCGTCGCGCGCCGCCTCCTCCAGGTCCACCAGCTCGCGCTCCATGGGCGCCGACGACAGGTCGGCCAGTTTGCGTAAGTCCGTCACGAGCACTCCCATGCGCCTGGCCTGGGCCGCCACGAGGACCGAGGCCTCGTCCTCGCCCGAAGCCGTGGCCGCGAGGATCGCCGTCAGGGGATTCTTCAACTCGTGGTCCAGGCGCGCCAGAAACTGCCGGTGCTCAAGATCCCGGCGCGCCTGCGCCTCCGCCGCACCGGCCAGGTGCTCCCGCGACAACGCGGACGAGAAAAGCTCGAGCGCCACGGCTGTAGCCGACACGAGAAACCCGGCCGCAACGAAGAGGACGGGCAGGGACACCGCGACGCGGAGTTCCAGGTCCGGGCCGGCCAGCCACCACGCCAGGGCGCAGACGCTCGCGACCGCAAGGGGCGCCAGGGAGAGCACCAATCGACGGCTCATCGCGTTACCTTCCCGATGAAGCGGTACCCCCCGGAGGGGACGGTCTCGATAAACACCGGGTCGGAGGGGTCCTCCCCCAGGGCCGCGCGGATCTCCCGGATGCGGTGGTCCACCGCGCGCGTGGAGGAGGCGAAGTCGATGCCCCACAGCACCGACAGGAGGCGCTCGCGGGTGTGAAGCTCACCCGGGTGCGTCATCAGGTAGTCGAGGAGCCCCATCGCCTTCGGGGTCAGCTCAAGCTCCCTGTCGGCCAGGAAGGCGCGCCGGGCGAGGCGATCAAGCACGAGGCTTCCGCTGGTGAGGCGCTCGGCGGCCGACAGGGGGCGCGCCGAGTGCATGGAGCGGCGCAGCACGGCGCGGATGCGCGAGACCAGCTCCTGAGGGTCGAAGGGCTTGGACAGGTAGTCGTCGGCGCCCTCGTCCAGCGCGGCCGAACGCTCGAAGGAGGTGTCGATCTGCGTGAGCAGGATGACGGGGGTCCACGTGCCGCCCGCGCGGATGCGGCGCACCATCTCGCGTCCGTCCATGTGGGGCATCATGATGTCGGAGACGACGATGTCGGGTCGGAGCTGGCCGTGGGCGGCCAACCCCTCCTCCCCGTCCCGGGCCGTGTGGACCGTGAAGCCGCAGCGGCGCAGGAAGGGCGCGAGGCCATCGATGATGGCCGCCTCGTCGTCGACCAGCAGAACGGATGCCGCGGTGCCCGTCGCGGGGCCGTCTGGGAGCGGGTTCCCGCTGCTCGTCGTCACGTTCTTCTCCTCGGTGTCCGGCTCCGATGGGTGGGCGCCGGTGGGAACGGGCGCCGTTAGTCAGGGTAGGCGACGCGTCGGGCGCTTGTCCATGGCCTCCCCGGGTCCTAGCCCCCGCCGATGCCACCCGATCGCGTGCGAGCGGTGCCTCCCGTCCCCGAGTCTCACTGCCAGTTCAGCAGTGCCACGTAACACACCGTCCCGATGCCGACGCTCCACAGGAGCCTGCGGCCGCTCAGCAGGTGGACGGCCACCGTCACGCCCGCGGCCACGAGCGCGGCCCACGAGCGTTCCCCGGCCGCTTGGGCGTTGTCGACGAGCGTCGACACAACCAGGATGAGCATGATTCCCGGCGGCATCCACGCCGCCATGTCGGACACGAAACGCGAGTCGCGCAGGGGCTCCAGGATCTTGAAAGGAAGGGCCCGCAGCGTGAAGTCAATGACGAAGACGATCACCAGGATGGCCAGCAGGTAGGCCAGCGTCGGGGTCACCGGGCGATCCCCCGATCCGTCGCGGTTCCAAGGACGCGCGCGGCCCTCGGGCGAGGCAGGGGGAGGAGGCCGCGCCTGCGCAGGAGGTGGCGCCCCGACAGGAAGGCGACGAAGAGGAGGAGGGCAACGAGCAGGCGATGGGCCGGGGCGAGCGCCATCGCAACCGCAAACGCGATCCCGGCCAATGCCACTGACGGAAGCTCCCGTGCGGAGCGGGAAGCGTCCAGCGTCAGCGTGATAAACAGGGCGGTGAGCGCGAAGTCCAGGCCGTGAATCTGAATGGGAATCAACGAGCCCGCGAACACTCCCACCAGGCCCGAGACGAGCCAGGTGACGTGAAACAGGGCTTGCATCGCCAACAGTCGAGGTTTTGTCCACCCGTTGGGGCGTGCGGCGGTGAGTGCGTAGGCCTCGTCAACGAGGGCGTACATCGACAAGAGGCGGGCCGCCCGGCCCTCGATGACGTGCAGCGGGAAGGAGAACGCAAAGAAGATCAGGCGGAAGTTCACCAGCAGCATCGTCACGGCGATCACCGCGAGCGGGGTGTTGTGCGAGGCCAGGGTCACGACCAGCAGTTCCGCCGATCCCGAATAGGCGGCCAGCGAGAGGGCGGGAGCCATCCACCACGGCATCCCGAGCTGGACGACCAGCAGGCCGTACGCGAGGCCCAGGGGAATGTAACCGGCGGCCACGGGCGCCGTGATGCGCAGCCCGGCGACTATCTCGGCGCGGGTAGGGCTCGCCGGCACGAAGACGTTGACGGTGCGCGGCAGCTGAGGCATGGGAGCAATTGTCATCGGTGACGCCGCGTCGTGCGAGCGGGCGGGGCATCTCGTGACGACTTCCACGTTTTCTAGGTCCTTCGTCCCAATGGCGAGGGGGCGCATCCCTCTGACACTCGACTGTCACACAGTTTCAAAACGAGAATCAGCCGTCGCGCGAGCCCGCCCGAGATGGAACCATCGACGACATCGCCGAGGACGCGCGCCCCGGCGATATCCATTGACAACGCACGTTAGGAGCCATCATGAGCGCCACCCACGCACGCAAGAAGCCATTCCTCCGACTCGCCACGGCAGCCCTCGCCACGGTCGCAGCCCTCGGCATGGCAGCCTGCTCCGGTGGCGCAGGCTCCGACTCCGCGACCGGCGCGCAGGTCGGTGACCGCAGCCCCGAACAGATCAAGGAAGCCGGCGAAATCGTCATCGGCATCTTCTCCGACAAGGCCCCCTTCGGCTACATCGACGCCGACGGCAAGCCCGCCGGATACGACGTCGTCTACGGCGACCGCATCGCCGCCGACCTCGGAGTCACCGCCAAGTACGTCCCCGTCGACGCCGCCGCCCGCACCGAGGTCCTCGCCTCGAACAAGGTCGACATCACCCTCGCGAACTTCACCGTCACCCCCGAACGCGCCGAGAAGGTCGACTTCGCCAACCCCTACTTCAAGGTCTCCCTCGGCGTCGTCTCCCCTTCCTCGGCTGAGATCACCGACGTCGGCCAGCTGGCCGGCAAGACCCTCATCGTCACCAAGGGAACCACCGCCGAAGCCTACTTCGAGGCCAACCACCCCGAGGTGAAACTCCAGAAGTACGACCAGTACTCCGACGCCTACCAGGCCCTCGAGGACGGCCGCGGCGACGCCTTCTCCACCGACAACACCGAGGTCATCGCCTGGGCCATCGCGCATCCCGGCTTCAGCGTCGGCATCAAGAGCCTAGGCGAGACCAGCTACATCGCCGCCGCCGTCAAGAAGGGCAACGCGCCCCTCCTCGACTGGCTGAACAACCAGCTGACCGAGCTCGGCGAGGAGAACTTCTTCCACAAGGACTACGAGGAGACCCTCGCCCCCGTCTACGGTGACGCCGCGACCCCCGACGACCTCGTCGTCGAAGGCGGCGTCGACACCGCGTCCTCCACCAACTAACCCGGCGCGGGGCTGGCCCCCGGAAACCCGACCGCCGCGCGTGATCGGCCCGGCGGGCCACCGCCTCGTCCCATTCCTCACCCATGAACCTCGACATCCTGGCGCGATACGCGCCCCTGTACGTCGACGCCGCCATCCTCACCCTGCGGATCGCGGCCATCGGCATCGTCGGCTCGCTCGCGGTCGGCCTCCTCGTGGCCGCGATCCGGCAGTACCGGATCCCGCTCGCCGCCCAGATCGGTGCCGCCTACGTCGAACTGTCGCGCAACACGCCCCTGCTCGTGCAGCTCTTCTTCATCTACTTCGGCCTGCCGCGCGTGGGCATCAAGTGGAGCGGCGAAACCTGCGCGATCGTCGGCCTCATCTTCCTGGGCGGCGCCTACATGGCCGAGGCCCTGCGCTCCGGCCTCGACTCGATCGCCACCATCCAGTGGGAGTCGGCGTCCGCGCTCGGCCTCACGCCCGCCCAGACGCTGCGCCACGTCGCCCTCCCGCAGGCCATCGCGACCTCCGTGCCGCCGCTCGCCGCCAACGTCATCTTCCTCATCAAGGAAACCTCCGTCGTCTCCGTCGTCGCGCTGCCCGATCTCGTGTACGTCGCGAAAGACCTCATCGGCATGTCCTACAACACCTCCGAAGCGCTGGCCCTCCTGGTCATCGCCTACCTGGTGATCCTCCTGCCCGTGTCCATCGCGGCCCGACTCATCGAAAAGGCGGTGCGCCGTGGCGGATTTGGGCATTAACGTCATTGTCGAAGGCCGCAACCTCGTTCGGATCCTTGAGGGCCTGGGCGTCACCGTCGGCATCTCCGCGCTGTCCGTCGTGCTGTCGTTGGTGCTCGGCGTGTTTGTCGGCCTCGGCATGCGCTCGCGCTGGCGCCCCCTGCGCTGGCTCATGCAGGTATACCTCGAGTTCGTGCGCATCATGCCCCAGCTTGTGCTGCTCTTCGTCGCCTACTTCGGGCTCACGCGCGTCGCGGGGATCAACCTGGACGGTATTACCGCGTCCGTCCTCGTGTTCACCCTGTGGGGAGGCGCCGAAATGGGCGACCTCGTGCGAGGCGCGCTCATCGCGATCCCGCGCCACCAGTACGAGTCCGCCTACGCTCTGGGACTCACCCCGAGGCAGACCATGCGCCGGGTCATCCTGCCGCAAACCCTGCGCAGGCTTGCACCCCCGGCCGTCAACCTCATCACCCGCATGATCAAGACGACCTCCCTCGTCGTCCTCATCGGCGTCGTTGAGGTCCTCAAAGTCGGACAGCAGATCATCGACTCTAACCGTTTCACCTACCCCACGGCCTCGCTGTGGATCTACGGCCTCATTTTTGTGCTGTACTTCCTCATCTGCTGGCCCATATCGCTCCTCTCACGCCACATGGAGAAAACATGGCAGAACTGACATCCGGCACCTCCGACCAGGGCGGCACGCCTCGCGAGGGCAGCGCGCACGATCCCGCCACGGCCTCATCCCCTCAGGGCGTTGGCACAGCGCAGCTGCGCCTCGTCGACCTCGACAAGACGTACCCCGGCGGACACCACGCCCTGCGCGGCGTCTCCCTCGACGTTGCCGACGGTGAAGTCGTCGTCATCATCGGCCCCTCCGGGTGCGGCAAGTCGACGCTCCTGCGCACGATCAACGGCCTCGAGCCCATCAACTCCGGGAGGATCATCCTTGACGGGACCGACTTGGCCGCGCCCGGCGTCTCCTGGCCCGAGGTGCGTCGGCGCATCGGCATGGTCTTCCAGTCCTACGAGCTCTTCCCGCACCTGAGTGTCATGGGGAACCTGACGCTCGCCCCCGGCCTCGTCGCGGGAGAAACGCGCGGTGATGCGAGCGCGCGGGCGCTGAAACTGCTTGAGCGCGTCGGCCTGGCCGACCGCGCCGACGACTACCCGCGTCAGCTTTCCGGCGGCCAGCGCCAGCGTGTCGCCATCGTGCGCGCCCTCATGATGAACCCCGAGATCCTCCTCCTCGACGAAGTCACCGCCTCCCTCGACCCGGAGATGGTGCGCGAGGTCCTTGACGTCGTCCTGGAACTGGCGCGCACCGGCATGACCATGCTTATCGTCACCCACGAGATGGGCTTTGCCCGCGCGATTGCGGACCGCATCGTTTTCATGGACGAGGGGCGCATTGTCGAGGTCGACCCGCCGCGCAAGTTTTTTGCGGACCCGTCCTCGGACCGCGCGCGCAAGTTTCTCGACATCTTCAGCTTCGAGGGCGCCAAGCTGTAGGGTATTCCCCGTTTGTTGGCACCTGGGGGCGGCGGCCCGCCCGCGAGATCGTCGCACGCGTGTCTTCGGCTCGGAGTGATCGATCTCGAAGCCCGGCCAGGCCTTGCCACCGCCCCCAGGTACCGCAGCCTGGACCAGCGGTCCACGCGGTGCCCTCCAAGCAGCAGGGGCTTGGTGTGCTGCTGGGGTGTTCGGCTAGGTTCCGCTGCCGCGCACCGGCACCACGACCAGGCCGCGTGGCGGTCTTGTGGTGGGCGTGGTTGCGCGTTTTGGATAGGAAGTTGAGTTCCGGAAAGGAACGGTGCCTCCGGATAGGAACGGCGCCTCCGGATAGCTTATTGTCTTATCCGGGACGCAATATCCTATCCAGTTTGTCGTTTCCTATCCAGATCGTGCGTGTCTGCTCCCAGGCCTCATGCATCGAGGCTCAGACGAACCCTGCAGGTCGCTTCCCGGAATGGTCCGGGTTCTAGCTTGTTCCTAAGTGGTGTTACACCCATCTCCACTCGAGCGTGCGTCAGTTCGTCCGGGTTCTAGCTTGTTCCTAAGCGGTGTTACACCCATCTCCACTCGAGCGTGCGTCAGTCCGTCCGGTTCTGGCTTGTTCCTAAGCGGTGTTACACCCATCTCCACTCGAGCGTGCGTCAGTCTGTCCGGGTTCTAGCTTGTTCCTAAGCGGTGTTACACCACTTAGCGGGGTATTACACCACTTCCCAGGGGGTGTAGCGCTCCCTACCTGGTGTAATGCTGCCCAAATGGTGCAGTGTCGCGTATGCGTCGTTGGGGCTCGCGGATAGGAAACGGCTTCGCGGATAGGCTATGAGCATGTGGATACCTTAATAACCTATCCGCGAACGCATAGCCTGTCCGCGTGCCGATAACCTATCCGCGTGAGCGCAACCTATCCGCGTAGCGGCCCGGTGGTGTTCCAGCGCAGCGAAGCTGGATGCGGGCGCGCAACCTATCCGCGTAGAGCCCGGGATTCCAAGCGCGGCACACGCGCGTTGGGGTGTCCAGACCCTCGCGTCGGTCGTAGGGGCCCGGGGTCCCAAGCGTGGCGCGCGCCCCGGCAAACTGTGCAAGCTATCCGCGTAGGGACCCAGGCCAGGGTGGGCCCTGCGCGCGCCGCCGTCTCACCCGCAGGGCTCGCAAGCTTGCGAATATCGGTCCGTTGTCACCCCATACCAGTGCAGTTCAGGCGATTTAGGTTGGCTGGCGGTGCGCCATGACCAGGCGTGCCTCACCAGAGGTAGCTGGTGCCCACACGCTTGACGCCGACGAAGCACGACCCTCCACGGCGGGGTGCTTGCCGCGGTGGAGGTGTCTGACGTGCTCGCAGCTTCCGCGTTTATACTTGTGCCTCTCGGTGCTACACCCGATCCGTAGGCATTACACCCCTTCTGAACGGGTGTGTTGCTCCCCAACGGGTGCGTTGCCCCCTAACGGGTGCGTTGCCCCGCAAGGGGTGTCGCGTGTTCCGCACCGTCATGGAGGCCTGTCCGAGTTCGGCTGACTTCTCGACTTTCCGTTTGAGATGTTGCACGCGGCTCCGAAGGCTCGGAGTGTTTGATCGCGAAGTCCGGCTGGGACGTGCCGCCACCCCGGGGCGCTGCAGCTATGCGCGTTGCAACGCGAAGTCCGACAGCTTTCTCCCACCGGGCGCCCAAGCATTTCGATATCCGCTGTCGCTGTGGCCCTCAATGTCGCATGCGGCTCCTCCTCTGTGTCCTGCTTGTTTGGCCGAGTTCCCCGTGCCGCATCACGCCTGTTGGGCAATGATATGCGGCTCTCGGTTGGGGTGGGGCGAGCGAGGGCTGCCGCTCACCGTCAGTGACCTCACCGCGGCCGACGCAGGTGAGCCCGTGTCGCGAGAGGACAGCCGTACCTCGGAGCAGCCGCCGTCGCAGAACGCGTCGGTGAGCCCGTGTCGCGAGAGGGCAGTCGCAGACGCGTCGGATAGTGGTTGTGAGCGCTTCTCCGGCCGTTTTGCGATCGCGAACGGCGATCTGCTGCATTCATGTGCATCCGCGTGATGCTGCGTCGGTTGGGGAGGCATTGCGCTAGCTCCCAGGTGCTGCAATCCCGTCCCCACTAGTGCAGTGCGCCGCCGGGTCGTGCGCTCCTTGCTCTACGCTCCACCCGTTGTTGACATCCTCGCATCTGAGGCGCGCTTGATCCTGCCGCTCAGACGTTATCGATACGGATTTCGCTCAGGTCTCACGTCCCCGACCCCGGTTTCGGCGCCTCCCGGCACCCCGGGCGCCTCGGCTCCGCCTGACTGCTTCGCGGCCGCCGCGAGAACCGTGCGCTGTGGAGCCGCTCGCGCTAGTAGGGCGATCAGGAGATCAGCGTCGACTGGTGGTGCACCATGATCAGGCGCGCCTCGCCAGAAGTCGCCGACGCCCACACGCTGGATTCCAGCGAGGCACCGCCCTCCCAGCGTACCCGGTAGCGGGTCAGGAACGCGCCGCCCAGGTCGTGCGCGTCGATGCGGCCGATCGCCGGGGAGGCAGGCGAGGGTCCCGCCAGCGTCGTGGTCGCGCCGCCGCCCGGCCAGATGCGCGTGGTGCGCTCGTCGGTCATCCCCGCCAGCGACTCCTCGTCGCCTCCGGTCCACGCCAGGATGAACTCGCGCTCGCGGGCAAGAGCATCCTCAGTGGTCGGAGCGCTCACGGACGAGGCCGGGGCCGCCTGGGCGGGTTCGCTCGGCTCGCTGGGTGCGGAGAAAACGCTGGGATGCGAACGGAAAGTCGATGTGGTGGACTCGTCTGTGGCGGCGTCGCGTGAAGCGGGCGTAGCAGTGGTCGTGTCGGCCTCGGCGTGTTCCTGCCCAACAGGTGTGCTCGCGCCGGGCTCTACAGCGCCGTGCGTCTCGACCGATGCGGGTGCAGAGGTGACGTCCCCGGACGCCTGATCCGAGGACGCCCGATCCGCAGACGCAGTGCCGCGCGACCCGCCGGTAGCGCCCCCGAACCCGGGGCCCGGCTCGGGTGTGCGCCCGGCCTGGTAGGCCTCGGCGCAGGAGCGTGCCAGGTCGTCGGCGCGCTCGTTCATGCGGTGCCCGGCGTGGCCCTTGACCCACTCGAAGGTGACGCGGCGCCCTTCCATGGCGCGGTCGATCTCCTGGATGAGCTCCAGGTTCTTGATGGGCTTCTTGTCGGCCTTCGTCCAGCCGCGCTTCTTCCAGCCGAGCCGCCACTTGGACACGACGTTGATCGCGTACTGCGAGTCGGCGAGGATGAGCAGGTCCTCGCCGGTGTGGGCCGTTGCCTCAAGCAGGCGCAGGATCGCGGTCAGCTCACCCAGGTTGTTGGTGCCTCGCGGCCACCCGCCCGCGTCCCACGTGTCCTCGTCCACGTACCAGGCCCACCCCGCGGGCCCGGGGTTGCCCAGGGAAGAACCGTCCGCCGCCGCCGTAATCGTCATGACGTCATCCTATCGGCATCCCGAGGCCTGATCGGATGGGGACGGGGCAGGGGCGCGGCGAGCGCTGCATTGCGTGGTAGGTGGGGCCGAGGCCGTGGCCGCCCGGGCGGAGTGCCCTAGACTCGGGTGCGGGCGTGGCCGCGCCCGCTGACGTGACGAGAGGAATACCAAGAGTGACGACGCAGGCCGACGACTGGATGGCGCCGGGGGATGATGAGCTGGGATTTGGTGGCTTAGCAAAGTTGAAGCCCGTGTGGAAGTGGGCCCTCGTTATCGTTGCTTTTTCGTTTGCTGCGCTCGCGGTGAGTACTAGTTTTCATCAGGACGTGGTCCGCAGACCGGTCAGTTCTTTGCGGTCTAATGACGCTGTGATCGCTCTGAGGCTGGGACCCGCATATGCCCCGTCGCTGCAGGAGGCCACGAACACGGACAGCTGGATCGTGCTCCTGGACGTCCAGGGACAGGGCACGGTGGCGTCCGTCGATTCGGTGGCTGGCGGGGACGTATTGTGGAGTGATCGCGGTGTCTTCTACGGTTCGCGGAGCCGCAACTACGTGACGACGGATAGTGGAACGCAGGTGAGTAAGAGCGACAACGGCACCCGAGAGGAGATTCAACGATACGAGCTTTCCGATGGTCAGCTCGTCACTCTGGTGCCGAAGCATTGGTATTACAACGACGGCAATGTTGAAAGTGACGACAGCATCACGACTGTTGAAACCGCTGGCATTACCGGTGATTTTGGGCAGTGTGGGTCACGGATCCTGGCGATTACGGACACGAAGGAATCCCCGAGTATCGCGGATGCGGCATTCGAAGCCTATGCCGCCCAGGCGAACAACGAGGAACCAGTTCCAGAGGCCCTGACGGCTGTCGCGCAGCTCAATGCTCCTGATGGTGACGCGCCTCGAATTCTCGCCGTCACGCCGGCCAGTGACAACTTGGGATCGGGACAGCATATGCTCGCTTGCGAGGGGGACGTCATCACGCTGTTGAGCCGCCTGGAAGTAAAGCCTGGCACCCCAGACAACATGACGGCGCATGAACGATACCGATGGGTCCTTCACCGGTGGGACCTATCCACGGGAGAACGTACGAATATCCCGGTGACCGATGACGACGGCGAGCCCTTCGAATCTACTTCCAAGTGGTTCCTCCAAGGCCACCAGGGTGTTCAAGTGGGCAACGAATACAGGATGGTGACGCGGGATGGTGCTGCTTTCGGTGCCGACCTGATGAGCGGCCAGGTGCGGCGTCTGTTCTACACGCATCCGCGGATGACTGTGTCTGACCGCTATTGGATGACGTACCAGGTGGATAAGGATGGTGTCTACGCGCTCGGAGAAAGCTATGAAGGCCATGTCGTCTCACTGTTCTTCATACCGTGGGACGGCAAAGAGTGGCGTGAAATCTTCACCACGGACAAGCTCGCGGGGTATCTCAAGGAGGGGTGGTTCTCGGGTGAATTGAAGGTTCAGTCCTTCGCGGTACGTCCGGGATGGAACGGCGGCGCGCAGTAGCGTTGTTCGGTTGTCCGGGCCTTGTGCCCGGTCGGGAGGCAGCTTCGGCTGCTACGACGATGGGACGAGGCCGTGGCCGCCCAGGCGGAGTGCCCTAGACTCGGGGGTGGGCGTGTGATGCGCCCTACGACGCTGTGACGAGAATGGATCAGGATGATGAAGACGCCTACTGACGAGCCGCTCACCCGTGGTACCCGTGTGAGGTGGCGCAAGGTGCCGATGGGCCGCAGGGGCGTGCGCCGGTGTGGCATTGGCGTGGCAGCACTGTCGATCGTCATGCTGTTGTCGGGCTGTCTTTCCCTTGCGTCTCTCGACGAAAAACCTATCGACAAGCTGACGACGGGTGAGGCGGTCATTGCCCTGCGGCTGGGCGCTGCAGAAGCGTCTGCGGGCCTGCCGGGTGGAACGAGTGACAATTGGATTGTGCTCCTCGACGCCCAAGGCCGGGGGCAAGCGGGGCATATCGAACGCGGGGAGCGTGGTGACATCGCGTGGACTGAGCTCGGGGTGTCGTACGGTGTTCAGGCGGAGGATTTTTTGACGACGCAGGAGGGGACGCAGCGGATCCCCCGCGTGGGTGATCGTTCCGTTGAATACCTCCGTTATGCGCTCCCCGATGGGCGAATTGAAGTCATCAGTGCTGCGAGAGGCTCCGGTATTCGTGCGGACATCATCGAGCTTGATGGAACGATGACGAGCGTGGAGACCGACGACTGGTCTGGCGGTTTTGGACTGTGCGGGTCGCGGGTTTTAGCGATTATGAATACGGATGCGTCCGAGAGTATTAAGTCGGCGGCGCTCGAGGTCTATGCCGCTCAGTCGGGCGGCGACGGAAGTGAACCGGAATACTTCTCGGTTGTCGCGCAATTGGATGATCCTGCCGGAGCTACCCCGCGGATCCTCGCGGCAGCGCCGATGATTCCGGGCTTGAGGTCAGTGCAGCGCTTGTACGCCTGTGAAGCGGACATACTGACGGCACCGGGCATCCAAGTGGATGATCCCGTCAGTGCGCGAAAGAGCAGCGACGCTGCGGCGAGGGGGACCCTCGTTCTCCAGCGGTGGGATCTGTCGACGGGAGAGCGCACGGTGAACCCCGTGCTCGATGGGGCAGGAAACGCTATCCAGTTGAATGAAGATGTGAACATCTACGGTGACAAGGCGATCCTGGTGGGCGACGAATACAGGCTCATCAGTCGACATGGTCATGCCTTCTCGATCAATCTGACGAGCGGGCAGGGCCGTCACTTGTTTTCCATCCCCGCGGAGGTCGGACAAGGTGACATGGTGTTCCAGGTGACCGAGAGCGGCGTCTATTTCTTGACGGATAGCTCCCGCGAGCACGCAGTCACTCTTTCTTATCATCCATGGGACGGTGGCGAGTCTCGCGTGGTTCTTTCGACGGGCAACCTGGAGGACTACCTGAGGGTGCGCAAGCTGTTCTCGGGTGGTGAGCGTGCCATCGAGTCCTTCGCGGTGCGCCCGGGCTGGGACGGCGGCGCGCAGTAGCGTTGTTCGGTTGTCCGGGCCTTGTGCCCGGTCGGGAGGCAACTCCGGCTGCTACGACGATGGGCCGAGGCCGGGGCGTGGTGTCGCTGCATTGCGTGGTAGGTGGGGACGAGGCCGGGGCCACTCGGGCCTCGTGCCCTAGACTCGGGGGTGGGCGTGGCCGCGCCCTTCGCCGCACAGACGAGGACGGAGACGACCATGAGTGCACATAACGATGAGAGGCGCGAGACGGGTGCCGATGAGCAGGAGCATGGTCGCCCGGAGAAGCCGAAGCGTTCCCGTCGATGGGCTCTTCTTGTACTCGCTCTTCCAATTGCATTGCTCGCGTGGAGCTGCGTTCCGAAACGCCCCCTGCCGGTTACACCGACCAGCGAGCTGGCTATCGGAGATGCCGTCATTGCTGTGCAGCTGGGTGAAGCACAGTCACAGTCGGGTCTTAGTGCTCCAATCCAGAACAACTTGGTCGCACTTGTTGACGCACAAGGGAAGCAGGACATCATTCGTATCGACAACCAGTCGGAAGGCAGGATCCTGTGGGCTGATCGCGGTATCTCATTCGGTTCCGAGCAATGGGAGTATCAGACGACAGAAAACGGAACGAGTAGCCAAGAAACTGAGGACTGGCGGGGCTCAGACGTCCAGCGTTATGAGTTGTCGGATGGGCGGATCATCGTGGTTTCTTACGAGATCGACCTGGCTTATCGGGTCGATACGATCGGACTTGATGGAAGCGTGACGAGTGTGTCAACTCCCGGAACGCGCGGAGATATTGGGCAGTGCGGGGATCGGATCCTGTCGATTGTTGACACGAAGCAGCTCTGGCGCATGAAGTCAGAGGCCTTCGAAGCCTACGCCGCACAGTCGGGCGGCGATGGTGAACAACCGGAGGAGCTGTCTGTCGTCATTCAGTTGAATGATCGTGATGGTGATACTCCTCGTATCCTTGGTGTCGCGCCAATGATTGAGGGTTTGGTGTCGGGGCAGAGAGAGTTCGCCTGCGAGGGGGACGTGATCACGATTCCGAGCGTCCAAACGGGTGACTCTCAGGCCACGCGTGTGCTGGCAGACGGGAGAGAGGAGGGAACGATGGTTCTCGAGCGCTGGGACCTGTCGACCGGACAGCGCACGATCGTTCCCGTGATCGATGAGCAGGAAAATCCCATTGAAGTGAACAGGGAGCGCAGCATTTTTCGCTACAAGGGGGTCCAGGTTGGTGACGAGTACCGGTTCATCAGCGAAGGCGGTGATGCCTTCTCAGTGGACCTGACGAGTGGGCGAGGTCGCTACCTGTTTACTTATCAAGGTACGCGAATCAACCAGCGAATGGTGTTCCAGGTGAGTGAGACGGGCGTCTACGCGCTCGAGGGTCGCCGAGAGGATCATAATGTCACCCTTTCTTACCGGCCGTGGGATGGGGGAGCATACCGGGACGTCATCACAATGAACAGGCTGGCAGACTACGTTTGGTTGGAGGGTGATTTTATGTCGGCGGGGTACTGGCGAGAGATCGAATCCTTCGCCCTGCGCCCCGGGTGGGACGGCGGCGCGCAGTAACGCGGTGCAGTAACGCAGCGCAGCCACGCCGCATCGTGCGCCGCGCGACAGTGGGGCCGGTCTTCCAGCGAAGACCGCCCCCACCTGCGTTTGCCGTCAACGGGCACTGACCGATCATCAGCGCCCCAGGTGTTACAGCGTGACGCCCACCTGGCCCAGCGCGAAGGCGAACTCCTCGCAGCGCGCCGCCCACCTCCCCTCGCGCCCGGACGGGCCGGCGTGCCCGGCGACCATCTCGGTGCGCAGGATGATGGGGCGCTCCCACGGGTCGCGCGTGGGAACGGACCCAGCCCCGGCCTCGTCCGTGGAGGGCACCTGGCCGGTGGCCTCGCGCAGGCGCTGCACCCACTTGGTGGGCTCGACGAACTCCACCCGCGTGTCGTTGACCGAGGTCGTCGCCATGATCGCGGGCAGGAGGGCGCCGTCCGGCACGTTCTCGTACGGCGTGTAGCGGCTCATCGCGTCGAACACGGCGCGAGAGGTCACCGGGTTGCCCCACTCCTCCCACTCGCCGACGGTGAGCGGCAGGGAGGCATCCAGGATCGTCGTGAGGGCGTCCACGAAGGGCACGCCCGCCAGGATCGCGCGGAAACGGTCGGGGGCGGCGTTGGTGACCGCACCCATGAGAAGACCACCGGCGCTGCGGCCCTCGGCGACCAGGCGGCCGGGAGCCACCCAGCCAGAGTCCACCAGCCAGTCGGCCACGTCAATGAAGTCCGTGAAGGTGTGCTCCTTGACGAGCTCCTTGCCGTCCTCGTACCAGGCGCGGCCCATCTCGCCTCCGCCGCGCACGTGCGCGATCGCGTAGACGGCGCGGCGCAGGATCGGCAGGCGCAGCGCCTCGAACTCGGGGTCGTAGCTGACCTCGTAGGAGCCGTACCCGATCTGCCAGCCCGCGTGCGTGCCGTCCGGTCGCGCGTCGCGATGGTGGATGAGGGTGACGGGGATGCGCGTCGCGCCGTCGCGCGCGAGCACCCACACGCGCTCCTCAACGTACTCGGCCGGGTCCCATCCGGGCGCCTCGCGGGCGCGCAGGGTCCGCACGCTCAGGGCCGCCTCCTCGCTCGTGTCCGCGAGGGACGAGGCCGGGGCGGCCGCGCTCGCGGGCACCGTCACCTCGGCGACCGTGGGGGGCACGGTCTGCGACTGGAACTCGACGCGCAGCGGATCCTCCCACGGGGTCGGCACGGTCGCGATCGTGCGCACCGGGGCATCCACCCGGACGCGCCGCCACGCGGGCGCGGGCTCGCGGCGATCCCACACGTCGACCTGCGTGAGCGAGTCAGAACGCAGGGAGAGGGCCACGTAGCCCGCGTGGGCTTCGACGTCGGTGATGCGCTCGCCGGGAGCGGGGGCGCGCAGCGGCTCCCAGGAGCCGAACGGCGTGAGAGGCGCGGGCTCGTCCTCCGGCAGGGGCGTGCCGGGCGCGCGATCTGCCAGCGCCTCCCGGGAGAACGCGGGCGAGGAGGCGATGCCGAGCCGTGCCAACGCCTCGGGCACGCCTCCCTCGGGCAGCATCGCCTGCGCGAGCGACCCCTCCTGCGTGAGCCCCGTGTGCACGATGAACAGGCGATCGCCCGCCGAATCCGCCGACACCAGCGTGCGCGCCCTCACCGGCATCAGCGGCAGCGGGCGCACGGCCGGGTGGGCGGGCAGCCACAGCCACGCGCGCCCCGCCGTCGAGGACGAGGAGTGGATGACGACGTGCCCTGGGAAACCCGACGGCGCAAACCCCATCTCGAAGCCCTCGTCGGGCTCAACGAGCAGCAGCTCATCGGCCTCGCGGGGCGTGCCCACCCGGTGCAGCCACACCTCGCACGCGCGCCACGCGTCGTCCACGCCCATGTATATGAAGGAGCTGGAATCGTCCGCCCACGCAAACCCGTACCCGGCGTCGGTCACGACCTCGTCGACGACGCGGCCGGAGGCCTCCTGGATGACCCACGTGTAGCGCTCGTCGCCGCTCGTGTCCCGCGCCCACGCGATCAGGCGCCCGTCGGGCGAGGGGCTCAGGTCGGCGAGGCGAAAGAACTCCTCCCCGCGCGCCCACTCGTTCTCATCCACGAGGAGCTCCTCGCCGACGGTGGGAACCCCCGGGGCGGGGACGAGCGGAAGGGGGACGCCGGAATCGTCGCGCTCAACGGGTGCTCGGTGATGAGTCGCATAGGATTGTCCCTGCGTGCAACGCCGGAAGTACCAGTAGTCCCCGTCGCGGATCGGCACGCTCACGTCCGTCAGCGCGGTCGCAGCCTTCACCTCCTCCACGAGGCGCGCGGCCGCCTCACGCGTCGGCGCCGTGACCGCGTCCGCCCACGCGTTCTCCGCCTCCAGATGCTTGCGGACGCCGGGATCGTCGCCGTTACGCAGCCAATCCCAGGGGTCGTCGAATCGGTGCCCAAAGTGGTCTCGCACGCGGTAGCCGTAGCGCTTGGGGGCAACCGGGGGAGCCTGGATCGACGAGGCGGCGGCCGCCTCGCTCTGGTTCGTGTCCGTCATGGGCACCATCTTAGGGGCGGGCACCGGAGCGGGCGAGGGTCGAAAGCGCGGCTCGGGCGTGCCACACTAGGGGGGTGAGTGGAACACATCAGCACGGAAGCCGACCGCCTGGCGCGCTCGCGGACGCGGCCCCCGATCGGCGGGACGCTGGCGGGAGGGGAGCCCCGGCCTCGTCGGTGAGCCTCGCCGGGCGCCTCCTGGCGTGGGTGCGCGAGTTCATCCAATTCGGGCTGGTCGGGGCCACCGCCTACGTCGTTGACGCCGGACTGTTCAACCTCCTCCAGTACGGACCCCTCGCCGTCCTCGCCGGGCACCCCAACACCGCCCAGTTCGTCGCGGCCACGATCGCCACCGGTTACTCGTGGGTGGCCAACCGAGTGTGGACCTACAGGGGGCGTACCCGCGACAACGCCACTCGCGAAGCCGTCCTCTTCTTTTTCGCCAACGCGTGCGGCATCGGCATCTCCCAGTTCTGCCTGCTCTTCACTCACCACATCCTGGGACTGGCCTCCGCGCTCGCCGACAACGTCGCCGTCTACGTCGTCGGCTTCGCCCTCGGAACGGCGTTCCGCTTCTTCTTCTACCACTACGTGGTCTTCACGGGAGGTACGCGAGCGTAGGTCGGTTGCCGAGCGGTAGGGTCGAAGCGTGAAGGAAACACCAGAGCGCTATCCGACACCCGAGCAGTCCATCGACACGATGGTCACCATCGACGACACCGCCCTCGTCTTTGAGGGCGGGGGGATGCGTAACGCCTACACGGCCGCGCTCGTCGCCAGGCTGATTGCCGAGGGCATCAACTTTCCGCACGTCTCGGGGGTTTCCGCGGGATCCAGCCACCTGTGTAACTTCACCTCCCGCGACGCCCGTCGCTCGCACGCGACCTTCGTCGACCTGGTTGACGACCCGGAATTCGGTGGCCTCAAGCACTTCCGAAAGGGGCACGGCTACTTCAACGCCGAGTACATCTACGAGCGGATCTGCTACCCCGACGGTGCCTACCCCTTCAACATGGACGCGTTTCTTGCCAATCCGGCGCGCACTCGCGTCGCCGCCTTCAACGCGTCGCGCGGCGAGGTGCGCTGGTTCTCCAAGGAAGACATGAGCACACTGGACACGCTCGGCCCCATCATCCGCGCCTCCTCCACGCTGCCCGTCCTCATGCCGCCCGTCGAGATCGAGGGCGACACCTACGTCGATGGCGCACTGGGACCCAACGGTGGCCTGCCCTTCGATCAGCCCCTGCGCGAGGGCTACCGCAAGCTGCTGGTCGTCCTGACCCGCCCGCGCGACTATGTCAAGGGGCCGATGTCGGCCAGCGTCGGGGCCCTCCTGCGAGCCACCTATCACTCCTACCCGTCCGTCTACGAGGGAGTCGCGCGTCGGCCCGACCGGTACAACGCCGGGCGGCGCTTCCTGTTCGACCTGGAGGAGCGCGGGCGGGCCTACGTCTTTGCGCCCGACAACCTCTGGATCAACAACACCGAATCTCGGCGCGAGCGCCTGGAAGCCACCTACCGCGCCGGGCTGGTTCAGGCAGTGCGTGAGATGCCCGCGATCAGGGCGTTCCTCGGGCTGTAGGGGCGGCGGCCTCCGGCTGCCCACCCAGGGGCTTCACCTGCGGCTGGCGTGCGGCCTTCGCCCCGCCGCCGGTCATTGTCGTTCGGCGCGGGGCTGGTTTCTGCCGGCGGGGGTTTCTGCCGGCGGGGTTGGTTCCGCATGCTGTTCTGGTGCAGGTGGGCCCGGTTGTGCGCAGGTTAACCCACTTGGTGGCGGAATGGGCCCGGTTGCGCGCAGGTTAACCCACTTGGTGGCGGGGTGGGCCCGGTTGTGCGCAGGTTAACCCACTTGGTGGCGGGGTGGGCGGGGCAGCCCAGGCTCCACTTACTGGGTTAACGTGCGCGGTAGGTGGGTTGAGGATGCCAGTAGGTGGGTTTGTTTGCCGCCGGGCGGGTTGCGCCTGATTGGTTGGGTTGCGCCTGATTGGTTGGGTTGCGCCTGATTGGTTGGGTTGCGCCTGATTGGTTGGGTTGCGCTGGCCGGCGTGGGCGTAGGGCCGGTGTGGGCGTGGGGCTGGTGGGGCGTTAGCACCGGTGCGGGCGTGTTGGTGAGGCCTGTGGCTGGGGGCGGTGCACGCGTCGCAGCGCCCGTGACACCGCGGCCGCCCCTGCTTGGTACGAGGGTGGGTCAATACGACACCGAGGCCGCCCCTGCGCACGGTTGACGCGGCGAAACGGGCGGACTTGCCTGTGCCAGGGTGGTGGCGGTTTCATGTCGTTCGACGTTGCGGCACGCGGGGGTGGTCGTGGTTTCGCGTGACGACCTGAGGTGCCGTGCCAGGGTGGTGGCGGTTTCCCGCGCGGTTCCGAGGTTCGCCCCGGGGGGCGGCTGAACGCGGGGTGATACGAATGTCGTGCGGGCCGATCCTACCTGCCAGCGCCACTGGGCTGGACCCGGCCAGGCCCGTCACTGTCCGGGCTCTGAACCCCCCACTCGACTCGAGGGCTCGGCGAAGGGCCGGGACGGATGCGGGCGGGTGGGCAGGAGGGCGTCATCGAAAGCGCCGCCCCTAGATGTAGGGGCGGTTAGTCGCCAACAGCCCCTACATATGCGGGTGCGACACGCCCAAGACGCCACGTCGAGGTGTGACGCTTGACATTATCGTGATGTCTGCTGGATGGTTATGCACAGGTTGGTGATGGAGGTGTCCACAGCCGCATCTGAGGTTGTGTCAAGCGCGCGTCCTCGGGGCGCCGCTCGGGTTGGTGGACCTTCAATCCCTGCATTTGTGCCTGTTTGGACGATCCCTACCCGCAGGGGTGACAAGGAATGATAGCCGGTTGTTGGGGCTGACCGGATGCTCCGTCCACAGAGGCCTCGCCCCTCGTCCACAGTGACGCACGATCGGAGCGTTCGACACAACATCTAGGGGTCGCTTGCGCCTTGGGCCACGAGGTGTAGTGTTGTGGTGTTCGCGGCGAACGAGCCGCACGAGAATGTACAAACGAAGCAATCGTCCGGCCCCTGGCCGCAAGGAGACACGAACATGTCGATCACTGTCTACTCCAAGCCCCGCTGCCCCCAGTGCGACGCGACCTACCGCGCCCTCGACAAGCAGGGCGTCTCCTACGAGAGGATCGACGTCACCCAGGACCCGGAGTCCCTGGCATTCATCAAGGGCCTCGGCTACCAGCAGGCCCCCGTCGTCGTCGCCGGCGAGGACCACTGGTCCGGTTTCCGCCCCGACCGCATCAAGGCCGTGGCTGCGGCTGGCGCCCCCTTGGCCCTTCATGCCTGAGTCTCGCCGTCGGCCCCGGCCTGAAGGTCGGGGTCGACGTGTATCCGCTCCGCCGACTGCCCCTCGCCCCCCTTTCCCCAGGTGCGGGAAGGTTATCGATCCGTCGCCCGTCGGCGCTCGTTCTGCCGCCGCGTCGACCATCCCACACGGGACACGCCTCGCCGAGGCGGACGCCGGGGCCTCGCGGGTGAGACACTAGAGGTCCACCGACCCGACAAGCTGGAAGGATCATCATGGGCAGCGTCGTCTACTTCTCGTCGGCAACGGGCAACACCCGTCGTTTTGTCGAGAAACTCGGCGTGCCGGCGGCGCGCATTCCGCTGCTGCCCAAGGATGATCCCCTGCGCGTGAGCGACGAATATGTCCTCATCGTGCCCACCTACGGTGGCGGGAATGTCAGGGGAGCGGTACCCAAGCAGGTCATCAGGTTCCTGAATGACCCCGACAATCGAGCCCTGTGCAGGGGCGTTATCTCGTCGGGAAACACCAACTTCGGCAAGGCCTACTGCATCGCGGGCGACATCATCGCGGCCAAGCTGGGGGTCCCCCACATGTACAAGTTCGAGCTCCTCGGAACGCCCGAGGATGTCTCCAGAGTTCGCGAAGGACTGGAACAGTTTTGGCACAAAACTACACCGACACGGGCGTAGAGGAAGCTCCCTCACCGGAGCTGGACTACCACGCGCTGAACGCGCAGCTCAACCTGTACGACGCGGACGGGCGCATCCAGTTCGACGCGGATCGTGCGGCTGCACGCCAGTACTTCCTCCAGCACGTCAACCAGAATACGGTGTTCTTCCACGACCTGGAGGAGAAGCTGAAGTACCTGGTCGACGAGGGCTACTACGAACGCCACGTGCTGGATCAGTACGACTTCGCCGACATCAAGGAGCTGTACAAGCAGGCCTACGCCCACAAGTTCCGCTTCCCCACGTTCCTGGGTGCCTTCAAGTACTACACGTCGTACACCCTCAAGACCTTTGACGGCAAGCGCTACCTGGAGCGCTTCGAAGACCGCGTGGCGATGGTCTCCCTCTACCTGGCGCGCGGCGACATCGAGCTGGCTCGCCAGTTCGTGGATGAGATCATGACCGGCCGCTTCCAGCCCGCGACCCCGACCTTCCTGAACGCGGGAAAGGCGGCGCGCGGCGAGCTGGTCTCCTGCTTCCTGCTGCGCATCGAAGACAACATGGAGTCGATCGCGCGAGGCATCAACTCGGCGCTGCAGCTGTCCAAGCGCGGCGGCGGTGTCGCGCTGCAGCTGACGAATCTGCGCGAGTCGGGCGCGCCCATCAAGAAGATTCAGAACCAGTCCAGCGGCGTCGTTCCGGTCATGAAGCTCCTCGAGGACTCGTTCTCCTACGCGAATCAGCTGGGGGCGCGCCAGGGCGCGGGCGCCGTGTACCTGCACGCCCACCATCCCGACATCATGGCGTTCCTGGACACGAAGCGCGAAAATGCGGACGAGAAGATCCGTATCAAGACGCTGTCCCTGGGCGTTGTCATCCCGGACATCACGTTCGAGCTGGCCCGCAAGAACGAGGACATGTACCTCTTTAGCCCCTACGACGTGGAGCGCGTCTACGGCGTTCCCTTCTCCGAGATCTCGGTGACGGAGAAGTATCACGAGATGGTGGACGACGGACGCATCCACAAGAGGAAGATCAACGCGCGTCGCTTCTTCCAGACGATCGCGGAGATCCAGTTCGAGTCGGGCTACCCCTACATCGTCTTCGAAGACACGGTGAATGCGGCGAACCCCATCAAGGGACGCATCACCATGTCGAACCTGTGCTCGGAGATCCTGCAGGTCTCGGAGGCTTCGACGTACAACGACGACCTGTCGTATGCGCACGTCGGCAAGGACATCTCCTGCAACCTCGGGTCGCTGAACATTGCCAAGACCATGGACTCCCCGGACTTTTCCAAGACGATCGAGACCGCCATCCGGGGGCTGACGGCCGTGTCGGACCTGTCCGACATCGGTGCGGTTCCCTCGATCGCGCGAGGCAACGCGATGAGCCACGCCATCGGCCTGGGGCAGATGAACCTGCACGGCTACCTGGCTCGCGAGCACGTGTACTACGGCAGCGAGGAGGCACTGGACTTCACGAACATCTACTTCATGACCGTCCTCTACGAGGCGATCAAGGCCTCGTGCACGATCGCGCGCGAGCGGGGGGAGCGTTTCGAGGGTTTCGAGGATTCGACGTACGCATCGGGTGAGTTCTTCCGCAAGTACATTGACGAGGCGTGGGAGCCGACCACGGACAAGTGCCGCGAGCTTCTGGCCGCCTCGTCGATCCACGTTCCAACCCAGCAGGACTGGGAGGCGTTGGCCGCCGATGTGGCGCGCTACGGCATGTACAACCAAAATCTCCAGGCGGTCCCCCCGACGGGATCCATTTCCTACATCAACAACTCGACGTCGTCGATTCACCCGATCGTGTCGCGGGTCGAGATTCGCAAGGAAGGCAAGATCGGCCGCGTCTACTACCCCGCGCCCTACATGTCGAACGAGAACCTCCAGTACTACCAGGATGCGTACGAGATCGGCCCGGAGAAGATCATCGACACCTACGCGGTGGCCACCCAGCACGTCGATCAGGGCCTGTCGCTCACCCTGTTCTACCCGGACACGGTGACGACGCGCGACCTGAACAAGTCCTACATCTACGCGTGGAGGAAGGGAATCAAGACCCTGTACTACATGCGTCTGCGTCAGATGGCCCTGGAGGGTACCGAGGTCGAGGGCTGCGTGTCCTGCATGCTGTGAGGGTGCACTCTTGTTTTTCGCCGGAGGCTCGTATGATGTGGGAGGCAAGTACCCCACGTTGGACCGGAGAGAGCAATGAGTGATCCGATGAATCCCTACGGCGCGCCCGGCGGGTACGGGCAGTCGCCCTACGATCAGCAGGGGTCCTACGGTGCCCAGCCGCCCTACGGCTCGGGGCAGGCGGGATACGGCGCGGGCCAGCCCGGTGTCCAGTCGCCCTATGGGCAGCCGCAGGGAGCCTATGGCCAGCCCGCGTACGGCCAGCCCGTCTACGGTCATCCCGCCTACCGGCTCGATCCCGCGGTTGAGCGGATTCGTTCGAATGCATCGATGGTGCGCATCATGGCGTTCGTGAGTTTCGTGACCCTCGGGCCGATACTCTCGGGTGGCGCCTGGATCTGGGGTGGCAGCCTGATGAATGAGGCTCAGACGGTGGGCGCCCCGGCCGACGTGGTCAGAGAACTCCGGGGCGCGCGCACGACGGCGATCGTGTGTGCGCTCATCCAGGTGGCTGGCATCGTCCTCCTCATCGGGATTCCCCTCTTGTTCGCCCTCCTCGACCCCTCCTACGTCTGAGGGGTGAGCGGCGTGAGTGGAGCAACGAATCCGAGCATGTGGGCCCCCTATGGCGGGCAGCAACAGCCATCTTCGACGCCGCCTGCGGGGTACGGGGCTCAGCCGGTTGCGCCGCCTGCGGGGTATGGGGCTCAGCCGGTTGCGCCGCCTGCGGGGTACGGGGCTCAGCCGGTTGCGCCGCCTGCGGGGTATGGGGCTCAGCCGGTTGCGCCTCCTGCGGGGTACGGGACACAGCCGGTTGCGCCGCCTGCGGGGTACGGGACACAGCCGGTTGCGCCGCCTGCGGGGTACGGGACACAGCCGGTCGCGCCGCCTGCGGGGTACGGGGCTCAGCCGGCGCCTCCCTACGGCCTCCAGCCGGTGGGGTATGAGCAGCTTCCGCCCCCGCAGCAGATGCCCTCCCTGCAGCAGTTGGCCATCTCCCAGGCCAAGTCGGAGGCAACCTTCGTCATCGTCTTCGCCGTCATTGGTTTCTTCACCACGCCGCTGCTCTTCTTGGCCGCCGCGTGGGCACGCGGCCAGCGCCTGTGTCGGCGAGTGCGCGAGATCGGGGCGCCTGCCGACGTCGTCACCAAGGCGCACATCGCGCGAGGCATCGCGGTAGGGGGCTTTGCGCTTCAGGCCATCCTCATCGCAGCCCTCATCATCTCCGAGAACCTCTGACGAGTGGCGCGCCGCCTCGGCCCTCGTGGGATCGGGCGGGGTCGGCGCGAGGATGCCACGGGTCGTTACGCTTGCGACAAGAATGCGGCAGAAGTTGGCTGCATCACTCGTTTTTCTTTGGGATGGAGCATAGGTTACGATGAACCCCGTATCCGATGATCGCGTCCAGTTGGAGTTTTCTATGAGTGATCCCACGAACCCGTACCCCTCGTCTCCGTCTCCGGAGCAGCCCGCCTACGGCCAGCAGGCCCCGCAGGGACAGCCCGCCTACGGACAGCAGGCATACGGCCAGCAGGCATACGGCCAGCCGATGTACGCGCTCAACCCCGCGGTTGAGAAGATTCGTTCGAACGCGTCAACCGCCCGCATGCTCTCGTTCCTGAGCTTCCTGTTCGGCGGCATGTTCCTGTCCGGCGGCATGTGGTTCTGGGCGAACAAGCTGATGGAAGAGGCCCAGGCCTACGGTGCGCCGATGGACGTCGTGACCGACGTTCAGGGCGCGCGTTCGGCCGCCAAGATCTGCACGATCATTCACGGCGTCATCATTGCCGTGTTCCTCGTTTTCATCATCATCATTCCGATCATTATCGCCCTCGCCGGAGCGGGTTCCGGCGCGTTCTCCTGAGCAGACCGCGAGTGTGAGGCCCGGGGAGCATCACGCTCCCCGGGCCTCGCTTCCATCGGTGCGCACAATCCGCAGCTTCTTGTGCCCCGACTCGGTCGCGGCGTCTGGGTTCGCCTCCCGGGGTCGCGGGACCCGTGCGTTACGATGGGCGGGAAGGTTGGCACACGGATGAGGAGCGACCGATGAGTGATTCCACGGAATACCAGGCATCGGAGGACGAGGCCTTCGGCCGCCGAGCGGGTGAGTTCGCGGGCGCGGGCCAGGGAGCGCAGGGGACGTATGCGCGCCAGGCCCCCTTCTCCCAGCCGATGTACGCCCAGCCGATGTACGCGCTCAACCCCGTGATCGAGAAGATTCGTTCGAACGCGTTGACGGCCCGCATGTTCTCCTACCTGAGTTTTCTCTTCGGCGGCATGCTCCTCTCCGGCGGCATGTGGTTCTGGGCCGACAAGCTGATGGAAGAGGTGCGGCTGTACGGCGCCCCGATGGACGTCGCGGCCGAGGTCGAGCGCGCTCGTTCGGCCGCCAAGGCGTGCACGATTGCTCACGGGGTGATTACCGGGGTGATCCTCGTGTCCACCTTCCTCGTTCTCATTGGCTCCGCGCTCATCATGGCGTTGTTTGCCACCTGGGTGCAGGCGTATTCCTGAGCGACCGGCGGCGAGGAGGCACGCGTCGGCTAGGATGATCCGAGACCTTGGTAGCGATGCAGTGAGGAGCAACCCGTGACCGATCCCTCGAACCCCTACGCCTCCCTGCCTCCCGGCGGCCAGGCCCCGACCTGGCAGGCACCTCAGTACGGTCACTCCCAGCCCGGATACGACCAGGCCCCGTACGGCTACGGACAGGGGGCCTACGGCCAGGCCCAATACGGATATGGGCAGGCCCCGTACGGCTACGGGCAGCCGGTGTATGGCCAGCCGGGATACGTGGCTCCGTACGACTCCAGGTACGACGGCATGCGAACGCAGGCGATCGTCGCCATCGTCCTGTCGGTCGTCAGCTGGTTCCTCTTCCACATCTTCATGTCGGTCCCGGCGATGATCTGGGCGATCATCCTCGCGGGAAAGGCGCGCGGCGAGGAGGTTCCCTCCGGCGTGCGGAGCCTGGTGAATGCGGCTCGCCTGGTGACCATCATCATGGTTGTTCTCCAGCTCCTCATCGTGATCGGGATCGTCGCACTCTTCATGCTCTATCCGTATTAGGAACTGGTCGAGTGACGGACGCGAGGCGGGTGCCCGTGCCCTCCTCACCCGCGTGCCCATTGTCGGCGCAGCGGCGAAGGCTACACTGAGGGGAGTATCACCAGCGACATGATGGAGTTGCCCATGAACGATCCCGCGACGCCGGGCGCTTCGAGCCTCGCGGCCCGGCCAGCCGATGGCGAATCGCCGCGCGGCGGCCCCGCTGATCAGCCCGCCTTCGCGGCCGCTCGCTTCGAGGGCTTGCGAGTCTACTCGATCACGGTCATCGTCCTGTCCCTCCTCAGCTGGTTCACGCTGTTCCTCCTCGTGTCGGTGTCGTCGATGATCTGGGCGATCGTCCTGGCGGCAAGGGCGCGCTCTGCCGATGCGCCCTCGGATGTGCGAACCATGACCAGGGTCGCCCTCGGCGTCTCGGCGGTCATGGTTGTCCTCCAGCTTCTTGGCGTCGCCTACGTCGTGTGGTACCTCATTCAAGCGGCCCAGAACGTCGCGTGAGCCCCGCGCGGGCGCCGACGCCTCGGCCCGGACGCAGGCCACTGCCTCGCAGCCGGGAGGTCCACCTGTATTCTTGAGGGCATGACCCCCCGATACGAGGCCCCCTCCCGCTCAGTCGCCGGAACCGACGCGGACCTGCTGGATCAGCTGCGCCATGCCGACGGACGCCCCTACGGCTTCTACAAGAAAGTCGCCGGAGCCTGGGACTACGGCGACTTCACCCTCGCGATCGATCACGTCCAAGCCGACCCCTTTGCTCCGCCCACGGCGCTGCGAGCCTACGCGACCCCCCAGGCGATGGGACTTCCGGAGGAAGCCCTGGCCTCGCCGGATGCGCGCCTGGCGGCCGCCGACTTCCTGGCCCGCGCCTTCGACGAGGCCATCCGCGCTCGAGGAGCGCGCGACGTGTCGATCGCCCGCGCGGGTGCCCTCATCCTGCAGCGCTCCTACGCCAGCGTGCTTCCCGACCGTGTCGAGGTCCGCTTCCAGGCCAAGCTCCCGGCCCGCGGGCGCACGATCCTCGGCAAAAGCGCGGCACGACTCTTCGACGTGGACGTTCCCAACGTCGTCATGGACTGCTTCGACTTCGTGTCGCACGACCCGGATACGACGCGCAAGCGCTCGCGTTTGCTGGCCCACATTGCCTCCTACGAGGACCACCGGGCGCTGCAGGAACAGCTGGAAGCCAACGGGTGGGTGACCTTCGTCGCCGACGACTCCCTCCTGGCGCGCCGCTCGGGGGTTTCCGAGGCGCCCCTGACCGGCGACGGGGTCGTCGCCTTCCGCTCCCCCGACTCGCTTCGCGTATCCGTGAGCCTGCCGCATGCGGGCGACGTGTCGGGCATGGCGATCCCGCGGGGGCTGACGCTGATCGTGGGCGGAGGCTACCACGGAAAGTCCACCCTGCTGGAGGCGATCGCCCGCGGCGTCTACGCCCACGTGCCGGGCGATGGCCGCGAGCTGGTCGCAACCGACCCGAGCGCCACGAAGGTGCGCGCCGCCGATGGGCGAGCCGTGACGGGCGTCGACATCTCTGCCTTCATCAGCCACCTGCCCGGCAGCATCGACACCACCAACTTCTCGACGGAGAATGCCTCGGGTTCCACGTCGCAGGCCGCCTCGATCATCGAGTCCCTGCAGCTGGGCGCGCGCAGCCTTCTCATCGACGAGGACACCTCAGCGACGAATCTCCTCATTCGGGACACCCGCATGCGTGACCTGGTCGCCGCCGACAAGGAACCGATCACCCCGCTCGTGGACCGAGTGTCCTCCCTGACCGGGGCCGGGACCTCGCTCATCATGGTGGTCGGCGGCTCGGGTGCCTTCCTGGACGCCGCTGACCGCGTCCTCATGATGGACAACTACCGCTGCCTTGACGTCACCGAACGCGCCAAACAGGTTGCCGCCGATCTTCCGCGTCCCCGCACCGATGCCCCCGCCTCCTGGGACAGCGCGCCCCGGGTCCCTCTCGCCAAGGCGCGAGTGGACCGTCCTCGCACGAAGGCAACCGGGACGCACGCCCTGACCGTGGATCGGCAGGTCGTCGATATCTCTGACGTCGAGGCGGTCCTCGACCCCGGCCAGGCCGAAGCCATCGCGTGGTGCGTGCGCGGGGTCCTCGAGGAGATGGCGGGGAAGCAGGACCTGGTCGAGCTGATGGCGAAGCTGGGCAGGCGGCTGGCGTCGGAAGGGCTCGACGCCGTCTGCAAGTTCGGTGCCCGCCCCTATCCGGCGTTCCTCGCGCGCCCGCGCCTCATCGACGTGGGTGCGGCGATCAACCGCTACCGGGGACTGATCCTGCGTGGCGACGAGGAGTGGGAGCCGGGCGAGTCCTAACGCTTCCCCGGGGGGGATTCAGGGGGTAATCAGGGTAGTTACCCCTAGCGCTGAGGCGCGTGGAGAAGCAGGATGGGGACATGAGCACAAACTTCGTTCCCGTCCCGCCCCAAGCCGCACCCCAGGGGGGCCCGGCCTATCCGGCTCCCCAGGGGGCCCCGGCCTACGCTGCCCCCCAGAACGGGCAGGCCATGCCTATCGTTCAGCTTCAGGCCGTCTCCAAGCTCTACGGGCAGGGAGACGCCCAGGTGCGCGCCCTCGTCGACGTGACCGTCGGCTTCGGCGCCGGTGAATTCACCGCAATCATGGGTCCCTCCGGATCCGGCAAGTCGACGATGATGCACATTCTCGCCGGCCTCGACGCCCCCACCTCAGGGCGCGTCTACGTCGAGGGGACCGACATCACGGCCCTGAATGACACCACGCTGACGAAGCTGCGACGCGACCGCATTGGCTTCGTGTTCCAGTCCTTCAACCTGGTTCCCACCCTGGACGCCCGCGCCAACATCCTTCTCCCGATGCGCCTGGCGGGTGCCACTCCCGACCCGGCCTGGTTCGACATGATCGTTGCCTCTCTGGGCATCGGAGACCGCCTGGGCCACCGCCCCTCCGAGATGTCGGGCGGCCAGCAGCAGCGCGTCGCCGTCGCCCGCGCCCTCATGAGCCGCCCGGCCGTCATCGTCGCGGACGAACCCACCGGCAACCTCGACTCCCGCTCAACGGGAGAGGTCATGGAGCTCCTGCGACGGGCGGTCGACGAACTGGGGCAAAGCGTCATCATGGTCACTCACGACACGAGGACGGCAGCCTACGCGGACCGCGTCCTCGTCTGCCGCGACGGTCAGGTCGTCTCCGACCTGCGTGACGTCACCGCCGACTCGCTGGCCGCGTCGCTTCGCTGAGCGCCCCACACGAACCAGAGGCTTCACCCATGTCTGCAACAAGCACACTCCTGAGCGCCAACCTGCGCACCCACGGCCGCCGCTACGTCTCCACGGGCCTGGCTGTGGCCATCTCCACCGCCTTCATCGCGATCACCCTGATCGTCATGACCACCCTGGCAGCCAGCCTCAGCGCGGGCGTCTACTCTCGGTATCGGGGAGGAACCATCGTCGTCGAGCGGGGCAAGGGCGGGACAGAAGAGTCGATGTCGCGCGCCACCGAAGCTCTGAAGGCGCTGCCCGGCGTATCCGGCATCAAGGAAATGGGGCAGTGGCCTGGCGAAGCCCAGAGCGATTACAGCCGCGGCAAGCTCTACGTCTCGATCCTCCCGTCCGATCCTTTCGAAAAGCCCCGATTGACACGAGGAAAGCTCCCCGAATCGGAGACCGAGATTGTCATCCCGGAATCAACCGCCTCGACCTTGAAGCTGTCGGTCGGCGATACGCTGGGCATGCGCCCCGGATACTCCTCGAAAGAGTACCGCTCCGTGAGCATCGTCGGGCTCACCCCCTCGCGTACCTCCGGTATCGGGCTGCCCTCCTCCTACCTAACCGATAAGGGTTTTGCCGCCGTTTATGGCACGTCCACCACGGGAGCGATACTCGTGGCCACCTCCTCTCCCGATGCGGACCAGAACGCAAACCCTCCCGTGGCCACCCAGGAGACCTGGGTGGCATCCGCAAACTCGGCGCTCGCAGGGATCCCCGACATAACGGTGAGCACCGTCAAGGACAAGATCAAGGAAGACCTGGATCAAGCGCAAATTGGAAGCGCAGCCACGATGGCAATCATGCTGGTCTTCCCGGCGATTGCAGCGCTCGTTGCCTCTATCGTCGTCTCCTCGACCTTCCGCGTCGTGCTCGCTCAGCGCACCAGAGAGTTGGCGCTGCTGCGCACCCTCGGGGCAACGAGAGGGCAGGTGCGCTCGCTGGTCGTCCGAGAGGCGTTCGCGATCGGAGCGATCTCATCCGCGATTGGCGTCGCAGCCGGTGCGCTGATCGGTACGCTCGCGGCGTGGGGTACTGGCCTGGCCGATAGCTTCCCCGCCGCAATCGGGGCGCTGTCGCCCGTGCAGCTCATCGGCACGTGGCTGGGAGCAACCCTCTTTACGACCCTCGTCGGGGTCTTCCCCGCACGCGCCGCCTCGCGAGTTGCCCCCATCGCCGCGCTCGCCCCCGTCAACGAGGTGGGAGCCGCCGCCCGCAAGAAGCACACGGTGCGCTTCATCATCGGCCTGCTCATGACCGTGGGATCCTGCGCGCTCGTGGCCCTCGCCCTGAGCGCGAAGGACAACTCGGCAAAGTTCCTGGGTGCCTTCGGCGGATCGATCCTTGCCCTCATCGGTGCCATTCTTGTGATCTCAGTGCTCCTGCCGTCGATCACCCGTGGATTTGGTCTCTTGTTCCCCGGGATGCTGTCGGCCATGGCTCGCGAGAACACGACCCGCAACCCCGGACGCACCTCCGCCACGGGCACCGCGATCATCATCGGCGTCACCCTGGTGGTCACCATCATGGTGGGAGCAGCCTCCATGCGCACCACCTTGGTTGACGCGGTCAACTCCGCCAGGCCCTTCGACCTCATTGCGGTGAGCAGGACCGGTGTCCTGACCGACGAGCAGAAGTCAGGCATCGTCTCGACGGAGGGGGTGGCGGCCACGGTCGACCAGTACGGTGCCCCTGGCGAGCTGACCAAGACATCGGGAGCGCCCGCCTACAAGCCGCTTGGGAACAGCGACCTGGATGCTGAGGTTGCAGCATCGGTCTCGGTGTCCGGCGAGCCGGATTACACGTCGGTGGTTCATTCTCCCGTGACGCAGCTCGGCGACGATCAGGTTCGCGTCGGCGAGAAGTCCGTGGAAGGTCAGAAGCTGAAGCTGTGCGTCGACTCCTGCGTTGAGCTGACGGCCGTCTACTCAAACTCCCTCTCCTTTGGCCAGGCTGCCGTCTCCGAGGCGACTCTGCGCCGCATCTCCGAGCCCGAGCGTCAAGCCGTCATTATCAAGATGGTTGACGGGGCCGATCCAGAGACCGTCCAGTCGGCTTTGCTCAAGGACGCTTCCCTTGACGTGTCCGGAAGCGCCCTCGAACGCAAGATATACATGACGATGATCGACCGGCTGATGCTCGTCCTGGTTGGTCTCCTGGGTGTGTCCGTCCTGGTGTCTCTTGTGGGCGTGGCCAACACGCTGTCGCTGTCGGTGGCCGAACGCACCCGCGAGAACGGGCTCCTGCGGGCACTCGGCCTGACGAAGCGCCAGATGAAGGGGCTCATGGCCGTCGAGGCGCTCATCCTGTCGCTCACGGGCGCGCTCATCGGCCTTGTCCTGGGTGCCTGCTTCGGGTGGATCGGTGTCCTGGCCCTTCCTCTTGAGGACGCGACCCCGGTGCTGAGCATTCCGTGGGGCCAGCTGGCCATCGTCTTCGTGATCGCGGTCGTCTGCGCCCTCGTGGCCTCCTGGTTGCCGGGACGCCGCGCCGCTCGCGTCAGCCCCTCCGAGGCATTGGCTACGGAGTAGCGGTTAGAGGTCGCCGCGTCGGGCCGCAATCGAGGGGAAACCCAGCTATCGGTTGAACCGGCAGCCATGAAACCGAGACCACCCCTGCTTGTGGCCCTGTGGGACCCGGGGAAACCGAGACCACCCCTGCTTGTGGCCCTGTGGGACCCGGGGAAACCAAGACCACCCCTGCTTGTGGCCCTGTGGGACCCGGGGAAACCGAGACCACCCCTGCCTCCAAACAATCGGCCGTATTGGGCACTTGTGGCGAGGCGGGGGTGGTCTGGGTTGCATGAGGGGGGGTGAAGGGCGGTCTGGGTTTCAGGCGGGGCGGAGGTGGGAGTCCCCTCTGAGTCCGAGGCCGCGTGGCGAGTGTGCATCCCCGCATAGGGGGCCGCGTGGTGGTGTCCGCGGTCGGTGGCCCGCCGGAACCGCGGCCCGCGCCGCGAGCGTCGCTCGGCGCGTCGGCTCAAAGCCCGACCAGGGCATGTCGCCGCCCGCCGGAACCGCGGCCCGCGCCGCGAGCGTCGCTCGTTCGGGCTCAGCACTCGACGACGTTGACCGCCAGCCCTCCCTCGGAGGTTTCCTTGTACTTGGAAAGCATGTCGTTGCCCGTCTGGCGCATCGTTTCGATGACGACGTCCAGGCTCACGGTGTGACGACCGTCCCCCCACAGGGCCATGCGCGCGGCGTTGATCGCCTTGACCGCTGCGATGGCGTTGCGCTCGATGCACGGTACCTGGACGAGTCCGGCCACGGGATCGCAGGTGAGCCCCAGGGAGTGCTCCATCGCGATTTCCGCGGCGTTCTCGACCTGCTGAGGGCTCCCGCCCAGTGCCTGGGCCAGGCCTGCCGCCGCCATCGCCGACGCGGAGCCGACCTCGCCCTGGCAGCCGACCTCGGCCCCCGCGATGGAGGCGTTCGTCTTGATGAGCGCGCCGATCGCGGTGGCCGCGAGCAGGAAGTCATGCACGAGGCTGCGGCGGCGCTCCCGAGATGAAGCCCCGCCCGCGAGCTCGGAGGCCTCGCGTGAGAAACACGCGTGGCTCTCGGTCAGCCGAATGTGGCGGAGCGGGGCGACCGATCCGTCGCGCGTATCCGGACCCGCCGCGACGCCCGGGGTCGATCCGGTCTCGGGGCAGTGGGTGACGAGATAGCCCAGCACGGCCGGAATCACGCCCGCCGCGCCGTTTGTTGGCGCGGTCACGACCCTGTGCCCCGCGGCGTTCTCCTCGTTCACGGCGAGGGCGAATAGGTTGACCCAGTCCATCGCGCGCATCGGATCGACGGCGGTCGATACCCACGCGTGCGCGCCGCCCGGCGCGCCTTCCTCGCCGCCGGAGCGGGAGGAGGTCGAGGGGCCAACAAGGCGCTGCGCGAGCTTGCCGGCGAGTGCTCGCGCGCGGCGGGGAACGTCGAGCCCTCCCGGCAGGATCCCCGTCGCCGACGTTCCCGCGTCCACGCAGTCGAACATCGTGTCGGCGATGCGGTCGAGGTAGGCATCCAGGGTCTCGCGGGGGCGCACCGCCTCCTCGTTGGCGCGCACCAGCTCCGCGATGCTCATGCCCGCCGCATCGCACTGGGCCAGCAGCTGGCTACCCGAGGCGAAGGGATACGGGGCGGGGACGTCAATGCCGACGCCTGCCTGGCCGGAGGCCAGCGACGAGACCTCGGGATGGTCGGTGTCATCGTTCGTTTGGGACATTACGAAGCCTCCTCCCACCGAGTAGTAGGTGCGGCGCAGGATGACGCCCGCGTCCGCCCCGGTGGCGGTGATGGTCAGGGCGTTGACGTGATAGGGCAGCACCGTGCGCGCCACGAAGCGGACGTCGCGCGCGACGTCGAGAGGGACCTGGGTTCCGCTGGGCAGCGTGAGCGTCCCGGTGCTGGCCAGGGTCGGCAGGATGGCCTCGACGGTGGCGATATCGACGGTTTCAGGATCGTAGCCCGCCAGGCCGAGGAGCACGGCGCGGTCCGTGGAGTGACCGCGTCCCGTGGCTCCGAGGGAGCCGAAAAGGTCGATCGTGATGTGGGAGGGAGGCGGCAGCGTCGTCAGCTCCGTCGTGAAGGCGAGTCCCGCGCGCATCGGGCCGACCGTGTGGGAGGAGGAGGGGCCGATCCCAATGCGGAACATGTCGAAGACCGACAGGGGGTGAGGCGCGTCGTGGGCGGCGATCTGACCGGACACGATCGCGGCCGGGGTCGGGCGCGAGGGGGCGTAGGTGGTGACGGGCGTGCCGAGAGCGACGGGGCGTAGGTCCATGGCCTCTATTGTGCAGCAGCCTCGGCCGCGACCTCGACCGAGGGGGCTCTCGGGCCGCGCACGCCAAGGGGGGGGTATATCCGAGGAATCGCAACGGGATGTCAAGTACGCTTGTCTGTCAGTTACTCCTGTTCTATCCTTATTAACTGTCAGCTATCTAGGTGGCTTTTCCCGATCTCATGGGATCTGCTGGTTTGACTGGTAATCAACAATAATACCGTGATAATTCGCAAGAGCGTGGAGGGTTGTGGCGGGCGTAAGAGTGTGACTTGTGAAACGGGCAGGACGAAGTTGCGTTTTCTGGTAACTGTATTGTATGGTTTGGTATGTCAAAGGGATCGAGTGATTGCCCGGGCTTCCCAGCGGGCTCCGCAATCGCAACATACGAGCCAATCGAGGGGACTTTCTCGATGGCGTTCGGGTGGCGCCGAGGTCGCGAGTCGCTTGAATGATCGCGTCTCGTCGGCGAACGCCCGATCGTTGTGGATGAACCCTCGTTGCGGCCGTGCCGACCCGCGGCGATGGCGTGACCGGCGAGCTGTCAAGAGCCGGCGATGCCGACGTGCTCGTGGGACGACGCTTCCGCTCGCGCTCGGGGGCGTCAGCCTCCCGTTGAAGACTTACGTCTCACACATCACACACAGGAGAATAAGGAAACCAATGAGCACCACGAAGACCCGCCGCAGCCTGAGCCTGCTCGCGGCCTTTGCCGTCGCCGCCGGCGCGCTGGCCCTGCCCGCCGCCGCGTCGCAGGCGACCCCCACCTTCGGCCTGGCCGCCACGACCGAGCGTGCGCCCTCCCTGGTCGACCTCGACGCCGCCAAGACCGGCTCGATCACCATCCACAAGCTGGTCAAGCAGGACGACAACGGCACCAAGGAAGGCAACGGCCTCGTTGACCCGAGCGCTACCGGTGCGCCGCTGGCCGGCGCGACCTTCACCGTCGAGAAGCTCACCTCCGTCGACCTGACCAAGCAGGAGGGCTGGGAGAAGCTCGCCAACTACCGTAAGGGCAAGGGCGACGAGAAGATCTCGGCGAACGCCGCCGCCATCGAGGCAGCCCGCGCCGACGGCGTCGGAGCCGCCGTCTCCCAGACCACGGGTGCTGACGGCCTCGCCACCTTCAACGGCCTCGCGCTCGGCGCCTACATCGTCACCGAGACCCAGACCCCCGCCGGATACACCGGCTCGCGCCCCTTCATCATCACGGTGCCGATGACGCACCCCACCGAGCTGAACAAGTGGGTCTACGACGTTCACGCCTACCCGAAGAACGCCAAGGTCAACGTCGAGAAGGAGGTTGACGACGCCCAGACGCCCGCCGTCGGCTCCCCGATCTCCTACACGATCACCGCCGACGTGCCCGACGCCCCGGTCGTGGACTACTACAACGTCGTCGACCAGTACGACAAGCGCGTGGACCTGCCCGAGAATCAGATCACGCTGCGCATGGTCGAAGCCAAGGACGGCGAGGTCGACCTGGTCAAGGGCGACGACTACACCCTGATCCCCGCCGTGGGCAAGGACGGCAAGACCAAGTTCTGGACCGCCGAGTTCACCGAGGCCGGCCGCAAGAAGATGATCGCCCAGCGCAAGAGCAACGACACCAAGATCGTCATGTCGCTGGAGGGCACCCTCAAGGAGAAGATCGGCGACGAGGGTCTGGTCGAGAACAAGGCCATCCTCCTGCCCGGCGCTCCCGCCAACAACTGGAAGCCCGGCAGCGGCGAGGTTCCCCGCCGGACTACCCGAACGCCAAGGTCGTCTCCAAGTTCGGCAAGGTGACGATCACCAAGACCTCCTCCGTTGACGACACCAAGAAGCTCCAGGGCGCCGAGTTCCAGGTCTACAAGTGCAAGCCTGCCACCAAGCCCGCCAATAACTTCGAGTCGGTGGATGCCTCCCTCGACACCAAGCTGACCGTGGACGGCAAGGACACCTTCGTGACCGACGACCAGGGCAAGGTCACGATCGACGGTCTGCGCAACAACGACTGGGAGGACAACGAGGAGGTGGCCGACCCCGGCTACTACTGCCTGGTCGAGACCAAGGCTCCCGACGGCTTCGAGCTGCAGTCCCGCCCGATCGCCTTCCAGATCCTGGCGTCCAACTCCACCGAGGCCAACAAGTACACCCTCGAGACCACCGTCAAGGACGTGCCGAAGAACGGCGGATTCAACCTGCCGCTGACCGGTGCCGCCGGTGTCGGCGTGCTCATCGGCACGGGTGCCCTCCTCGTGGCCGGATCCGGCGCGATCGTGCTGGCCAACAAGCGCCGCAAGGAGCAGGCCGACGCCTGATCCGCGAGAGCACACGGGGGTGCGGCCCGCAGGCCGCACCCCCGTGCATGCGACGACCATCCGCCTCCTTCGAGGCGAGGACCCAATGACACTGCTGGGGTGCCAGCACGAATGGAGAACGCGTGAGCAACCAAGCGTCCGATCAGTCGAAGACCCCGCTCAAGGCGCGTCTTCTCGCCACCGCGCCCCCCGTTCTCCTGCTGGCCGGCATCCTCGTCCTGCTCTACCCCGTCCTGGCCACCCAGTACAACAACCACCGCCAGGCCCAGATCGCCGAGCAGTTCAGCGCGGTCGCCGAGGAGCTTGGCCCGGACGCCGTCGCCGACAACCTTCGGCGCGCCGACGAATACAACCGTGAGGCGGCGGAGGCGCCCATCCTGGACCCCTGGCTGGATGCGCAGCGCCCCGACACCGCCCAGTACCAGGAATATCTCTCCCAGCTCGACCTGAACGACGTCATGGCGACCGTCAAGATCCCGTCCATCAACGTCAATCTTCCGATCTATCACGGCACCGACACGGCGACCCTCGACAAGGGGGTCGGCCATCTCTTCGGCACGGCGCTGCCCGTGGGCGGGGAGTCAACCCACACCGTCCTCACCGGTCACACGGGCCTGGGGACGGCCACCATCTTCGACGAGCTCACGAGCGTGCAGATGGGCGAGTACTTCTACATCGAGACCGCCGGACGCCACCTGAAGTACCAGGTCACGGACATTCGCGTGGTGCTGCCCAACGAGACCGAATCCCTGAACAAGGTGGAGGGTAAGGACCTGGCCACCCTCATCACGTGCACGCCCTACGGGGTGAACACACACCGCCTCCTCGTGACGGGCGAAAGGGTCCCCATGGACGACGCGAGCGCACAGGCGGAGGCCGCGCAGGTTCACCCCCGCGTCCTGCAGCCCTGGATGATCGCCGTCCTCGCCTCCGTCGTGGTGATCCTGTGCGTCGCCGGATGGATCTGGCTGCGCTCCCGCAAGCGGTCCCAGGAAACGCTGGAAGCGACGCAGGCGCCGGAAGCGCTGGAGGTTGCCGATGGCGCGGAAGCGCCCGAAGAGCCCGAAGTGTCAATTGGCAAGTAAGCTCACTAGCGCGCTTGTTGTCCGAACAAATATAATTACCTTAGAACCGTAGAAGACACTTGGAGAACTGATGCAGTATCGCCCCAACGCCCGCATTGTGCGACATGCGAGGGCCGCGATTACGCCTCGTCGATACGGCGTGCGGGTCCTGATTATCGCCGCGCTTGCCGCACTCGCCGCGCTACCCGGCCTGCTGGCCCCCCCGGCCCAGGCCGGCCCGACCCTCGAAAGCGCCGGATCAGACGAGGTCGTCTTCGATCGCACCGAGGGACGCATCGGTCCCGCCATTCTCAACGACTCTCCGACCGACCGCACGACCGCCGTCGCCGACCACGCATTCTTCGGCGTCGTGCGCGGCATGAGCGTCTACGACTCCAGGGACCGCAACCAGTACTCGCAGGCTCACCAGCCGGGCGTGGCCCAGCGCTGGCTGAAGGCCGACGTCGCCAAGCGTGGCGACTACTGGTCCTACATCACCCGAGGCGTCGCGTGGGACTACCACATCAATCCCTACGGCTACCAGGGGGAGTACAGGGACAACGTCATCTCTGCCTCGACCACGAGCGCCCTGGGCTACAAGCCCAACAACCCCGGCAAGTCCGCGCTCAACAGCACCTTCCTGATCGGCACCGTCCGACACAACAACTTCCCGATCTGGTCGGCGATTCACTACGTGCACGCCTCCTTCGACATTCGCATCGGAGACCTCGAAGAATCCTTCCCCTTCGACCAGCACGAGACCACCAACGATAACGACACGACCGCCGTGGCGAATCAAGGCGGAGCCTACAGGTACTACTCGCAGGCGTACTCCGCCCGCTCGTGCCCCGCGGAGGCACCCTACTACGCCCTCATCCGCGGATACGGGGAGAACACCTGGTTCTGCTTCCAGCACGTGGGCCCGGGCTACGGCAACTACGACATCTACACCGACCAGCCGAACTACTACCCCAACTACGTGGATGTTCCGGGGCACACGCCCGAATCTGACGACGTGCTCACCGTGAATAAGACCACCTCGGACCGCACCCTCGTCGTTGACGGCATCCCCTACCGCCTCTTCCTGTGGGGCTTCGTGCCCAGCGCCGACGGCAATTGCCCCGCCCAGCCCCCGGCGGACTCGGCTCCCGTCAACACCTTCACCACGAAGGAGAATCAGACCTCGTTTGGCTGCCTCTACGGAGAGTTCCGTCAGGAGCGATTCCTGCGCATCGCGAAGAACGTCACCGAGGACTCCGGAGCCCCCGGCGAGGAGATCCCCTCCTTCAACTTCACGACCCTGCCCGCTGGCGACTGGAAGGCTCCCGAGGGAGCGCCCCTGCCCAACGAGGCCCAGGCCGACACCTACATTAGCCCCGGATCATTCTCCGACTTCTCCCTCAAGCCCACCGCCTACGGTAACGGCGGCACGGTTCTGAGCGGATACCAGTCATTCATCCCCGGAAAGTCCCAGTTCATCGTCGCTGAGACCGGCCCCACGATCCCCGGCAAGAACCCGATCGCACCCGGCCAGCCCGGCTACTACGGCCCCTGGCCAGTCAGCGATGATCCCAACGCCGCGCAGTGGAAGCTCTCGGAGGTCACCTGCGTCAACGGAGTTGGTGACCGAGTGAACGTCACGCGCGACCCGGCCACCGGCGGCATCGACTTCTCCGCCGTGCCCCCCGCCTCCTCGGCCAAGGCTCTGCCGGTGACCTGCACCTTCACCAACCAGAAGCAGGCCCCCAAGATCCGCATCGAGAAGAGCATCGAAAGCGTCAAGGATGCTTTCGCTCCCAACATCACCGTCACCTATCGCATCACCGCCACCAACGACGGGACCCTGAAAGGAACCACCGGACGACTGGCCGACTCCCCCTCCTTCGCTCCGGGACTGAAGGAACGCTCCGTCAGGATCGCCACGACCCTGGAAGGACTCGACAGCGCCACCCCAACGCGCTACGGCCCCTACACCCTCACCGAGGGCACGGACCTCGAACCGGGTGCCCAGGCCACCTGGTACATCCGTATGAATGTGGCGCGCAACAAAAGGACCCCGGGTTACAGTGAGCCCGCACTGGAGTGCGCCTCCGCCAATGGGCACCTGACGCCCAGACGCGGCCTCTATAACTCGGTGAGTGGCCCCTACGATTACGACGGAAGCGCCAACAACGAGGCGTGCGCTCCCGTGCGTCCTCGCTACATCCGCATCGAGAAGGCCGGGACCCAACCCGTTGGCACGCCCAACGACGATGGAACCTACCCGCTTAAGGGCGCCGCCTTCGCGATCTACGACAACGCTGAACTCAAGGGAACGCCCGTCAGCGTCGTCGACGGTGGCCCCACCTTCCTGAGCGCCCCCCTGGCCCCTGACACCGACTACTGGCTCGTCGAGACACGCGCGCCAGCCGGACACGCGCTTCTCCCCAGGCCCGTCCCGTTCCGCATCAGCGTCGGAAACGACGCGGACGCGACCACCGTCCTCACGGCGCAGTTCGGTCCCGACGAGGGCTTTTCCTCCGTGCGCGTCCTGTCGGCGCAGCCCGGCGCGAGCGGTGAGGCGGGGGCCCCCGGCATCCGTATCGTCGATACCCAGGTGGGCACGCTGCCCGTCGCAGGCGGATACGGCGTCTACCCCCACGTCGCGGCAGGCATCGGCCTGATCGCCCTTGCGGGCGGGTGCGCGTGGGCGCGCAAGCGCCAGCGCGTCGGCAAGGCCTGAGACGCCGATAGAAACGCGAGGCCCCCGGATCAATCCTCCGGGGGCCTCGCTGTGTGCGGGGCGACCGCGCCCGGGGCAGCGCGGTCGCCTAACATGGGGGCATGAATCTGCGCATGCCCGAACGCGTCCGCGTCGACGCCGTCATCCAGGCCGCCATGGACATGGAGGCCGCACCCTTCCTGCACGAGCTTGCCCCCCTCGGCGAGGAGGAGACACCCGAGGCGGTGCTGGGCGGCTCGCGCATGACCCAGCGATTTGCCCTCGGAGAACTGGAAGGAAAGGCCGTCCTGGTCGTCACCTCGGGCATCGGGCTGGCGAACGCGGCCTGCGCGACCGCCCGCGCCCTCGCCCTCGTCGAAGCTCCCGTGGTCATCGCAGCGGGGACGACCGGCGGCCTCGCGCGCGACATCAACGTCGGGGACATCGCCGCCGGAACGACCGCCATCTACGGGCAGGCCGACGCAACCGCCTTCGGATACGCGCCGGGGCAGATCCCTCAGATGCCCGTCGACTACGCCTCGTCCGAGGCCGCGGCCGCGCGACTGGACGACCTCACCGAGGCGATCCCCCACCGGGTGAGAGTCGGCCGGATCCTCTCCTCCGACTCCTTCTGCACGCAGGAGCACGCCGAACCCATGCGCCGTCGCTTTCCCGACGCCATCGGCACCGACATGGAGACCTGCGCGATGGCCCAAGTGTGCTGGTCGGCAGGCGTCGACTGGATCTCCCTGCGAGCCGTCTCCGACCTGTGCGAACCCGGCGCCGACCGGGCGTTCCACATGGACGGTGCGCGCGCCGCCTCCCACAGCGCCGACGCGGTTGCCGCCTACCTGAGGATGCTATGAACACCGACGCCCGCCCCACCCGGATCCTCATGGTGTGCACCGGCAACATCTGCCGCTCCACCATGGCCCACGCCATCGCCGAACAGAGCGCAGCGAGAGCCGGGATCCCCATCCTCGTCGACAGTGCGGGAGTCTCCGACGAGGAACGCGGCAACCCCATCGATCCTCGCGCCGCACGCGTCCTGCGCGACGCCGGATACGACGTGCCCGACCACCGCGCGCGCCAGGTCAGCGCCTCCGAGCTCGGCCAGTGGGACCTCGTCCTGGCGATGACGGGCCGACACCTTCGCGCGCTGCAGCGCCTGGCCGACCGCGCCGGAACTCCGTACCGAGGGAGCCTTACCCCCGCCGACAAAGGTCAGGAGCCGACGCGGGGACCACTCATCTGCATGTACCGCGATTGTGACCCAGAGGGCGGCGGCGACGTGCCCGACCCGTGGTACGGAGGCCACCAGGAGTTTCTCGACACCCTCGAGGTCATCGAGCGCGTCACGCCCCGTCTGCTCTCCATCGTGTCCCAGGGCGGGCTCCGCTCCTAGTCCGGAAGAGTCGCCCCGGCCTCGGTCAGCAGCGCCCGCACCTGCTCCTCAAGGCCCGAGGTGCCCCTGCCCACCGAGCGCAGCTGCCCGTCAGGCCCGGCCAGGTAGTGCGTCGGCCACGCGGTTGCACCGTATGCCTGGAAGGCCTCCAGGTCCGGGTCCAGCGCCACCGGGTAGGTGATGCCCAGGCGGGACGCGGCGCCGCTCACCACGGACGCGTCACGCTCGTGGGCCTGCTGCGGAGAGTGCACGCCGATCACGACGAGGCCAGCATCCTTGTACTTCTCGTAGATGCGCTCGATCTCGGGAATCTCACGCGCGCAGTTCACGCACGAACTCGACCAAAAGTCGACGAGGGTCACGGTGCCGTGAGGCTCTCCCAGGGCGTTGAGCCATTCCGAGGCGCCGATGGCCGGCAGATGCCCGCAATCCTTGCCGGATCCGCGAGCACACTGGGCGAAGTCCGTGCGCGCCTCCACCTGCGTCTCGGGCTCGCAGGAGCCGTCCTCGCACGCTTGCCCGTCCTCGCCCTGCAGGGCCGCCGTGTAGTCCGGAATCATCCGCTGCAAGGCGGCGGGGGCGTCGGTTGCGATCCCCAGGGCGAGCGCGATCATGGCGATGCCGGCGGCGATGCGCAGGGGGCGCTGGCGAGCCGACAGGAAGCGGGCGGCGACGCCGGAGCCGGCGAGCGCGACAATCAGCAGGGGAGCGGACACGCCGATCGCGAAGGAGATGGCCAGGCCGACGATGCGCCACGTGATCTGGCCGGTGTTCGAGGCCACGATGATCGAGGTGAGGACGGGGCCCGCGCAGGGCACGAACGCCGCCCCGAGCACCATGCCGAGGCCAAATCCGGCCGCGTCGGAGGAGACCCGTGGTGCCACGCGCGCGAAGGGCCGCTCCAACACCTCCATCACCCGGGGAATGATCATGCCGATGCCGACCGCCGCGAGGAGGATGATGCCGGTCCAACGGATCAGGGTCTGGGGAAGGTGAAGCAGGGAGAGCAGCGCCGAGCCGGCCACCGTGATGAGCATGAAGGAGGTGACGAGGCCCGCGACGATCAGCAGGGGACGGCGGGGGGCGCGCTCGGCGGTCGAGGAGCCGCTTCGCCGAACGCTCTTTCCGCCCGGGCCACCCAGGCTCACGCCCGGAGCGACTCGGAAGAGCGCGGGATCCACGCCCCCGGCGCCGGAGGATCGGCTACCGGCCTTGGCCTCGGAACGCGTTGAATCCCCTCCGCCCGCGGCCCCGAGGAAGAGCGCGGGCAGGACGGGCAGGATGCACGGGGAGATGCCCGTGATGAGGCCACCGAGAAGGCCGATCAAGAGGAACATAGGTGTACCTTACCCAACGGGGCGCGCGAGCGCGCGGTGCGAGCGCAGATGGGGAGGGCGGCGCGGGCGGGGCACGTCACGCGGGGGCGAGGACCAGGTCCGCGCGTTCCTTCGTGCGGGCCACGAGCGACATGTTCGCCGCGTCCACCGTGCGCACCCAGTGCGCGGCATCGGAGCGTTCCCGGCCACAGCTGACGTGGCGCTCGATCAGGCGGGCGGCGAGCGTCTCGATGGGCGTGTCGATGTAGACGAGGAAGTCGATGAGCCCGCGCACGTCCGCCCACCCCGGTAGCTCCAAGCCCAGGTAGTTGCCCTCCGTGATGACGACGCCCCGGCGCTCGATGGGCAGCGAGGCGGCCACGGGCTCGTGTAGGTCGCGGCGATAGTCGGGGGCGAGCACGAGCGAGTCGGCGCGGCGCACGCGCCCCAGGAGGGCGACGTAGCCGCCGACGTCGAAGGTGTCGGGTGCGCCCTTGTGGTCCGCCAGGCCTCGGGCGGCCAGCAGGGCGTTCGACATGTGGAAGCCATCCATGGGGGCCAGGCCCGCGACGGGTACGCCGACTCGGGGCAGGATGCGCCTAAGCTCCGCGGCGATCGTGGTCTTGCCTGTGCCGGGCGGGCCCGTCAGCCCCAGGACGCGCACCTGCTCACCCGAGTCCAGGCGGCGGGCCAGCTCCTCGGCGATGCGCGCGGCGATCTGGGAGGCCGGGGTGCTCCCGGCCCCCGACTCCCGCCCGCCCGGGTCGACCGCCCGCCCGTTCATGGCCGGATGACGGGCAGCGTCGACCAGG